>JALFBM010000037.1 GCA_022773425.1 Selenomonadaceae bacterium
ATAATCTCCTTGTAAAATTTGATTTTGCATATCTATATTTTACGCCTGTTGCCAAGGATTTTTAAGTCCTTGGCAACATTTTTTTTGCAAACTAAAAGGGACTGCTACACGTTGTTGATACGTGCAACAGCCCCTTTTTTCTTTGGCTTTTTTTGCTTACGCAAGCCCCATATCCCTTGCCTGCTGGCGGAGGCGTGCGATGCGCTCCTCCGTCGCCGGATGGGTGGAGAACAGGTTCACGAGTGTCTTGCCGGAACCGGCGAGCGGGTTAATGATGAACATATGCGCGGTGGCCTCAGTGGTCGGCGTAGCCGGAATCTCGGCCATGTGCTTTGCATAGTACTCGATCTTCTCGAGGGCATCCGCCAGGTAGTTCGGATTCCCGCAGATCTCGCCGCCGCTCTTGTCGGCGTCGTACTCGCGAGAACGCGAGATGGCGAGCTGGATCAGCGACGCCGCAATCGGCGCGACGATGATGGTCACGAGCAGGCCGATGAGCCCGCCGCCGTCCTCGTCATCGTCGCTGCGGCCCGTACCGAAAATGGCCGCCCACTGCGCGATATTCGCGATGTAGCCGATGAACGTCGCCATCGTCGCCGCGATGGACGAAATCAAGATATCACGGTGCTTGACATGGGACAGCTCATGCGCGAGAACGCCCGAAAGCTCGTTGTAGTCGAGCACGCGCATGATCCCCGTCGTCACGGCGACCGCCGCATGCGACGGATTGCGCCCCGTCGCGAACGCATTCGGCACATCCGACGGGATGAGGTAGACGCGCGGCATCGGGATTTCGGCATTCGCCGCGAGATTCTCGATGAGCTGGTAGAGCTGCGGCGCCTCCTCGCGCGATACCTCCTGCGCGTTGTAGGCGGCCAGTGCCATCGAGGCGCTGTTCCAGTACACAAAAAAGTTCATGGCAATGGCCAGAACGAGCATGATGGTCGCGCCGGTATGTCCGCCGAACGCTCCGCCGACGGCAACCATGACGCCCATGAGCAGCGCCATGAGAAACGCTGTTTTGATCGTATTCATAAGGATCAACCCCCTAAAAAGGATGAAACATTTAGTCCTGCCGCGTACCCGCATGTTCTGCGGCGGCGCGCTGCTTCGCCCGCTTCTGCAGATAGTTGCCGAGGACGAGGACGCCGAGGACGAACAGGACCTTGATGGGAAGCGCGTACGGCTCGAGGTAGATGCCCATAGCCTGATCGCCGAGCATGAGCTCCGCGGCCGTATAGCCGAGGACAGCCGCACCGATGTCGATGACGACCGGCACGCGCAGCATGATCATCAGGAAGAGCTGCGCGCCGAACAGCACGATGGGGATGGAAATCATCAGGCCGCAGATGATCAGGCTCCATTTGCCCTCCGGCACGGTATTGGCGATGCCGGCCAGCGACAGGATATTGTCGAGGCTCATGATGAAGTCCGCGATCAGGATGGTGCGGACCGCCGCCCAGAACTTCGTCGGGGCGTGCGGCTTTTTCTCGCGCCCGTCCTCCGCCTTGTCCTCGGCGAGCAGGTGCACCGCGATAAAGAGCAGCGCGATGCCGCCGATAAAGGTCAGATACGGCACCGCCAGCATCCCCGTCGCGAACAGCGTACAGCCGACGCGGATCAGCACCGCACCGACACCGCCGATGACGATGACCCTGCCTCGGTGATGCTCCGGCAGATTCTTACTGGCAAGCGCGATCATGATGGCGTTGTCGCCGGACAGGATCAGGTCCATGAGCAGGATGCCGGACAAGGCGGCAAACCACTCCGGGCTGAACATCCCCGCAAAGAAATTTTCCATTTGCAAAAACTCTCCTTCCAGACACGCACTCCCGGCAGGATATAAAAAGACCCTGCTCCGCACCAAAACCAAAGCCCTGTCCGGCCCTTTTGCTGCGGAACAAGGTCTTGCTTACTTCATCCTGAAGCCGGCCACACCGGGACAGGCCGCACACGACCTGTCCGACCTGACGATGTCTGGTCGTTCAGCTACTCCCCTTGTTTCGGAAGTATTTCTATGGTTCTAATATAGCATCAAATGCTTAAAAATACAAGAAGGAATGTCAAAAAATCGAAGAGGAACCGAATATTTTCCGCCTCAGATATCGAGGTTCTGGACGAGCTTCGCGTTCTCCTCAATGAAGCGGCGGCGCGGCTCGACCTTGTCGCCCATCAGGACCGTGAACAGATCGTCCGCCTCCTCTGCGTCCTCCATCTCGACGCGCAGCA
The DNA here is from genome assembly GCA_022773425.1 of Selenomonadaceae bacterium. Classification (GTDB taxonomy): domain Bacteria; phylum Bacillota; class Negativicutes; order Selenomonadales; family Selenomonadaceae; genus UBA2897. The sequence continues at coordinate 2,230 of JALFBM010000037.1, forward strand.
TTGTGCGCTGCGCGGGATCCATGGTCGTCTCCCAGAGCTGTTCCGGGTTCATCTCGCCAAGGCCCTTATAGCGCTGCACGTTCACGCCGTCGCGGCCGACCTCGTCGAGCTTGCGCGTGAGTTCGTCATCGCTGTACGTATACCAGTGCTTCTTGCCCTTACGGATCTGGTAGAGCGGCGGCTGCGCGATGTAGACGTGGCCCTGCTCGATCAGCGGCTTCATGTAGCGGTAGAGGAACGTCAGGAGCAGCGTACGGATATGGGCGCCATCGACATCGGCATCGGTCATGATGATGATCTTGCCGTAGCGGCGCTTCGCGAGGTCGAAGTCTTCGCTGATCCCCGTGCCGAACGCCGTGATCATCGTGCGGATTTCGGCGTTCGCGAAAATCTTGTCGAGGCGGGCTTTTTCGACGTTGAGGATCTTGCCGCGCAGAGGCAGGATGGCCTGGAAGCGGCGATCACGCCCCTGCTTCGCGGAGCCGCCAGCGGAATCACCCTCGACGAGGTAGATTTCGGCCTGCTCGGGGTCTTTGACGGAGCAGTCGGCGAGCTTGCCCGGGAGGCTCGAGACTTCGAGCGCGTTCTTGCGACGCGTGAGCTCGCGGGCCTTGCGGGCAGCTTCGCGGGCGCGCTGCGCCATGCTGGCCTTTTCGAGGATACGCTTCGTGATGGCCGGATTTTCCTCGAAAAACTCCGTGAGGCCCTCGGTGACGATGGAATCGACGATGCCGCGGACTTCGCTGTTGCCGAGCTTCGTCTTCGTCTGTCCTTCGAACTGCGGCTCGCGGATCTTCAGGCTGATGACGGCCGTCAGGCCCTCACGGACGTCTTCACCCGAAAGGTTGCCGTCCTTGTCCTTCAGAATGCCCTGACGACGGGCGAAATCATTGGCCGCGCGCGTCAATGCGATCTTGAAGCCCGCGAGGTGCGTGCCGCCTTCTTCCGTGTTGAT
>JALFBM010000039.1 GCA_022773425.1 Selenomonadaceae bacterium
GGTCACCGCCGCACCTATGTCGGTGCGATGCCGGGGCGCGTGATCGAGGGTATCAAGAACGCGGGGGCGAACAATCCCGTCTTCCTGCTCGACGAGGTCGATAAGCTCGATATGGATTACCGCGGCGATCCGTCCGCAGCCTTGCTCGAGGTCCTGGATCCAGCGCAGAATCGTACGTTCAGCGATCATTATATCGAACTGCCGTTTGACCTGTCGAAGGTATTCTGGGTCGTGACGGCGAACGACCTCGGCGCGATTCCGCGGGCGCTGCGCGACCGCATGGAGATTCTCGAACTCTCGAGCTATACGGATCTCGAGAAACGCGAAATCGCCAAGCGATACCTTTATCCGCGCCAGCGTCGCGAGAATGGGCTCAAGGCCGGCGATATCCGCATCGCCGCCGGCGCCATCGAGCAGATGATCGAGGATTACACGCGGGAATCCGGCGTCCGTGAGCTCGAGCGCGTCATCGGCAAGGCCTGCCGCAAGGCGGCACGACAGCTTGTCGAAGGGGCGGAGGCCCCTATCCGCATTTCGAAGAAGAATCTGACCGATTTCCTCGGCAAAGTGAAATTTGTCGATACGAAAGCGAATCGGAAGCCGGAAGTCGGCCTCGTTACAGGTATGGCTTGGACGCAGGTCGGTGGGACGATCCTGCCGGTCGAGGCGGCCGTCCTTCCTGGTACCGGCAAGATGCAGCTGACGGGCCAGCTCGGCGACGTCATGAAGGAATCGGCACAGGCCGGGCTCACCTATGTGCGCAGCCGTGCCAAGAAGCTCGGTCTCAAAGACGATTTCTACGAAAAAAACGACCTGCACATTCATCTGCCGGAAGGCGCCATCCCGAAGGACGGTCCGTCGGCGGGCATCACGATGGCGACGGCCATGGTTTCCGCGTTGACAAAACGGAAGGTACGCTGCGATATCGCGATGACAGGCGAGATCACGCTGCGCGGCAAGGTCCTGCCCATCGGCGGTCTGAAGGAAAAGGTGCTGGCCGCCTACCGCGAGGGCATACGGAACATTATTCTGCCGAAAGAGAATGAACGCGATATCGAGGACATTCCGGCATTCGTCCGCGGGAAGATTACGTTCTTCCCGGTCGAGGACGTTGACGAGGTTTTGAAGCTTGCGCTTTTGCCAAAGGCAGACAAGGGGGAAAAGTGAAACAGCAAAGCATCACGATTACGCAGGGGGAATATATCGCTTCGGCAGTAAAAAAAGAACAGTATCCGGAAAAACAACTTCCGGAGATCGTCTGCATCGGCCGCTCGAACGTCGGAAAATCCTCGCTCATCAATTCGCTGACCCGGACGAAAGGGCTCGCGCGGGTATCCGGGCAGCCGGGCAAGACGCAGACGATCAACTTCTATGAGGTCGGCGCGAAGCTCGCCGGTGAAGCGGAGCGCCGCGCGTTTTACCTCGTTGACCTGCCGGGCTATGGCTACGCGAAGACGGGGCGGGAGAAGCGGAATATCTGGAAAGACTTCATCCGCGAATACCTGCTGACCTCACGTCAACTAAAGTTCGTCTGTCAGCTGATTGACAGCCGGCACGACCCGATGGCCTCGGACGTTGACATGCTGCAATGGCTCGTGCGGCATCGCCTGCCCGTGCTGATCCTCGCGACGAAGGCGGACAAGCTCGGCCCGAACGCCATGCAGAAATCGGCGCAGAACATCCGTCAGAAGCTCGGCATTCCGGAACTTCCGGTACTGCCATATTCGTCGATGAAGAATATCGGACGGGATGCGTTGCTTGAAGTCATCCGCGATACATTGTTAGAGGAATGAACGATGACAGAATTCAGTGCTTTGGACAAAAAGATACTCAATGAACTGCAGGGCAACCTGCCGCTGTCCCCGCGCCCGTTTGCGGACATCGCCGAAAAAATCGGCTGCCAGGAGGAAACGGTTATCGAGCGGATCCGCGCGCTGAAAGAGAGCGGCTACATCCGCCGCATCGGCGCTTTCTTTGAATCCGGGAAGCTCGGCTACCACGGGGCCCTGATTGCACTGCGCGTGAAGGAAAGCTGTATGGCGTCCGTCGCGCAGCATATCAATGGATACGCAGGCGTTACCCACAATTATGAGCGCGAGGGGAGCTATAACCTCTGGTTCACGCTTCACACACGAAGCCCCGAGGAGGAAACGCGTATCCTCGATGAGATTCGCGCGCTTGACGGCGTGGAACGTCTGCTGAATCTCAAGGTAAAGAAGAAATACAAGATCAATGTGCAGTTTCAGTTGAAGTAGGTGCAGTTATGACGATCGACGAAAAAGACCGGCAGGTTATCCGTGCGCTGCAGGGAGCGTTTCCGCTCAGCCCGCATCCCTATGCGGAGCTTGCAGAGCGGGCAGGACTCTCCGAGGAGGAATTCCTGTCGCGCACGCGCCGCATGAAGGAAAACGGGGCAATCCGTAAAATGGGCGCGGTTCTGCAGCATCGCAAGGCAGGCTTTAAGGAGAATGTCTTGATTGCCTGGCGCGTACCGCCCGAGCGGACGGATGAGGTATGCCGCAGGTTCTGTGCGCACCCGCGCGTTTCGCATTGCTACGACCGCAATACGGCGCCAGACTGGCCCTACAACGTCTACACGATGGTTCACGGGCAGACTCGCGAGGAGTGCGAATCCATCGCACGTGAGCTCGCATCCGAAACCGGCATCACCGAACGCGCGGACAGGCAGATGCTTTATACACTTCGGGAGTGGAAGAAAGCGAGCCTTGTGTATTTCTGTTGAGTTTTGCAGAAATCGAGGGACAGCACCGCAAGGGCTGTCTCTTTTTTTTTACGGATTCGTGTGCTATAATGTAAACATGCGTATTTCAGTAATAGAGCGTTGTTTCTTTTCCGGTCTATTGCTTTTGTTCATGGAATAGAGGTATGTGCATGGTTTCTCAAAAGATGTATGAGCTCGGTACGAAAAAATCGACGATTCGCGCGATTTTTGAGTTTGGGCGGAAACGCGCCGCGGAAGTCGGCGAGGAGAATATCTACGATTTCAGTCTCGGCAATCCGAATGTGCCGACGCCGGATTTTATCCGCGATACAGCCATCGATATTCTAAAGACGATGGAGCCGGATAAGATTCACGGATATACGGTAGCACCGGGCAATCCGGCTGTGCGCGCTTCGATTGCGAGAAGCATCAACAAGCGTTTTGGCACCGATTTTGAAGGGAAGAACATCTTCCTCACGAGCGGTGCGGCCGCGGCGATTACCATTTGTTTCAAGGCACTGTTTGAAGAGGGCGACGAGTATATCGCGTTCGCCCCGTTCTTCCCGGAATACCGGCCATTTGTCGAGTCGGTCGGCGGCAAACTGGTCGTCGTCCCGCCGAATCCGGCGGACTGGCAGATCGATTTCGACGCGTTTGCCTCGCGCATCACGGAGCATACGAAAGCGGTGATCGTGAACTCCCCGAACAATCCGTCCGGCGCGGTTTACTCCGAAGCGACGATCCAGCGCATTGCCGATACCCTTCGCGCGAAAGAGAAGGCGTATGGGCATCCGATCTTTCTCGTATCGGATGAACCGTACCGTGAAATCGCCTACGACGGCTTTACGGTGCCATACATCCCGAACTACTATGAGAATACGCTCGTCTGCTATTCCTATAGCAAATCCTTTTCGCTGCCCGGTGAACGCATCGGCTATATCGCCGTGCCAAACAAGGTCGCCGATTTCGGGAAGGTATTCGGCGCCATTGCCGGTGCAGCGCGCGTCCTGACACATGTCAACGCGCCGTCTCTTTGGCAGCTCGTCATTGGCCGCTGCGCGGATCGGCCGTCGAACATCGAGAAATACGTCGAGAACGGGCAGCTGCTCTACCGCGGGCTCATCGATGCGGGATTCGAGTGCGTGCAGCCGCAGGGTGCGTTCTACCTGTTCCCAAAGGCACTCGAGAGCGATGATGAGGCGTTCTGTGAGCATGCGAAGAAATACGATCTGCTGCTGGTCCCCGGCAAGGATTTCGGCGCGCCCGGATATTTCCGCGTTGCCTACTGCATCAAGACCGAGACCATAAAAAAATCTCTGCCGTTGTTCAAAAAACTGGCAGAGGACTACAAAAAATAAGGCACATCGCGCATGAAAAATGCCCGCTTCTTCCTCAAGGTGGGCTTTTTTCATGCGCGCTTGCTCTGGCAACGCACGCCGATATTTTGCATGTTTTTCGAAAGATAGGTATCCGGGTTGATGTTGGTATCCTGGATGAAATGCAGCACATCGTTGGTCTGCAGGACGGACTGGATCATGGAGGCACCATCCTGCACGCAGGAAAGATCCAGATCTGCGTAATGGCTCATACGGTGGCCGCCATTGTCCGCAAAGACTCGAATCAGCGGCGTACGCGTATGACGGAAGGCGGAGCGCAGGACAACCGCATAGCCGAGCCGCGTCTTTAGGACTGTGCCAATCGGGTAAATCGCGACATTATCAAAGAACAGCTGCAAGAGATCCGGATCGAACTGGCCATCCAACAGGCTCGTCATGATCTTGTACGCAAGATGCGGCGCGTATGCTTTTTTATAGGGGCGTTCGCTCGTCAAAGCGTCATAGACATCGGCGATGGCCACAATCTTTGCGAACGGGTGAATGCTCTTTGCGTTGAGATGCCGCGGATAACCGCGTCCGTCGATGTGCTCGTGATGGCTGTAAGCAATGTTCTCGACGATGGCTGCGTGCGGGATTTTGTCCGCGAGCGAACGGATCCGGCGGGCACCGAACGCGGTGTGCTTCCGTACGAGCTGAAATTCCTCATCGGTCAGCCGTTCGCGCTTGTTCAAAACGGCTGGCGGGATATCCATCTTTCCAATGTCGTGCAGGATAGCGCCGAGCGTCAGCGCCTCCAATTCATGATAGGAGTACTTTTCGCAGAGCATCCCGAGCATGGCGGAGAGAATGGCAACGTTCACACAGTGGGAGAACGTATAGGAATCGTACATGCGGATATCCGTTAACTGTACGAGATTTTCCCCGCGGTTCATCACGTCCTCGAGCAGCAGGTCAATCGTGTGCTCAAGCTGTTTGACATCCGCTGGCGTAATCGTGTCCAGGCGCGTATAAAACGATTGGATGCAGTTAACGGCTGCAGAGCGTGTCGCGTCCTGTACAATGTCAGGAGGCGGCAAGATATCCAAGCAGCCGTTGGCGGACATGACCGTAACGGAGGTGAGTCCTTCCATCCTGCGCAGATGCTCGATATAACGCGCGGTCAGCGCCGTCCCGCGCGTCAGCACACTGCCTTCGCTGTTGTTGTAAATCGTTTGTGCCAGAACCATGCCTTCCCGAAGCTTGCTTACTGGTATCCGAAGAATGGGAATCCTCTCCTTTTCCTTCTGATCAAGAAAGCGTGACTGTCGAATGTTCTTCGACATCGTGGAAAACGCTTTCTTCCCCATAACATCTAAGAAAACTCTGTCACTTCTATTTTACCGATATATCTTGGAATTGTATTAAAAACCTTACATTTTGACATAGTTATTTTTTATTTTCCTTTCGTGGTGGAAAAAGAGAAGAGAAAAATGAAAAAATACGAAAAAAGACGAAATTTTGATTGCTTTTTTCGTTCATTTATCGTATGATTGGAGTTATCAATCCTCAAAATATATTGTATATTCGGATTATTTAGACAAGAGGATGGAAAAGGGGAAGGACGTATGGAAAACAAGGACATGTCATTGGATCATGGGAACGATTCGTTTGATTGGAAACATGGAAGGGGCCGTCAGACTGCGCGAAATCTTGCGGATGATATCAGCGAGCGGATCACGCAGGCGGTCAACGCGGAATACGAAAAGGGAAAGGGGTTTCTCTACCGGAGAAAGGACGATCCGACGGGAACTGTCTACATCCGTTTCTGCCGCAGTCGCTGCCTGTATAAGAAAGAACTGGACTGCACGACACCGGAAATCGCATTGGCCATCAGCGAGTACCGCGAATCCCTGCAGCCAGGCCGTTACTGTGGATCGACGAGCGCATGGCTGCTCGAAGACCTGCAGCCATGGGAGCGCACGCTATATAAGAGGGCACTCCGGCGCGATGCGGCAAATGGTCGCCTGCGGTAACCGTTACGAAAAGACAGGCGGTCTGTCTTTTTATGTATACATGTATAATCCCTTTACAAGGGGAAAAAGTTATGGTATAGTATGTAACTGAAAACAGGGGAACCCCAAATCGTTCCTGCTGGTACAATCGAAAACTTAGGCGAAGAAGCCGTATGGAACGAGTCATCTTTTTCGATGAAGCGTTTTGTATGGCTGTTTTTTTATGGTTTCAAAAGGGTGGTAAGAAGATGGAAGATTTACTGTATGTCATTCCGGCAAACTCCAAGAAAGAGGATATCCTCGCTAGCCTCAAGGCGCATCCGGAAATCCAGTTTGTCTCGCTGGTCGGCATCGACATGGCGGGTAACGACACGGATGAGAAAATCCCCATGCGGATTTTCCTGAAGGATATCGATGAGTTCTACGCCGGCACGGCGGTCCAGACAGATGGTTCCTCGGTTGTCCTGCCGGGCATTGCGACGCTGAACAACGCGAAGGTCGATATGCCGATTGATCCGTCCGTCAACTGGTTCGTCGATTACAATTTTGAGAACTATGATGAAGAGACGGAAAAGCCGGTCGGCACGCTCCGCATCCCGTCCTTCCTGATTCACGAGGGCAAGCGCGTGGATTCGCGTGCGGTTCTCGCGGATACGACCGAATTCGTCAAGAAGAACCTGCTCGATATTTTCCACAAACAGGGTAAGATCAGCGGCCTCGAAAGCATCAACGGGGCAGACGTCACG
>JALFBM010000080.1 GCA_022773425.1 Selenomonadaceae bacterium
CGAGGAGCTTTCGGCAAGCCAGGTTCTGCAGGAACAGTATTGGGAGCGTACGCACGGCATCGTCCGCACGGCGCTTGAGATGTGCCTGGAAGAGCTCGAGGCATACGGCCTGAAGGTCGAGATGGGCCATAAAGAGGTCGGCGGCCTTACGGCGCAGATCAATAAGAAGGGCGAGATGACGCATGTATGCGAGCAGCTCGAAATCGACTGGCGCTTTGCGGATGCCCTTCAGGCAGCCGATAACGAGATTTTCGTCCGCTCCATTGTCCGCGAAGTCTTCCGCGCCAATGGCCTCGAGGTCAGCTTCAAGGCGAAGCCGATGATCGGCGTCGCCGGCAACGGTGAGCACACGCATATCGGCATGGCCTGCAAGACAAAGGACGGCAAGTCGCACAACCTGTTCACGGCCGACAACCAGAAGAAAGACTTCCTCAGCGCTATCGGCTACGGCACGATCATGGGCTTGCTGAAGAACTATGAGGTCATCAACCCGTTCGTTTCGGCGACGAACGATTCGCTGAACCGCTTGAAGCCAGGTTTCGAGGCGCCGATCTGCATCGTAACCTCTCTCGGCCATACGCCGGAGGTCCCGTCCCGCAACCGTACGATTCTCGCCGGCCTGATCCGTGATCTGAATAATCCGTTTGCTACGCGCTTTGAGCTCCGCGCCTGCAACCCGTATACGAACACGTACCTCGTGCTCGCGGCGGTTTACAGCGCTGCTCTCGACGGCATCAAGGCCTGCGCGGCCAAGACGACGGATGAGTGCCTTGCCGAGCTTTCGAAGAAAGCCGGCGATACGGGCTTCTATCTCGAGAAGGATCGCGAGTATCGTTCTGAGAAGGATGTCTTCGAGGACTACACGGATGAGGAACGCGATCGCCTGTTCGGTGCTCCTCCGGCTACGGTTTGGGAAAACATGCAGGGCCTGAAGAACTATCCGGAAAAGAAGCAGGTCGTCATGGCTGGCGGCGCGCTGACGGATTGCATCATCTCTGCTTTTGAGGAAGGCGCTCTGCTCCGCTGGAAGACGGAACTCATCAGCCGCATCATTCCGGAGAACCGCGAGATTGTCCGCAATGCAAAGAAGATTGAGTCCGACTTCGTCACGGATCAGGATTCCTACAACTGGAATAAGATCAACAACCTTCGTTCCTACCTCGCCAAGGACAGCATCGATGAGAAGAGCCTGTTCACGCAGCTCATCCATGCACTCGAGTCCGGCGACTATGAGACGGCATCCGGCCTGCAGGTCGAGATGTACGACAAAGTCGAGGAGCTCAAGGCTCTCTATGACGCATATTCCAAGAATATGATTTAATTTGCATCTGATTGCCACCCGGCATTAGATAGGGAAAAAGACGGTCTTTTGGCCGTCTTTTTTCTTTGGCACATCGGCTAGTGCCGCTGCGGGCGTGCGGAAACATGGACACCGTCGTAAAAGTATGTTAGAATAAAACCAAATAATAGAAACTTCAGGGAAAGAAAAAAAGGGAAGAACGGATATTTTCTTCGGATGTGTGAGAAATATGGGGAAACAGAACATAGAAAAGGAGATTTTCGCGACAGGAACATGGCGGATCCTGCTGGTAGAGCTGGCACCTCATTTCCGGAAAACCATGGAAGAGAAAATCGGGAAACGGTTGCCGGAAGTGAAAATCCGGTCGGCCGCATCCCCAAAAGATGCGATGGCGCTGACGGAGACCTTCCGGCCTATGGCCATCGTCTTGAACTTCGCGCTGGCCGCGCAAAAACAGGACGATAGCACCTTTTTGGTGGAGCTGACCAAAAAGCAGGACATCCCGGTCATCGTATACGGCTCGCTTTCCTCGTCGCGTATGCTGGCGTTGTCGATGGGCGCCTACGCGTTCCTCGTCAAACCGAGGGATTTGCGCGAGCGCGAGCTCTTCTATGATGAAATCATCATGAACCTCCAGGACGCGCTGCACAAGGCCTCCGAATCCGAAAGGGATCTCTATCAGGAACAAAACGATCATATTCTGCGCGAGCTTTGGGATGACGCACATTTCGGGATTTTCCGGTCTGCGGCGCTGACGGAGGATCATCCTGCGAGGACCCGCGCTGATGCAGGGCCGCCAGATCGATCGGCCCGCGTCTTTAACGCGTTGCCGCCCGTTCCTCATCCACAGGACGCATCCCGTCCTTCTGCTGGGGCGCAGCCGATTTCGTTGATCGCCATTGGCTCGTCGACAGGCGGAACGACGGCATTGCGGGCGATTATCCCGAAGCTCCGCCCGCCGATGCCGCCCATTCTCGTCGTACAGCATATCCTGTCGGCCTTTTCCAGGCAGTTTGCCATGCGCCTCAACGCGGAGAGCGTGCTGCATGTCAAAGAAGCGGAAAGCGGTGATCGCCTGGAGCCCAATCGCGTCTACATCGCCCCCGGACACAAACATATGACGCTCCGGCGCGATGGCGGGGAACTGGTACTCGACTGCCGCCCCGGGCGTCCTGTGAACAGCGTCTGCCCGTCGGCGGATGTGCTGTTCCATTCTGTCGCGCAGATCAGCGGTGTCTCCGCGCTCGGCATCATCCTCACGGGGATGGGCAAGGACGGAGCCGACGGACTGCTCGAGATGCTGCATCGCGGTGCGCGGACACTCGGCGAAGATGAGGAGAGCTGCGTCGTTTACGGAATGCCAAAAGCGGCCTACGATATCGGTGCGGTTGAGCGGCAGGTACCGCTGGAGAAGATGGCAGAGGAGATCGGCAAAATATGCGGGCAAGGCCGCGCCGGCGAGGACCGCCATCTGGATGATCGGGCCAACGGTTGAGTTGAGGTGAAACTATGATTCGCAAAAACCAGGAACAGGAAGGCGAAAGAGAGCAGGCGAATCCCTTGCTCTCGGCAATGAAAGAACAGAATGAGCGTCTCGCTCGCCGCTGTCAGTCGCTGCTCTCCGCGCAGGAAAAATTGCAGAAAGCCTTTCAGCATGAAAAGGACTCCAACGCGGCAAAACGCCGCTTCATCACGCGCATGTCGCACGATATCCGCACACCTCTGAGCGCCATCATCGGCTACACGGCACTTGCCTCCGCGCATGCCGAACAGCCGGACCGGGTACGCGAGTATCTCTACAAGCTGGATACCGCGAGCGGGCATCTGCTTTCGCTGCTCAATGAGATTCTTGACGTCAGCAAGGTAGAGAGCGGACGATTCTCTTTGACGGAAACGCCGACGCATCTCGACGCGCTGCTCGAAGAATTGACGGATATCTTAGATGGCAATATGCGGGCCAAAAAGCTCGACTGCGTCTTTGAAAAGGACTATCAGCATGAATACGTCGCCTGTGATCCGTTCCGCCTGCGGCAGATGCTGCTAAACTGCCTTTCCAATGCGATGAAATTCACACGCGCGAGCGGTCACGTGCATTTTACCGTCAGCGAAAAGCCCGAGAAAGACGGGAAGGGCGGCATCTATACCTTTGTCATAGAAGACGATGGCATCGGCATGTCCAAGGACTTCGTCGCCCATATCTTCGATCCGTTCGCGCCAAAACAGAAAGGCAGCACGGGGCTCGGCATGGTCATCGTCAAGAACCTCGTCGATATGATGAGCGGGAGCATCCACATCAAAAGCGAGCTGGGAGAAGGGACGCGCATCGAGATTACTTTGCCGCTCGCCTATCGCAAGGAGGAAGCAGAGATCGAACCCGACGACAAGGAAGAAGACGGGGCGACGCTTTCGGGCCACATCCTGCTGGCAGAGGACAACGGCATCAACGTAGAAATCGTACTCGCTCTGCTCGAAGACACGAAAGTGTTGGTCGATGTCGCGCAGAACGGCGAAGAAGCCGTGAAACATGTCGCGGAAGCCGGGGAGAATGCCTACGACCTCGTGCTGATGGATATCCAGATGCCGGTCATGGATGGTCTCGAGGCCACGGAAAAAATCCGTGCGCTGCCGCTTGCCTACGTAAGCGACTTGCCCATCGTCGCGATGAGCGCAAACGCTTACGAGGAAGACCGCCGCTCGGCGATGGCGATCGGGATGAACGACTACCTGACCAAGCCGATCGATCTAAAAGAACTGTTCGAAAAACTGCACAAATATCTCGATAAGGATGGCTATAAGAATATCCGCTAGATCGGCAGGGAGCGCATCCAAAAGAAAAAGGGGGACTTTATCCGTATGGACGAAGTCCCCAGTTCTTTATGCGTCAGGGTTCCTTTTCTTTTTTGGGTAGGCGCCGATGGTCAGCTCGTTTAGCAGCGGCAGGTGTGTGCCGAGTGCGCGGCAAAGTGCGGCGGCGAGCATGGAGAGCGCAAGAATCACGAAGTAGAAGACGATCGTGCTGCCGGCCGTCATGAGTATGCCGTGCCCCTGTAGGAAAAGGGCGGCATAGCCGATGAAGAATGGGTGCACAAGATAGGCAAAATAGGAATGTCGGCCGAGCTGATGCAGCACGGGATTCAGGAACGACGGGTATTTTTGATACGTGAAAATCGTGAAGAAGAACAGGCACGAGGCGAGTGTGTAGAAAATCCCCTCTGGCGACAACTGATGCGCCGTATTGATGGCTTCGAGCGCCGTATATCCCTGCTTAAAGATCAGGCGGTAATAGAACGCGAGCAGGGCGAGCATCGACGCCCAAAAGAACAGCGTAATGCCGACCCGCCGCTTCTGCATGAATTTGCGAAACGCGTCGATATGCACCGCGAGCCAGCCGCCGAGCACAAAGATAAAGACATAGTGCAGGACCCAGTAGTTCAGGCGGTACATCAGAAACGGCTTTAACACAGAGCCATCCGGCAAGCCGTAGGTAAACGTGTTGAGCGAAACCGAGAAACTCGACCAATCATCAAACGCGATCTGTAGCAAGAGCAGCGTGAAAAGTCCCTTGATCCCGATGCGCCGAACGATCCAAATCCAGAGTGGCATCAGCAGATAAAACCAGAGCATGATCACGAGGAAATAGAGCTGATATTTCGCCGTGCCGAAGAACAGCGTGCTCAGCAAATGCAACGGGTCGGGAAAACCTGTCCCGTACAGGATACCGTCGTGCAGCAGGTAGAAGAGAGACCAGACGACGTACGGGATCAGGACGGTCTTGGCCCGACGCGTGTAGAAATAGCTCGCATGAAACGGCTCGTGGATATCGAGGTTGTAAAACAGCCCGAATGCCGAAATGAAAAAGAAGATCGGCACGGAAAACCGGGAGACAATCTCGAGCAGGGCAATCAGGTGGATATTCGCCGCGGGATTGCCGATATACTGGGAGCCAACATGGATGGCGATGACCCCCATCATGGAGATGCCGCGGATATACTCGATGGCGGCGAGGCGTGGCTTTCGTTTTTTTATGGGCTGCTTGGATGCTGCAGCGTGGCTTTGAGATTCCATCGAGGAAAAGACTCCAATCTATCAATGCGTTTCTATTTTTTCTATCGGCTTATTTGCTCAGGAGAAAGTCGATGTGGACGTTTGCCGTTACGCGGAGCGTACCGGCCTCCACCGGCGTTGCGGGTGCAGCGTCACTCTTTGCCATCATGAGCAGGTTGCCGGTATAGCGCCGCGTCCCAGGATTGCTGACATTCTCCGAAACATTCTTGATGCCGACGATGCGCATGCCGAGGGCGCTTGCGAGGACTTCCGCCTTCGAACGCGCGTCGAGTACGGCTTTTTTCAGCGCGGCGTTGCGGGCGTTCGAAACATCCTTCGCGCCGAAGTCCAGCGACGAGATCTCGTTGGCGCCGCTTGCGAGCGAGGTATCGATGACCTTGCCCGTCAGGGAGATGCGGTTGATTGTCACCACGATCGTATTGTCGACGCGGTAGCCGGTGATTTTGTTCTGATGGCTGGCCGTCTGCGTGTAGACCGGGTAGAACGAATAATTCTGCGTCTCTATATCCTGATCCGCGATACCGAGTGCGGAGACGGCCTGATGGATTGCCTGTGCCTTGCGCGCATTCTCCGCCTGTGCTTTTGCGGCATCGCCGGCCTGCGTCGTGACGCCGATGGACACGATGGCGCGGTCTGGTTCCTGCTCGGCGGAGGCCTGGCCATCGACAGAAAGAACGGAGGCCTCCGCCGCGGCGCAGGCTGGTGGAACCGAGGCGGCCGTTATACCGGCCATCAGGCAGAAGGCGGCGAGTAGCATGGGAATCTTAGCGGTCTTATGCAGTAAAAACATGATTTTCATTCTCCTTTTTTGTGTCATGGTAAACATACGGAAATCACCTCCCTATTCTATCATATCTCGCGGGAAAAAGCTCGCGGAAAAAGCGCGTTCTTTTCCATATTCGCTCCAGAACAATATAATGGAAAAATAATACGTTATCTAAAGACCGCATAATCCCTCCCGTGTAAGATGAACACATCGTCGATGATAGATAAGCAGTTGGTCTTTTCAAAGGAGGAATCTATCATGGATTTTGTCGAATTCGTAAAAGGAAAGCAAAGCGCCGCCCCGCAGGAAAAGGAAATCGTGAAGAGCCATGCGGGAAAGCTTGATGAAAATGAGATCGGTCAGAAGGATTCGCGGGTGCTCGTGGAGTCTATTCTGAGCTACGCGGGCGTCACGCTTTGACGTTCGTATACGAAAAAGGCCGTCTTTGAGACGGCTTTTTTGTTGTAAAGAAAACAGCGCGCGATTCGCAGGAGCGAAAAAGAGGATTTTGCTGTTCGCGCTCGAATAGGAACAGAGAAGAAACCGCTGCGAAAGGAGGGGGCATTCATGCGGATCGGGAAAAAGTTGCAGCCGATGCCATTCCTGCGTCGTCACGCCAGGGCGGGAAAGCGGGCGCTGTTCGTGCTGCTCCTGCTCTGCGCGGGCCTTCTCCTGACGTTGGAGCTTCTGAGCCGTGGTGCGGCCATGATCTTTAACCGTGCGGTCACCAATCAGGACATGCTGCGCGGTTCCATCACCGCCGAACGGGTTCTCGCCGATCCATTCGGGCATGTCCGATTTGAAAATCTCGACTGGAAGGACCCAGACGGCGATACCATTCTGTTTGTCCCCTCTGGTTCTTTTCAGGTGCGGTTATGGGACGTTCTGACGAAAAATTTCAAGGCGACGACGCTGCAGGAAATCACCTTGAACGACGCGGAGGTCTCGGTGCATTTTTCCGATGATATGAAGGTAGATTTTATCCGCCCGACGCCCGCCATGAAACACGTCAATAAAGAAGATGACTGGATGGATAAAGTCAGCATCAACGGATTGAATGAGGAGCAGCGGAAACAGCTCGGTGCAAGGAAACGGGAACGCCGCCAGCATCGTCTGGAAAAGAACTGGTCGAATTTCAACCGCGGAGACCGGCGCATCCATACGAAACTGCGTCTGAATAACTGCAAGGTGGAGGTTTTTGTCAAACACAGGCATTACCTGATGGACCGCGTGCAGCTTTATGCGGATATCAATACGGACGATGCCATGCATATCGACGCGAGTGCCGGCGGATTCGGGGGCACCATGATCGGGCAGGGCATTACGCTGCGCGGTGACATCGATTTCCGGAGTCAGGATCTGCCGGTCTGCGACCTTTCTCTCGCGCTTTATGAGGTCGATCCGTCGTCGCTTGGCTTTGGGCTGAATATTCACGATAAGATGACGCTCAGCACGCATTTTACGGGTTCGCTCGCGAATCCGGACGGCGTCGGTGTCCTGCAGATGAAGGAACTCCATATCCCAGCGCTGCATTTCACGAACGTCACCGGCGATATCTTCTATAAGGATCCGAAGCTGACGTTCAAGAATGTCCATGCTAATGTCTACGGGGGAACACTTGACGCCGTCGGGGATTATGATCTCGATACGCGGTATTACCATTTGCGGGGGCATGGGACGAAGCTTCGGACCAGAGATGCGTTCCCGAAGGATCATCTATCCTGTCTCGTCGATATGGATATCGAAATCGATTCCAAGGGCAGCGCGAAGGATACCATTACGTCCGGCACGTTTACCTCCGGCAAGGGCCATTACCGCCTGCTGCCCTTTGAACGGCTGGCCGGGCGCTTCACCAACGCGTATAAAGACCTGCATTTCTACGATGTCGCGATTGACCTGGCAGGCGTCCATATCCGTACCGACGCGTTCCGGATCCAGCATGGCAAGCTGACCCTTGCCCCCATCCGGCTGTTCGACGCACGGGGCAATCTGCTGACAACCTTCGATCAGGACGATATTCAGTAAACGATAAAAGAAAAAGGAGCCGAAACCATGAAAGAAGAATCGAAAAACCATGCACAGGAATTCTTGTCCGGTCACATCACGCGGATCGTCGCGATTTTCCTTTTCCTTGTGCTGTGCCTATACCTTGCGCACACCTCAGCAAAATAAGACGTTGCAAAATAAGAACAGAAGGCCAAGCAGAACGGTTTTCTACTGCTGACGATGTGAGTACAAAAAGCCGTCAACGGCCGATGTAGGCGTTGACGACGTCGCAGAGCCGCGTGAGCAGGAAAAAGAAGATCAGTGCGCAAAATGGCCAGAACAGGATATTTTTCCAGTCTTTTTCTTTCCAAGCCTCGCGCGTATTGACCCAAACGCTCTGCAGAACGAGCAGGCTGATGACAAAACCGCCGACATTCAGCAGCGTTGACAATAGCAATTTCATAGCAAAACATCCTCCCCTTACGCTTTATTATATCCTGAATTTCCGATGGTTCGCAAGGGGAGAATATGTTATAATATAAACTGTTGTGTTCTACGCGCTGCGTTTTACACATGGAGAAATTTTGTTCGTTGGAGGAAAGCCGTAAATGGTAGTCATTGAGAAAGCGGTTCTGCATATTTTGGATCTTGCCAATGGCAGCACCGTGTATTCGGATGCCCTGCTCGAAGTAAAGGACAGCGTCGATACCTATCTGACCAAGCATATCGAGAAAAGTTGGGCGAGTGTGAGCAAGAAACCGGGCAGGTTCTACGAGGATTCCGCGTTTCAGAAGCATCTCGACGCCTATCTCGCCGGTGAGGTGGATTTTCTCGCCTTTTCGAAAACGGTTGCCCGGAGTTTGGAACACGCGCTTTCCCATGCGGAGGAGATGACCTCCGTCGACGTCATTTTTGCGGATGTCCGCATCGATGACGTCCGGCAGATCGTCCTGCTGAAAAGTGACAGCCATATCGGGTACACGCATCAGGTCGTTCAGGATGACGAGGGTACGCATAATGAGATCGTGAATCAAGCGACCATCATGCCGAGCCTCACGCAGCGCATCGATGAGTTTGCCTTTGTAGACGCTGGTGACAAGTCCATCCGCGTCTCGTCGAAAAAATATACGATTGACGGCGAGAAGATTCAGATCCTGCCGGAAATCGTGCTCGAGTGCAGCCTTTCCCCTTCGACGAGCGATGCGGTAAAGGCCCTGCAGAAGACCGCGGCGAAGGTCGCGGAAGACTACGGTCAGGATGAGGTCGCCATTGCGGCGGCGGCGAAAAACTATCTGGCCGGACGCATGGAAAGTGCAGATGATGCGATCGACCTGACGGCTGCCGCACCGGAACTTTTCCATGGAAACCCCGCCATGCAGGAAGATTTCAAGGAAGCCGTCGAAGACGCAGGCTTTACGGAGCCTGTGCCGATGGATATGAGCAAGGAGGCTATGCTGAAAAAGGTCAGCCGCCATCGCCTCAAGACCGATACCGGCATCGAGCTCAATATCCCGACGGACTATTTCGATAACACAGAATACGTGGAATTCAACACGAGTGAGGACGGCACGATGTCGATCACGCTCAAGCATATCTCAAATATCATCAACAAAAACTAAAAAGAAGGTAGTATTTTGCCATTTTCAAAGGAACTGCTCCGTCTCAAGGATGAAGTCTTAAAGGAAATCCAGCCGATGCTTTCGGATGTCGACGCGGTCGCGGAAGCGAACACGCTCAAGGTGCTCGATGCGATGCGGGAATGCAAGGTCGCCGCTGCGCATTTCAACCAGAGCACGGGCTATGCGTACGACGATATCGGCCGTCAAAAACTCGATGAGCTCTATGCGAAGATCTTCGGTGCGGAGCGCGCCCTCGTGCGCACGCAATTTGTTTCGGGAACGCACGCGCTCGCGACCGTGTTGTTCGGCATTTTGCGCCCCGGCGATGAGCTCGTTTCTCTCACCGGGAAGCCATACGACACCATGCAGACGGTCATCGGCTATGAGGAGCCGAGCCCTGGCTCGCTCAAGGAGTTCGGCGTGCTCTACCGCGAGCTGCCGACCGTTGACGGCAAGGTCGATTTCGAGCACATCCGGGACGTTATTACGGACAAAACAAAGATGGTCGAAATCCAGCGCTCGCGCGGCTATTCCATGCGCGATACCCTGACGATTGCCGATATCGAAGCGATTACGGCCGAGGTGCACCGCATCAAGCCGGATTGCATCTGCTTTGTCGATAACTGCTATGGCGAATTCATCGAGACGAAGGAGCCGACGCAGGTCGGCGCGGACATCATGGCGGGATCGCTTATCAAGAACCCGGGCGGCGGCATTGCGCCAACGGGCGGCTACATCGCGGGCAAAGATAAGCTCGTAGAGCTTGCCTCCTACAGGCTGACCGCTCCAGGTATGGGCGATGAGCTCGGCGCCAGTCTCGCCAACAACCGCCTGCTGTTCCAGGGGATTTTCCTCGCGCCGCATGTCACAGCGCAGGCTGTAAAGGGCGCGCTGTTCGCGGCCGGCTTATTCGCAAAGCTCGGCTACAAGACGTTGCCGCGTGAGACGGACAAGCGTGGCGATATCATCCAGGCTATCGAACTCGGCTCCGCAGATAAGCTTTGCGCGTTCTGCGCCGGCGTGCAGAAATATTCTCCGGTTGATTCGTACGCGACGCCGGAACCATGGGATATGCCGGGCTATGAGGACAAGATCATCATGGCCGCCGGCACCTTTGTACAGGGGGCTTCCATTGAGTTCAGCGCGGATGGACCGCTGCGCGAGCCGTACAACGTCTATCTGCAGGGCGGTCTGACCTTCGAACATGCCATCATCGGCATTCTCGGCGCCGCACAGGCTATTGAAGATCTGAATGGATGAAATCCATCTGTT
This sequence comes from Selenomonadaceae bacterium, assembly GCA_022773425.1. Classification (GTDB taxonomy): domain Bacteria; phylum Bacillota; class Negativicutes; order Selenomonadales; family Selenomonadaceae; genus UBA2897. Next base: position 11,009 of record JALFBM010000080.1, read on the forward strand.
GCCGAAGGAAGGGATTTGCCGGATATCCGGCGAATCATAGAAACAAAGAGTAAAAATTCCAGGGAGGGGAGTGGAAGCGATGGGTCGTGGAACGATCAAACTGAAGACCTGTCCGGTATGTAAGAAAGTGTTTGCTGGTCCTCCTGGACAGACCATGTGCTGGGACTGTCAGAAAAAAGTGCACGAGATGGAGGATAAGGTCATTGCCTATGTCCGCGAGCATCCGCATACCCATGTGAACGAAATCCATCAAGAAACCGGAGCGTCGTTTAAGCTCATAGAGGATCTGATGAAAAAAGGCGTCTTTCAGATGTCTGGCGCAGAAGTTGCCTATCCATGCAAATCCTGCGGGAAGCCGATTTTTCGTGGGATCTATTGCGCAGAATGCCTGCAGCGTCTCCAGCATGATCTAAAGAAGGCGAAAAAGGAACTGGACCAGCAGATTTCCAGCGAGCAAAAGAAAAAGGGCAGCGCCTATTTCTATTCTTTTGATGAGCCGAGCGCCGTGCGTTCAGAAGCAAAAAAGATCAAGAAACGGGAACAGGATAAGGACTTTAAGCCTCTTGTCGAGCCCAAATCGTATCTTGGTCGAAAAATTTATCGGGATCGTTTCGATCCAAAGGATAAGCTTTGAGAAGAAGACTTGACGGGCTACACCGGCCATCATCAGAGCGTAGTCGATGGCCGGGAAGGCAGCGTTTTATCCATGGACTTTGTGGTTGACATCATCAACCACATAATTCTAGAGGAAGTGCAGAAAAAATGATAAAGACGTTGACGGAAAACCGTCTGCAGGGACAGCTTCGCGCCGTCCTCGATTATGTGGTCACCATGAAAGAACCTGTTGTCGTCGCGCGCGATGAGGGAAATGCCATTATCATACCGCAGGAAATCTATGAAGCGGCGGAAGCGTACCTGCACAGAACGCCGGTGCAGAATGCGATGCCGCGCGCCATTCCACAGTTCGAGCAGGAGGCGTTTCCTCCACAGCCGGAGGAAACGCCAAAACGGCAGCCACCAGCCACCAAGCAGCCGGATACCGAAACGCATGCTCATGCTATGGACGGAAAGAATCTCCGGGAGGTCGTGGCCGCGAGAATTGCACAGCAGCTGCAGGCGAACCATATCCAGATGAGCGATGAAGCCTTTTCGAAGCTTGTCGATGAGACTTTGCAGGAAATCGAGTCCTCCGGCGATATGAGCTTCCTGGAGGATTTCGACCGTGAAAACGCAGCCATGCAGACCGATGCCAGGACAAAGCAAGGCATGCGATCAGCGTCCCCAAATGACGAGGACGACGAGCTCTATCATTTTGGAAGGCATTGATTTGGAATGCATTGACCGAGCGGATATCGGCATCGTCATGAATTGAACGAAAAAAGAACCGGAAAAACGAGGAGCTTCGCGGCAGCACAAAAGCAGGGCCATGGAGCTCCTCTCTTTTTGTGGATATCTTTTAGTCTAGGTAATTGGAATTATCTCGCCTAAAAGACAGTCACAAAAAAGGAGCCGTTTTTCACGGCCCTATCTACTATTTACTTCGTTGGTTCATCCGGCTGATCCGCGTTCTGATTTTCCGGATCGAGCGCGCTGGTATAGCGCTTCGTCATGCGCTGGTGAACGTGCGCATAGCGCGCGGTTGTTTTTGGATCGCGCTGCCGCAGGGTTTCCTGTACGATACGCAAGTCCTTGGTTGCGGCGTATAGATTTGTTCCGCAACTATGGCGGAATACATGGCAGCTGATGCCTTTCTGCTTGTAGCCGCAGGCCCGCAGGCCCTTATCCATGATTTTCCGAATGCCATCACGTGACAACCGCTGATGCATGCGCCGGTGTGAATCGGAAAGAAAGGTCGGCGTAAGCGCCCCGTCCTTTACCGGCTTCGGACGTGCTTCCAGGTATTTTTTCAGCGTTTTCATCGTGCTTTTCGATGGATAAATGACGCCGGCATGTCCTTTGCCGCGGATGTAGATGGTTTCGGTTTCCCAATGGATGTCTTCATCGTTCATGCGCTCGATCTCCACATTGCGCAGTCCCTCGACACTCATGAGGTAAAGCATGGACATATTCCGATACTTGACAAAGTCATCCTTTTCGCTTTCAAAATAATGCAGGACTTCTCCGACCTGATCGAGTGTGAAGTATTTGAAATCTTCATCAAGCCGAAAGGCTGCGCCGGCATGGATGTGCGCACAGGGATTTTCGCGGATGAAGCCAAGCCGCAGCGCGACCATGAAAAAAGTCCGGATGGCAATCAGCGTCAGCGCGACGGTCGAATCCTTATGTGCGAGGATGAAATCCTCCATAAAAATGCGCATCTGATAGTCCTGCACGGCAAGGGGGTGTATGCCCTGCCCCTCGCACCATTGCAGGAACGACCGGATCCGCTTCTGATACGTGGTGAGCGTGTCAGCGGTCGGCCGTCCATGGGAGATATAGCGTGGCAGGAAATCCATGTAGTGCTCGATATAATAATCCGGCGTCACGGACTCCGCGTCAAGACGCATGGAAGCCCGGTTCATTGGCTGGTGCATCGCGATTCTCCCCTTTCTTTTTCCCATCGAAGCGGCAGGAAGCGCGATCAGACAAAATGCGGCATCATTTTTCCTCGTGCGAGGCCTCGAGCTCGGCGAGCTCGGCATCGCGTTCTGCTTTGGGCTGCGGCGCTTCGATAAACATCGCATCGCCGAAGGAAAAGAAACGGTATTTCATCTCGACCGCCGTCTTGTACGCGTTCAGGACGAACTTGCGGCCGGCGAACGCCGAAATCAGCATAATGAGCGTCGATTTCGGCAGGTGGAAGTTCGTAATCAAGGCGTCCACGATCTTGAAATCATATCCAGGATAAATGAAAATGCCCGTCCAGTCGCTCTTTGCAGCGATCTGATTTTTCGCCGTTGCGGCGGATTCCAGCGTGCGGATGGACGTCGTCCCGACTGCGATAACGCGGTGCCCCGCCTTTTTGGTATCCATGACGAGCTTTGCCGTAGCGTCGTTGATCTGGTAGAACTCCTTGTGCATTTCGTGTTCTTCGATGTGTTCCGTATGTACCGGGCGGAACGTGCCAAGGCCGACGTGCAGCGTGACGAAGCCGAGGTTTACGCCCATGTCCTTGAGTTCCTGCATCTGTTCCTTCGTAAAATGCAGCCCTGCGGTCGGAGCGGCCGCGCTGCCCTGCTCACGGTTGTAGACCGTCTGGTAGCGTTCGCTGTCCTCGAGCTTTTCATGGATATACGGCGGCAGCGGGGTTTCGCCGAGACGGTCGAGGATTTCCTCGAAAATCCCTTCATAGTTGAACTCGACCACGCGACCGCCGAAATCCGTATGTGCGAGAACCGTGCACGAAAGCTCGTCGCTGAAATTGATGACCGTGCCGACCTGCGCCTTTTTGCCCGGCTTTACGAGCGTCTCCCAATGATCCGCGTCAAGACGGCGCAGCAGGAGAACTTCAATCTTGCCGCCGGTCTGGTCGCGATGTCCGATGAGCCTTGCCGGCATGACGCGCGTATCGTTGAAGATCAGTGTATCGCCAGGCACGAGGTATTCCTTGAGATCATAGAAATGGCGGTGCGCCATCGCTTTGGTCTGCGGGTTCAGTACCATCAGGCGCGAGGCGTTGCGCGGCTCTACTGGCGTTTGCGCGATGCGTTCCTCTGGCAGGTCATAGTCAAAATCGGATAATAACATACTCAAGATCGTTACCTTCTCTTTCTATTTTACTTGCTTCTTGTAAAGCTGCTTTCGTTCCGTTCCCCGGTAATAATGGGCGAGAATCTGCGCATAGCTCTCTCCGGACGCGGCGAACGCCCTGGCTCCCCATTGCGAGAGGCCGAGACCATGGCCCCAGCCGTACCCGGAAAAAATCAGGCTGCCATTTTTGAGTGTCACATCAAAAAGCGTGCTGCGAAGCCCAAAGGCATCGCGGAGCTCATTGCCACGGATGGTCATGGTCCCCTGCGTTCCAGTAAGGCGGAGCGTGCGGACGCGGCCGGAAGCCGTACGGTCCGCCGCGTATCCTTTCGCGGATGGCGCTGTGAGCCTCGAAAGCGTCACGGATTTCAGTTCGCCGATATCGCCCTTTCGTGAAAAATGGGAAAGCAGGGCGTTCGCGGGGATGTTCTTCGTCCAGGGCTGTGTACCCCAGGCCTTTTCCCTCTCGGCGCGCAGGTACGGGATTTTCGTTCCCCAAACGTCTTCGCTGTTTTCCGTCATGCCCCCGGAATCGGTGTGGAAGAGCGCATCGATCAGGCGGCCCTGATACTCAAGGACCTCCCCGTAAGTCGCGTCCACCGCCTGATTCGCCAAAGGCCGCTCGGCGGAAACGCCCTCGTAGACCTGGCAGTGCGTATTCGTGCAGAGATCATAGCCGCGGGCTTTATGCCGGCCGCGGTTCTTGAGCGCAAAGGTGCGCGCGGCGATGGCCTGCGCCTTGACGGCCTCTGCAGGCCATTCCGGCGGCATTTCTTTCGCGATGACGCCTTTGACATAATCCTCGACGCGGACGTGGTTGACGACAGTGATCTGTCCATGCAGCAGCAAAAATTCCATCGTTCCCCGGTAGGTCCTGCCCTGGAGGTCCGTCCGGAACGCGTCAGCTTTTCTTGTATCCGACGCTTCCAGGAGCAGGTGATCTGCCGGCACCGCGCGACCATTGATCTCAAGTCCACCCGGGCCAGCCGATACCGTCGTCATCGTATTCTGCGGCACCGACGAGATCCGGCTGCCACCCACCGAAGTGGTCAGCTTCCCGTCACTCCCCGCGGCCGAAAAGGTGACCGCGGTCTGCCCCTCCAGCAGGCCGACCGCAATCGTCGGCTGCCAGGCGGCCTCTGCCATGGACGGTGCGCAGACAAAAAGGCAGAGCAGAAACAGGAAAAAGAAGCAGCATCGGTCCTTCATCGCGTGACCTCCCCGTTCCCGGCTGCAGCCTGCTGCGCCAGCCGCGCGCGTTTCTTTGCGCGGTTCGCCTTGCGGATGGCCTTCTGCCATTTCTTATCATAGCGTTCCTGCTCGGAGAAGATACAGCCGCAATAGGGCTGCCGGTAGAGTCCGAGCGCAAGGCTTAGGTCGATGCCCTCCTGCCAGCCAGGCCGAAAATCTTCATAATAGAAATCGACGCCGTAGACCCTGGCGAAATGCTCGCAGGTCTCTTTCATGAGCGCATGCTGCTGATAAATGCTGTAGAACAGCGTGGAGGAAAATGCGTCGTAACCGTTTTCTTTCGCGTATTTTGCCGTCTGCTCCAGCCGCCAGGTATAGCACATCGTACAGCGGCCATTCGGAATGGATTCCGCCGGCAGCGCTTTTTTTAGAAAACGGCGCAGGCCGTATTCCTCGTCGGTGCGGATCTCCATACCGACCTTTTCCGCAAATTCCTTCGCTGTATCGAGTCGATGCTTCCATTCCTGATACGGATGGATATTGGGATTGAAAAAATAGCCGGTCGGCTCGATGCCTTCCTCTCGCAGCTTTTTCACCGGGTAGCAGGAGCACGGCCCGCAGCACATATGCAGCAGCAGTTTCATGATTTCCTCCCCTGTGTCATTCCGGATAAGCAATGCCCATATGCTCGTAGCCCGCCCGCGTGACGATGCGTCCGCGCGGGGTGCGCGTGATAAAGCCGAGCTGAATCAGGAATGGCTCGTAAATGTCCTCGATGGTATCCGTGCTCTCGCTGATGGCCGCCGCCAGCGTCTCGAGGCCGACCGGTCCGCCGCCGAACTTCTGTATCATCGTGCGCAGCATGCGGCGATCCGTATGATCGAGACCGGCCTTATCGATTTCGAGCATGGCGAGGGCCTGATCGGCAATCTCATCCGTGATCTTTCCGGTTCCCTCGTACTGCGCGACATCGCGCACGCGCTTCAGCAGGCGGTTTGCCACGCGCGGTGTTCCGCGGCTGCGTTTTGCGATTTCGAGTGCGCCGCGATCCTCGATCGGTATCTCGAGGATATCTGCCGCACGCTTGACGATTTCGACGAGCGATTTCGGCTCATAGTATTCGAGGCGGGAAATGATGCCAAAGCGGTCCCGCAGCGGCGCCGCGAGAGCGCCGGCCTTGGTCGTCGCCCCAATCAGCGTGAACGGTGCGATATCGAGGCGGATCGAGCGCGCGCTCGGTCCCTTGCCGATGATAATATCGAGCGCAAAGTCCTCCATCGCTGAGTACAGGACTTCCTCCACGGAGCGGGAAAGCCGATGAATCTCATCGATAAAGAGCACATCATGCTCCTGAAGATTCGTCAGCAGCGCGGCAAGATCGCCCTGCCGTTCAATGGCTGGCCCGGAGGTTTGTCGGAAATTGACGCCCATCTCGTTGGCGATGATGCCGGCGAGCGTCGTCTTGCCGAGGCCCGGCGGCCCGTAGAGCAGCACGTGGTCTAGTGCTTCGCCGCGGTTCATCGCCGCCTGGATAAAAATGGAGAGATTCTTTTTGACCTTATCCTGCCCAATGTATTCCTTGAGCTTGCGCGGACGCAGACTGTACTGCCAATCGTCGCTTGCCTGTTCGTCGAGGCCGACGATGCGGCTTTCGTCCAGGCTCATCTCACTGAAGTCGTGTTCCTTCGGTTCCCCGAATCCATGCCCGCCCTGCATCCCTTCCGGGTAGAAATTTTCTTCCAACGATCACACCTCCGTTTCTGTCCGTGCGCTTACAGATGGCTGAGTTCTTTCAACGCCCGCTTGATCATTTCCTCGGTTGTCTTGCAGTTTGCTGCCTTTTGGATGGCCGGCGCGATCTCCGACTGGCTGTAGCCGAGCGCGGAAAGCGCTGCCACCGCCTCGCTTACCGTGTCATCGCCGACTGCATCCTGCCTCTCGAGCGTCAAGACTTCCTCGTCCTTCTGCGCGAAGGCAACTTTGTCCTTGAGCTCGAGGATCAGGCGTTCCGCGGACTTCTTGCCGATACCGGGGAGATTGGTCAGGACCTTGGTCTGTTTGTTTTGGATGGCCTTGCAGAGACCGTCGACCGTGATCGAGGACAAGATCCCCAGCGCGACCTTCGGGCCGATACCGGAAACCGCAATCAGCAGCAGGAAGAGATCGTACTCCTCCTCGGTATAAAATCCGTAGAGCGTGAGTCCGTCCTGGTACACATTCAGATATGTGTGCAGCGTAACCTCTTCGTTGAGCCGGAGTTTCGCGCGTGTACTGTTCGGGATGTAGACCTGATAGCCGACGCCATGTACGTCGAGCAGGCAAAAATCCACCTGAATGCGCACGGCCTTCCCCCGTAAAAATCCTATCATCTTGTACTGAGCTCCTTTTCAGGCTTCCGCCGTGCGAAGTTGTTTTTTCGGCAAAACGCGACTTACGCGGATATTTTTCCGGTAATAGAAATAGACGCCAAAGAGCAGAACCGAAGTGATCGCCCAGCTCAGCGGATAGGAGAGCATGATGACCGGAAAGGTCGGATCCATCACGAATGCCGTTTTGATCCATACAATGCGGACACCGCAGATGGTGACGAGCATCAGAAGCGCCGGCGGCAGGGAATAGCCGTAGCCGCGCATGGCTCCTGAAAGCAACTCGATCAGCATATCGAGGAAATAGAACCCGACGATATAGTATATCCGCGTGCGCCCGATGGCGATAACCTCCGGATGCGGGTCGAAAAACGCGAGAATCGGATCCGCAAAGACGCAGACGAGAACGGAAAGCGCAACGGTAAAGCCGAGGCCGAGTGCCATCGCGACACGTGTCACATGCCGGCAGCGTCGAAGATTTGCGGCCCCGTAATTCTGTCCCACGAAGGTCGTGAGCGCCTGCCCAAACGAAATCAAAAATGCATAGCAGTTGATTTCTACCGTAAACGCCGCGGCGGAAGCGGCCATGACCGTCGCGCCGAGGCTGTTGATGGCCGCCTGTATGACGAGGTTCGACAGGCAGAAAACCATGCCCTGAATCCCCGCCGGCAGGCCGATCTGAATAATCCTTCGGACGACTTTCCCATCCAGCTGAATGGCACCGAGCTCCAGTCGGATCACGCCGAACGCATGGCGAAGTTTCTGCAGGAGATAGAGGGAGCCGACGTAATAGGAAAGCGTCGTCGCCCATGCGACACCGGCAATACCGGTATCCAGCGCGGCCACGGCGACGAGGTTCCCCGCGATGTTCAGCAGGCTTGCGAGCAACAGCGCGTAAAGCGGCGTCCTCGTGTCGCCGCGTGCGCGAAATATCGCTGCCTCGAAATTGTACAGGCTGATGGCTGGGAGCGCGAGAATATAAATGCGTAAGTAGGTTTCCGCCTCGGGCATGACCTCTGGCGGTACGGCGAGCGTCTCGAGCATCTGCCCTGCCAACAGCTCGCCAAAGGCCATGATCACGATCCCGATGACAAGCGCGAGTGCAATGGAGGTATGTACCGCCTTCGTCGTCTCGCGGTAGCGCCGACCGCCGATGAACTGGGCGATGACGACATTTGATCCAAGAGAAATGCCGAGGAACAGGGTGACCATCAACCCGATGATCGGCGCGTTGTTCCCTACGGCAGCCAACGCCGTCGTGCCGACAAACTTACCGAGGACGAGAATATCCGCCGTATTGAACAACTGCTGCAGAATCCCCGTCAGCGCGAGCGGAATCGCAAAAATCAACAATGGCTTAGCAAGCGGCCCGTGCAGCATGTCGATAGCCGCTCCCTTTTTGGCCATAAAGTCTCCATCTCCCTTCCTGTTTCGTTTCGACGCAGCGAAAATACACGGCAGAGGCAGTAGAAAAAATGTGGTTGAGACCTTCAACCGCATTTTTCCTGCTGTTATTTCGAAACGTTATTGGCGGACGCATTCCGTGTCAATCCCATTGGATTGGTTGTCGAGCCGGCACTGCAGGAACGCGGTCACGGCATCGTCCGGATTGCCGGTATTGCCGGAATAGATCATGATATCGTTTCCATTGAGCGCTTCGATGCCATCCTCAGAAATTTGATCGCAGATCACGACCTCGACGCCGCGTTTTGCCAGCATATCGGCAAGCGCAGCATCGCCCTTCGGATTGTCGATGAGTTCGGTATCCGTGATCTCGCGGTATTCGTCCGTATAGATCTTCACCTGCGGGCAGTCCGCGAACGTGCGGCCGATTGCCCCATCCTCAAACGTTACTGCAATTTTCAACACAATCACCTCATATGGTCCATTATAGCACAACCGTACCGGATTTTTCCACGGGAAGCGGACTATCGCGAAAGAATCTCCGGATGCCGCTGCCGGACGGTTTCGTAGAGCACAATGCCGGCGGAGACCGCGGCATTCAGCGATT
>JALFBM010000065.1 GCA_022773425.1 Selenomonadaceae bacterium
CGGATAATGGCATACCCTGCAGCCCATGCAAAGGCCGCCGATACCGAAACGGCGAATCTCGCGGCGGGTGAGCATCTCGCCTGCAATCACACGCGGCAGAACGAGGTCAAAAATCGTCCGGTCATTGTACATTACGCATCCCGGCAGGCCCATGACGGCGACCGTCCGATCATCCTGACGGATATACCCCAGCAGGAACATTGCTCCCGGGAGCACGGGCGCGCCATACGTCACGATCTCTGCGCCGGCATCGCGGATCGCGGCCGGTGTGCGGTCGTCCGGATCCACGCTCATCCCGCCCGTACAGAGAATCACATCCATCCCAAGGCGCACCAGCTCGCGGACGGCGCCTGACGTATGCTCCGTCACATCATCCGTCAGGCGGTGCTCCTCGATACTCAGTCCGAACGCCTTTAGCTTATCGGCGAGGACTGGCGTAAAGGTATCTTTGATGCGCCCCTCGAAAACCTCCGTCCCCGTCGTCACCACGCCAACCCGGACGTTTTTCCGGTAGGGCCTCAGGCGGAGCAGCGGCCGGTCTCCCGCCGCCTGCCGGACCTGCTCCATCTTTTCCTTATCGATGACCAGCGGGATCACACGCATACCGGCCAGCTTCGTCCCGGCCCGCACCGGCATATTCTGCGGCAACGTCGCGATCGTCACCTCGTCGATCCCATTGACCGCGTCAAACCGCTCCTCATCCACCTGAAACACGCCGTCCACCGTGGCCCGCAGCTCGATTTTTCCCTCTTTTGGCTCCGATGCTTCCATATAATCGTTCTGGCAAAGACTCTGCAGGATCCGTGCCGCCTCATTCTCATGCAGCTTCGATGGATCGTTTTCCCAGACAAAGATATGATCCTTGCCCACCGACAGCAGCACGGGAATATCCTCCTCCGTAATCACATGCCCCTTGCGGAAAACAGCGTCCTTCGTCACGCCGCGGACAATCCGGGTAATATCATGACAAAGGATCTGCCCTGCCGCATCGACCGTTCGGATTTCCTTCATGGTTTTCTGCCTCCATCCTGTCCCCGAACCCGCAGGAAAGATCAGCCGGCATCTCTCCGTCCCCGCGTTTCAGGGTTCCATATCCATCTACATTTCAGCCATTCCAACAAAAAAGACTACCCTCCGCCGCAGCAAAAAGGGTAGTCTTCGCCTCTTGATTCAGAGATACCCCTTTTCCAAACAGAAGGTTCCGGCGTTTCCCCCGGAGCCCCGGCGCAATGCCATAGCCGCAGCCACAGGCATTTTTGCTCGGAGTTCTTCGTTACATTCTTTTATTCTATTATACACGAAGAATAACTTTTGTATATGATTTTTCTCACCGATTTTTCTTCCCCGGCGAATCGTGCAGAAGCCGTGCCTTGGTAACCCCCTGTTCGCCGAAGCGCTGGCGGATCCGGTCCACCGCCGCATAAAGCTGCTCTTTCTTCGCCTCATCGGAAAACAGGGACATCTCCCCGCTCTCACCAAAGCCGGAAACCGACACCCCCAGCAGGCGGATGCGCCGGTAAATATGCAGCTCGCGAAACAAATCCCACACCGTATGGTAAATCTCCTCATCATAGCAGGTTCCATCCGGCAGCGTCCGGCTCCGCGTATACGTATTGAACCACGGCGATTGGCGCAGTTTCAGCTGAATCGTCCTCCCCTTTACGCCGGCCCTGCGCAGCCGCCAGCCGACGCGACAGGAAAGATCCAGCAGCGCGCGCTGCGCGTCATCGGCCGTCTGCAGGTCCTCGGTAAAGGTCGTCTCCCTGCCGATGGATTTCGCCGGGCCGCGCGGAGCGACCGGCCGATCATCCTGTCCATGCGCCAGTGCCAGCAGATGATCCGCCAGATTCCCCCCCAAAAGGCGAATCAGCTTCTCCCGCGGCGTGTTGCGAAGCTGGCCGATCGTCCGGATCCCCGTTTTCTGCAGCAGCGCCTCCGTCTTCTGTCCCACGCCCCAGATGCGCCCGACGGGCAGGGGATCCAGCACCTCCCGCAGATTCTCCGGCGTAATGCGGACCAGTCCATCAGGCTTATCCAAATCCGAAGCCAGCTTAGCCAGAAACTTATTCGGCGCAATCCCGGCGGACGCCACGATCCCGGTCCGCTCTCGAATCTCCTTTTTCAGGCGGACCGCATAATCCAGCGGCTCCCCCATGATATGCTCCATCCCGGAAAGGTCCAAAAACGCCTCATCGATGGACAGCGGCTCCACCACCGGCGAATACCGCGCGAAAATCGAAAAGATTTCCGCCGAAACCTCCGCGTAACGGGAATAATTCCCCGATACAAAGATACCCTGCGGACAGAGCCGCTGCGCGCGCACCATCGGCATCGCCGAATGGACGCCGTACCGCCGCGCCTCATACGAGCAGGTAGACACGACGCCGCGCCCCGCCATCCCGCCGACGATCACCGGCTTTCCGCGGTATGCCTCATGATCCAGCTGCTCCACCGAAGCGAAAAACGCATCCATATCCACATGCATGACCAGCCGCTCCATCCTCAGCCCTCCCTTCGCCGCATATCCTCTTCCTCCGCATTCCGGCGCAAAAACTCCGTCACCTCGCGCATCGGAATCCGCTCCTGCTCCAGTCTTCCCGCACCATCCAGCGCCTGCCAGCACGCCTGCTCCGCCGGCGTCAGCCCATCCGGCATCGCCCCCGGAGCGCTCGTATCCTCCACCAGAAAATCCGCATACCGCGCCAAAAGCTCCCGGCTCATGAGAAACGAGCGAACCTGCGGATATTTCCCGCGGAACCGCGCCAGAATCGCAAAGCCTTCCCGATCCAAATCGCCCCAATACCAAAGTCTTTGGATCCGCTGCAGCCATGGCGCAGCCGCAAGCTCCGGGACGATGCCATTGCCGGCCCCGAACAAAACCAGACTGCCGGGAACGGAAGGAAAAACCATCCCATTGATCTTGTTTTCCACGACAAAAACCTGACGAGCCGGGACAGCCAGCTTTGCCAGTTGCTCCCCCGTCACCTTTGCCCCGGACATACCGCCAAATGTCAGCTCCGGATCCAATGACCGGATATAGATATTCGGCTCCGGTGCCTTCTCCCGAATCCGCAGGGCCATGCAAAACGACCGGAAACTGCCGCACGAAAGCTCCGGATGAAGCGCCTGAAAGATCGAGGCCGTCAGTTCCCGATGATTCTCCATAAACTTCGTATCCACGCCGGGAATATCGATCTCGCGCAGATAGCAGTCCGTTTTGTACGCACCCCGAAAATAATCCGCCAGCCGCATCATATTCTCTGCCAGCCCAGCCTCGGTCAGCAGATTCTCCCGATAATGCAGGCAAACCGCAGACAAAGCCGGATATTTCCCGGCAATCGCATCGTAAACCGGCCGGAACCGATCCAGCATCCGGCCCATGCCCAGATAACGAAGCACCGTCTCCGCCGAAGCAAACCGCACGCGCACCGGCATATCATGCTGCCGTCCCCCGCCCTGCGTCCGCTTCGTCTGCGTCTCCACCGTCCAGCATGCGCCCGGCTGCCGCCAGAACGACGCCCAGTCCATCATCTCCCGGAAGTGGCGGTTCCATGACGAAAACGGATACGGCGGAGTCAAAACATACGAATACGGCTCCGCATCCCGCCCCAGCGCCGCAGTCCACAGCTGCGTCAGCTTCTTTTGGCCCGATAACTTTTTTCTCAGCGCATCATCATATCTGCCGCCCATCTGACTGCCTCCCCCCCCGATTATTAACGAACACATGTTGCTTCTTCTTATGATATTACCCTCTATGCCCGCATTTCGCAAGCCCCCTCCCCAAAAAAAGCCCCGATTTCTCTTGAAAAATTGTTGCCGGCGAAAACAATTTTAGGACTTTTTGCCTAAATGAGGATATCTTATAAAAAAGTTCTCTGTCCCATGCAGCGATCATTTATTAAAAATCCATAAGAAAGTCCCGCCCAAATGGCTGTCACTGCGACAAAAAAAAACGGTAAATAATTCAGGAAGATAGTCGTATTGTCAATACATAAAAGCTATGTTAAGATAAATTTGTCTAAAACGGGACGGATAAAAGGGAAATTACAGGAAAAAGGGGAGGCCCGTATTTTGAAGCAATACGATGGGATGGCTTCGGCCAAGGATGAGGAACTGGTCCGGTGTTACCAGCAGGACAAGGACGACCGCCTGCTGGCTTTTTTGTTCGCGCGCTACCAGAAAATGATCGCGGGACAGACGCGCTGGTATAATTCCTGTTCCATCAGTCAGGAAGATCTGTTTCAGGAAGGACGAATCGGCTTTTTCAAGGCCGTCCGGGACTACAATCCGGATCATGGAATCCCGTTCGCCATATTTGCCCAGCGCTGCGTGCGCTGCCAGTTCATCACCGCATTGAAAACCATGCAGCGTCTGAAGCACCAGCCGCTAAATCAGGCGTATTCTCTGGACAACTCGATCGCCGGCGGTGGCCGGGACTACACCCTGATGGATATTCTGAGCAGCACGGATGAAACCATCAATCCGGAATACTGTCTGCTCATGAAGGAAGATTACGGGTACTGCCGCAGCATCGTCGAAAAAGAACTCACCCCTTTCGACCTGCGCATCTTCCTGTGCTATATCTGCGGTCGATCCTATCAGGCCATCGCGACCGACACTGGCGTTTCGGTCAAAAGCGTGGACAATGCGCTGCACCGCTCCAAACAGAAATTGCGGCGCCATATTCTGCGGCATCAGGACATCCAGCCGGAAATGTTCCGTCACTATCTCATCATCCAGCAGCTCCTGCTCCGCCTGCAGGAGGACGCCGACGAGAACATCCTCCCCCTGCAGCTGCCGGATCTTTTGCAGGATCTGATTGCCTGACGGACTGAGACCGTTTCCCCTTTTCTTTCGGATTGCACGGATGCTTCAATCGAAGTATAATCATATCATGACTAATTTCGTGAATCCAACAAGAAAAGGGGAATTTTTTTGAACAAAAACTGTCCGACTTATCAGACCTATCTGGAAATCCTGCGCCGCGAACTCATCCCGGCCATGGGCTGCACTGAACCAATCGCCATCGCTTACGGCGCCGCAAAAGCAAGAGCCGTACTGGGCGAGCTGCCGGACCGCATCGTCATCGCGGCCAGCGGCAACATCATCAAAAACGTCAAGAGCGTCATCGTCCCGAATACCAACGGCTGCAAGGGCATCGAAGCGGCGGCGGCCATCGGCGCGCTGGCCGGCGATGAAAAGGCCGGCCTCCAAGTGCTTGCTCAGGTATCCGCCGCCGAAAAGGAACAGCTTCGCGGCTACCTTGCCCGGACCGACATCCGGGTCGAAGCGGCAGAAACTGAGCACGTCCTCGACATCCGCATCCGGGCAGGACATGGCGCCGATACCGCCGAAGTGCAGATAGCCGGCGAACATACCAACATCGTCCGAATCGCACGAAACGGCAGTCTGCTGTTTCAAAAGGAAATCGAAACGCCGTCCGGCGACAGCCAGCCGGACTACGACTGCATGACCATCGCCGACATCTACGATTTTGCCGAAACCGCCGACCTGGAGGATGTCCGGGACATCCTCGACCGTCAGATCGCCTGCAACACAGCCATCGCCGACGAAGGACTCCGCCGCGACTACGGCGCCAACATCGGCAAAGTCCTGCTCAAAGCCTATGGCGCCGATATCCGGATCCGGGCCCGCGCACGGGCTGCCGCGGGATCAGATGCCCGCATGAACGGATGCGAAATGCCCGTCGTCATCAACTCTGGCAGCGGCAATCAGGGCATGACCGTTTCCCTGCCGGTCATCGAATACGCCAAAGAGCTGCACGCCTCCAAAGAACAACTCTATCGCGCCCTGCTCCTCTCCAACCTCGTGACGCTCCACGAAAAAGAAGGCATCGGCCGCCTGTCTGCCTACTGCGGAGCAGTCAGCGCCGGAGCTGGGGCCGGCGCCGGCATCGCCTGGCTCCACGGCGGCGGCTACGATGCCGTCGTCCACACCATCGTCAATGCGCTGGCCATCACATCCGGAATGGTCTGCGACGGAGCAAAAGCCTCCTGCGCGGCGAAAATCTCCGCAGCCGTAGATGCGGGAATCCTCGGATTTGAAATGTACCGCAACGGTCAGCAATTCTACGACGGCGACGGTCTTGTCCGCAAAGGCGTGGAAAACACCATCCGCAACATCAGCCGGCTGGGCCGCATCGGCATGAAGGAAACCGACAAGGAAATCATCCGCATCATGATCGACCAGTAATCAGACGCCAAAAAGCCCCTGAGCTTTCATGCCGATTCGGGTTGCTCTGCTCACCCATCTCCCCCCTTAGGGGGAAAAGCTATTTTGCCGGGAATGGCAAAGCGAAGCGCATATCTTCTTTCCGAAAAGACATCCCCCGGGAGCCTGTAACGGTTCCCGGGGGATGTCTTTTGCTGCCTGACGCAGTCTTATTTCTGTATGATTACCGGACTTCGCCGATGTTGTTTTTGTCGATAATCAGCGGCGTGCAGAGGTAGGCCGGTACGGTGATGACGCCGTTGTTGTAGGATTTGACGTCGTTGATGTCCGGCTGG
Organism: Selenomonadaceae bacterium; assembly: GCA_022773425.1. Taxonomy (GTDB): domain Bacteria; phylum Bacillota; class Negativicutes; order Selenomonadales; family Selenomonadaceae; genus UBA2897. The sequence continues at coordinate 6,528 of JALFBM010000065.1, forward strand.
GTTCCCTCGACCACCGCTTTAATCATGCGGACAGACTTGGCCACGAGCAGTTCCGGATCTTTGTAGATGGTGATCGTCTGCTGCCCGCCGCGGATCGCCTCAAGCGCCTTGCTTTCCGCATCCTGCCCGGTCAAAAGCGGCATCGAGGTGTAGCCGCCCGCGGCCAGCGCCTCGCGGATACCGCCGGCTATGCCGTCGTTCGGCGAGAGGATCACATCCAGATGCTGTCCCGCATCGGGGCCGTTCAGCAAGCGGGTCATGCGCTCACCGGCGCGTTTCGGCTCCCAACCCTTCGTATTAACCTGTTCAAAGGATTGTTCACCGGAAGGGATAATCAGCTGTCCCTTGTCGATATAGGGCTGCAGAACGTCCATCGCCCCGGAGAAGAACAGATGCGCATTGTTGTCAGCGGGATCTCCGGCAAAGACTTCCATGCGGAACGGGCCTGCGCCGCTTTTGAGATTCAGCGCGGCTTCGATGTAGTCGCCCATGGCCTCGCCGACGGCTTCGTTGTCAAAGGCCGCATAATACGATACCGCATCGGTGTTCATAATCAGGCGGTCGTAAGCAATCACGGGAATGTTCTTCTCTTTGGCTTCCGCGAGAACATCGGTCAGTGCCTCGCTGTCGACAGCGCCGATCACCAGACATTTCGGATGGGCCGCAATCTGTTTTTTTATCTGTTCAATCTGCTGGTCGGCGGTATCGGCAAACTGCAGATCGACGGTGAAGCCTTCTTTTTCCAGCATCTCCTGAATGGTCTGCCCGTTTTTCTGCCAGCTGGAAGAAGAATTGGCAAACGAAACCGCGACGCTTTTCTCCGCACCGCCGCTGCCGCCGCATCCCGCCAGCAGAAGCAAAACGGCGGCCAATGCGGCCAGACTGAACCATGTGATACATTTTTTCATGATCTGACCTCCTCAAATCCGGAACTTCGCCGTGGATGATGACAATTCCTGCGCCAGATCGGACAGCTTCCGGCTGGCGCCGGCCACCTCATCCATAGAGGCCGACTGTTCCTCCGTCGCAGCCGATACGGATTCGGTTTCCGCAGCGACGTCGCGTCCGGATTTGTCGATGCCTTCCATGACCTTTACCAGCGATTCGGCCCGCCCGGTGGATTCGCGGGCTTCCTGCAGGATCGTATCGGCCTGTGCGGTCAGATCGGTCACGGCTTCGGAAATATGTTCAAAGGCTTCGCCCGCCTCGGCCATGACTTCCCGTCCGCTCTGTACGTCCGCGGTTCCTTTTTCCATGCGCTCTACGGCCTGCTCCGTATCCTGACGGATCGTGCGGATGAGCTCCGCGATCTTCTGCGCCGCCGTGTCGGATTCTTCGGCGAGCTTCCGCACCTCTTCCGCGACGACCGAGAAGCCGCGTCCGGCTTCACCGGCGCGGGCCGCTTCGATGGCCGCGTTGAGGGAGAGCAGGTTCGTCTGCTCGGCAATCCCCGAGATCGTGACGGAAATCTGCCCGATCTCCGTCGAGCGGTCCGCGAGTTTGCGGATCACCTCTGCCGAATCGGTCACGGAGTCCGCGATCTCCGCCATCTGTCCGACAGCTCCGTCGATGGCGGTTTTGCCCCGTCCGGCGATCTCCTCGACACGGCGTGCGGCCTCGGCCGATACCGTCGCTTTATCCTGAAAGCCGTGCATACTCTTCGACATATTTTGAATATCGCTCAGCGACTGGCTGACGGCCTCGCCCTGCTGGCTGGTATTGCCAGCGACGTTCGTGATGGACACGGCGACCTGCTGCGTCGCCTGTGCAGACTGGCTGGCATTTTCGGTCAGCTGCGCCGCAAAGGAAGATACCTCGGCAGCCGTTTTTTGAATGTGCTCGATGAGCGTGCGCAGGTTCCGGATGGTGTCACCGTATGCCGCCGTGAGCTCGCCGAATTCATCCTGAGTTTTCGGCACGGCTTCGACCGTCAGATTTCCCTCGGCGACCTCCCGGGAAATGTCCATGAGATAGCGCACCGATTTCATGATGCCGGAGCTCAGATAGAACGCCATCCCGCCGGACAGCACCATGACCAGCAGGATGCTGACGATCAGCGTCCACTTGGTCTGCTCGTATTTAGCCGACGCTTCCATGCTTTCCTTATGAATGAAGTCCTTGCTGCTGTCGACGACGCGGTTGAGCCTGTTCGTCATGTCGTCGTACCGGCTGCCGGACTGATCCAGCAACACCGCCGCTTCGCCCTTTTTGTCGTCCTTGGCTAGACGGATAACCTCCTGGGAAGTCTTTTTGTACGATTCCCAATCACTCCGCAGCGCATCAAAGTCCTCCCGGACATCCGGCGCCACGGAAGCCTCCATGGCGTCAAAAGCAATGTCCAGCTGATCGGCTTTTTTCTTCGTTTCCTGCGCTGCATGAATGCGGTTCGGCAGCGTCGTCGCCGTGAGCACCGCGTACTCGCCCCGACGATAATCGGAAAGCGTCCGGCTGCTCTCCGCGCCAATCATCACGCTCGACAAATGCTCCGTCGCAATACGCAGCGCACCGTTGTTGATACGGTTCAAGCTATATCCCGCATACAGCCCGTTTACCACAAAAATGGCGATGAGCAGCCCGAATACGAGGTACAGCTTCTTGCGGATCGTCATATTTTCCACCATCGACTCCTCCTTCGTTTCCTACGGCTCTCCGGTAAGGAAAGCCGCACTTTCCTCATGCATCTTCCCTTGGCTCTCCAGGGATGGTTACCGGCTTGACTCTCTGCCATCGATCGTCGCAAGTGCCTTGGCGCGGTTGGTCAGGGCGTCGATCCACTCACCATGGAACCCGACCTCCATCAGCAGATCCTCGAGCGTCTCGACGCGCGGCTGTGCGAGGAACATGGCGACACGGCTCTTTTCGACTGGGCGCTCGAGGTAGTAGGTCGCGGGCGCGGTTCCGTCCGCCGGAAACGCGACCGTGTATTCATGATAGATCTTGTCGTTCATCGATTCGTAGACGAGCACCGAGCGCGCCGTGTACGCTGAAAAGACCTCCGGCAGCTGTTCGAGCAGTCCGCGAAGCTCGGCGGCGATCGCCCCGGATTCGTGCAGGTAGCGCTCAAGCACGTGCTGCTCGGCTGTCGTGTCCTCGAGCATCACCGCGCAGATGAGATCGCGCACGGCGTAAACATTGGAAAGATCGTAGGACAGGAGCTCCTGCACGCTGGAAAGTCCATCGAGCCAATGCGAGAACGCGTCCTCCATCGCCTTGCGCGCCTGCGCCGTGACGAGTTCATCCTCGCCGTGCAGCCGCTCCGCCAGCATCACGGCGCGCTGCGCCGGATCCTCGGGATCCGCAAACTGCTTCTCGGCACAGGCCGCACAGAGCCCAACGGCCTCATTCGTGAACGGCACGCCGCTGTCGATTTCCCCGCGCGGGGGGAACGGCAGGCCGAGTTTCTCATACACGGCCTGCTGCTCGGCGAGCTTTCCCTTAGAATAATAGGTCAGCGGGCGCGGCCGATAGTCGATATGCGTCGTCTTGCCGCAATGCGTGCAATGATAATTTTTGCCCGTGAGATGCACGGCGATATCCCGGTTCTCCTTTGGTTTGAAGAATTCGTATGGCACGGTCTCCGTAAAGCAGTAGTTATACGTATGCAGGAGATTGTCGGTGATTTTTCCGGGTTCCTTTGGCATGTGCTGCACCCCTTCGCAAAAAAAGATCTTGAAACAGAGAAAAGGCCTGGAAGAAAACTTCCAGGCCGCTGAAATCCCATTGGAGGCGACACTCAGAATCGAACTGAGGATAAAGGATTTGCAGTCCTCGGCCTTACCACTTGGCTATGTCGCCATCGCTCTATTCAATTAAAAATGGAAAGGAACCACGGAGGGGAACGGCGTTCCCATGCTCTCCGCAGTTCCGGATCGTTCGATGGAGCGGAAAACGAGATTCGGACTCGCGACCCCCACCTTGGCAAGGTGATGCTCTACCACTGAGCTATTTCCGCATTTGGAGGCGACACTCAGAATCGAACTGAGGATAGAGGATTTGCAGTCCTCGGCCTTACCACTTGGCTATGTCGCCGCCTTCTCTATATAAAATTGGGTAAAATCGAATGGAGCGGAAAACGAGATTCGGACTCGCGACCCCCACCTTGGCAAGGTGATGCTCTACCACTGAGCTATTTCCGCATGGCGACCCGAAAGGGACTTGAACCCTTGACCTCCGCCGTGACAGGGCGGCATTCTAACCAACTAAACTACCGGGCCATCCACCGCAAAATGCCTTGTTTCTACAAGCATTTCAGCGACGTATATTATTATAGCGGTCCTCCCCGCATCTGTCAACCCCCGGGATCATTTTTTCTTTTCATCCGCCAAAAGCGAAAAAGGCGGCTGCCCTTTGATGCAGCCGCCTCTTTTGAGGATTCGGTGAGTTAGTCCACGCGTTCTGCGAAAAGGCGCTGGAGCTCGTGGATGTCCTGGGTTTTGGTCAGCGCGGCCATGAGTTTCAAGCGGGCTTTCGCTCCGTTGATCTGGCCGGCATCGATGAGATCCCACTGGGCCATGTCGCCGGCAGAACCGAGATAGGTGTAGATCGGAACGACACGACCGGTGCCGACACGGCTCGCGAGGACGACCGGGATGCCCTTGCTCCTTACATACTCGATGCCGTCGCGCACGGTCGGCGGCACATTGCCGGCGCCAAGCGCCTCGACGACGAGGCCGGCGACCGGCTTGTCCGCGCAGGCGCGGAACAGGAAGTCGCTCATGCCGGCCGTGACCTTCAGCAGCTCGACATTGGTTTCGAGATGGTCGGTATAGATTTTCTGCAGATTCAGCGGCTGGCGGTTGATGACCACGCCGTCATAGTAGGCATGGCCGATCGGGCCAGACATCGGCGAGTGAAACGTCGAGCACGAGACGGTGTGCGTCTTTGTGACCTCGTTCGCCGCGTGAATCTCATCGTTCAGCACGAGCAGCACGCCCTTGCCGGCCGCCTGGCTGCTCGCGGCCGTGCGCACGGCTGCGAGGATGTTTCCAGGGCCGTCGTAGCCCATATCCGTCGCGCCGCGCATCGCGCCCGTGATCGTGACCGGCTTTTCCGTATGGAGCGTGAGGTTCAGCAGATAGGCCGTCTCCTCCATCGTGTCCGTGCCGTGCGTGATCACGACGCCCGCGATATCCTCGCGCGCAGCGAGCGCGTCGACATCGCGCCCGATTTTCAGCATGAGCTCCGGCGTGATATGACCGCTCGGCACATTCGAGGACTCGTGCACCTCCACCGTTGCGACCTCCTTCAGCGCCGGCACCGCCGCGATCAGATCATCGCCCGAAACCGCCGGCACGAGTCCCCCCGTCGCCGGATCCAATTTCATGGCAATCGTGCCGCCCGTCGTAACGACCGCGATTTTCTTCCTGCTCAAAAACTCAGACCTCACTTTTCGCGATGGCTTTGAAGTAGGCCTGCGGGTGTGCGCAGACGGGGCAGACCTGGGGAGCCTCGGTGCCGACGCAGACGTAGCCGCAGTTCAGGCACTGCCAGATGACTTTCTCACCCTTCTTGAAGACGGTGCCGTCCTGGACCTTCTGGAGCTGGAGCTTGTAGCGCTCTTCGTGGTGTTTCTCGATGCTGCCGACGGCCTCGAAGAGTTTTGCGATTTTCTCAAAGCCCTCTTCGCGTGCCGTCTTGGCAAAGCCCGGATACATGCTCGTCCACTCGTCGTTCTCGCCGGCCGCAGCGTCTTTCAGGTTCTCCGCCGTATCACCGATGCCGTGCACGAGCTTGAACCAGATCTTCGCGTGCTCTTTCTCGTTGTCCGCGGTCTCGGTAAAGATGCGGCTGATTTCCTCAAAGCCGTCCTTCTTCGCACGCGATGCATAATACGTGTACTTGTTGCGGGCCTGAGACTCACCGGCAAATGCCGCCCAAAGATTTTTCTCGGTCTGTGATCCTTTTAGTTCCATCGTATTCCCTCCTAAAACCATGAGCGGAGTGTCCTCCGCACGTATAACTGGAACGAAGGCAAATCCCATCGGATTTACATCGTATATCTTCTGCAAAGCCGGTGGATTTCCTGCTTTCTTTTTCGTTAGAGTCTGTTTAGGAAATTTTTCATCATGCGGCAACCGTCCGGCGTCAGGATGGATTCGGGATGGAACTGGATGCCCGCGACGGGAAGCTTGCGGTGCCGGAGGCTCATGATCGTGCCGTCTTCGAGCTCACTCGTGACCTCGAGGCACGCAGGCAGGCTCGCGCGGTCGACGACGAGCGAGTGATAGCGGCCGACGCGGATATTCTGCGGCAGGCCGGCGAACAGGCCCTTGCCGTTGTGATGGATGGACGACGCCTTGCCGTGCACGATTTTACCCGCGCGGACGACCTTGCCGCCAAAGACCTCGCCGATGGCCTGATGCCCGAGACAGATGCCTAGGATCGGGACGGATCCGGCGAGCTCGCGGATCACGTCCTCCGTGATGCCCGCTTCCTTCGGTACGCCGGGACCGGGGGAAAGGAGAATGCCCTGATAGCCCTTCTCGCGAATCGAGGCGACCGTCGTCTGGTCGTTGCGTACGACATCGACCTCGGCACCGAGCTCGGAGAGCAGCTGGTAGACGTTGTAGGTGAACGAATCGTAATTATCGATCAGCAGCAGCATCCGTTTTCCACCTCCTCAACGACTTCGAACAGCGCGCGGCTCTTCTGCAGGATTTCGCGGTACTCGCGTTCCGGCACGGAGTCGGCGACGATGCCGGCCCCGGATTGGATGACGGCTGTGTCGCCTGCCGTCCCGTGCTCGATGCGCATCGTGCGCAGGGTGATGCACATGTCCATGTTCCCGGCGAAGTCCATATAGCCGGCTGCCCCGGAGTACGTACCGCGCGGCACGGGCTCGAGGTCACGGAGGATCTCCATCGCGCGCAGCTTCGGCGCACCGCTGACCGTCCCGGCCGGGAAGGCGGCGGCGAGCACATCCATCGGCGTCAGACCCGTTTTCAGCGTGCCCTGCACCTCGGAAACCATGTGCATGACATGGCTGAACCGCTCGACCTCCTTGAGCTTTACCACGCGCACCGTGCCAGGCTCCGCGATGCGGCCGATGTCGTTGCGCGCGAGATCGACGAGCATCGAATGCTCCGCGACCTCCTTCTCGTCGCCTTGCAACTCACGCGCGAGCGCCGCGTCCTCCGCCTCATTTTTTCCGCGCCGCCGCGTCCCCGCGATGGGGTATGTGCTGACCGTATGGCCGAGCACCTTGACGAGCGTTTCAGGGCTCGCGCCGACGAGCTTTATGGCGCCGCAGTCGAGGAAGAACATATAGGGCGACGGGTTGACCTGCCGGAGGCGCCGGTAAAAGGTCATGGGCTTTTGCGTGAGCTTTGCGCGGAACGAACGCGACGGCACGACCTGGAAGATATCCCCAGCCAAGATATGCGCCTTGGCCCGCTGGATCGCCTCGATGAATTCCGCCGGCGGCTCGCCGTATTTCGCGAGAAAGTCAAGCTTTTCGCCGCGCTTGCAGCCCTCGCGAACGTAGCAGGCGGCGGGCAGTGGCCGGTTGATCCGCTCCTCCGCCGCGCGGAGGTCCGTTAGCGCCCGCTCGTAACACGCGTCGGCGTCAACGGCGTCTGCCCCGTCCGGCAGGCTCGCGATGCAGACGAGCCGCGCCTCTTTGCGAAGCGTATCGAGGATGACGAGGATCCGGCAGAGCTGGAACTCGCCGAGCACAGTGTCCTCCGCGACCTCCAGGCCGCGTACGCGGTCAAAGGTCGAGACGATCTCATAGCTCAGGTAGCCGACGAGACCGCCGTTTGCAAGCGGCAGGTCGCGGTCAAACAGCGCGGCGCGGTGCCCTGCTATATAGCGTTTCAGCGTGTCGCGCGGCGTGCCCTCGATCGTGCGCACGCGGACGGTGCCGTCCGGCTGTTTCTCGCGCAGGTCGAGGCAGGAGCGATAAACGCGCAGCCTCGCGAGCGGATCCGCGCCGACGAACGAGTAGCGGCCCAACGCCTGATGCGTCGTGTCGGCGGATTCGAGCAGGAATCCAGGATTCCCCTCTCCGACGAGCTTGTAGTAGACCGATACGGTCGTATCGAAGTCGAGATCGAGCGGCTTTTGCACCGCGATCAGATTCTTTCCCTGGGCGGCGAGGGACCGAAAGGCCTCTCGCGTGGGATAGATGGATTCTTTCATAGCGTTCTCTCCTTGACGAAAAGGAGATTGCATCAATCGGTGTACGCACCCATCTGGATGTCCCGGACGATCTTCTTCTCCGGCCGGCCGATGCACCAGCCGAGCGCCTTGATCTCCGCGTAGAGCATCTGGCGCTGCTCCCGGTTATCCTTCTGCGCGCGCATCAGGGTCAGGTACTCCGCGAGGTCCTTGCGGTAGCGCGCGGAAATCTCCTGGATATGGCGCGGCCGCTCGACCTGCATGCCCTGCACGCGGTGCAGGATGCCCTTTGCAATCTCTTGCTGATCTTTTTTCTCATCCACTACCATGGGAATCCCTCCAATGTCATAGGCTATGTCCGGCCCGAATTTTTGCTATGGGCCGACTTTTCTTCTATAACAGTTCGGGTTTCCCCCGGCAAATCCCTGCTTCTCTGCGAGATTTCGCCATCCGTTCAGCTGCCGTACGCCGCGTCGAGGGCCTCTCGCATCGCGCGGATCAGCGCCATCGCACCGTCAAAGTCCCCTTTCAGCAGGCGGCCGACAACGGCCGATCCGACAATGACCGCGTCCGCGTGGGCCGCTGCCTCTACGGCCGCCTCCGGGCTCCCGATGCCGAAACCGATGGCGAGCGGCGTGTCCGTGCAGGCGCGGGCCTTGCTGCAGACCGCGCCGATCTGCGTGTAGTCGACCTTCTTGACGCCCGTGACGCCGTTGTTCGAGACGCAGTAGACGAAGCCCGACGCGTCCTTGCACGTCGCCTGCATGCGTGCCTCCGTCGTCCCCGGCGTGATGAACTCCGTCAGATGAAAGCCATGCGCAGCGCAGATGCGCCGCATATCCGCGGACTCCTCATGCGGCACGTCCGGCACGATGAGCCCGTCGAGGCCGGCCTGCTGAAAGTCCGTGACGAAGTTCTCAAAACCGTAGTGGTACATCTGGTTGATATAGCCCATGCCGTAGAGCGGGATCTCGGACGAGGCGCGGATCTTGCGGACGATGGCGCGTTCCTTTGCCGTCGTCATGCCCTGCTGGAGTGCCCGGACGCTTGCGCTCTGGATGACCGGGCCATCCGCCATCGGATCGGAGAACGGGATGCCGAGCTCGACGATATCGGCGCCGGCCTTCTCCGCCTCGAGCACTGCGCGCACGGAGGTCTCCGCATCCGGCGCCCCCGCCGTGATATAGATGATCAAGCCTTTGCGGCCAGCCTTCCGCAGCGCCTCAAATTTCTTTTCTACCCGCGTTTTCTTCTGTAACTCTTTCATCCGGATCAGATCTCCTCTCCCAGTGCTTTTGCGACCATGGCGACATCTTTATCCCCGCGTCCGGAGAGCGTCACAACGACGCTTTCGTCCGGTTTTGTCTGCGGCATGAGCTTCTCGAGGTAGGCGAGCGCGTGCGAGCTCTCCATCGCGGGGATGATGCCCTCGATGCGCGAAAGCCGCTGAAAAGCCGCGAGCGCCTCCTGATCGGTCACAGAGACGTACTCCGCAATGCCCGTATCCTTGAAGAAGGAATGTTCCGGTCCGACGCCCGGGTAGTCGAGGCCCGCCGAAATGCTGTAGGCCTCAACGACCTGCCCGTCGTCCGTCTGCAGCAGGTAGCTGTAGGCGCCGTGCAGGATGCCCGGCTCACCGGCCCCCGAGAGCGTCTTTGCGTTGTCGCCCGTCGCCTCGCCGCGGCCGCCGGCCTCAACGCCGATTTTCTTCACAGACTTGTCGTTGCGAAAATCGTAGAACGTACCGATCGCGTTGCTGCCGCCGCCGACGCAGGCGACAACGTAGTCCGGCAGTCCGCCGATGCGCTCCACGGCCTGTGCGCGGATCTCCTCGCCGATGACCTTTTGAAAGTCGCGCACCATCATCGGGTAGGGATACGGCCCGACCGCCGAACCGATGATGTAATGCGTGTCGGTGATGTTGGTCGCCCAATACCGGATCGCCTCGCTCGTCGCATCCTTCAACGTGCCCGTCCCGGATGTGACGGGGATGACCTTCGCGCCGAGCAGCTTCATGCGGAATACGTTGAGCTTCTGCCGCTCGACATCGACCGCGCCCATGAAGACGTGGCATTCCATGCCGAACAGGGCGGCGACCGTCGCCGTCGCGACGCCGTGCTGGCCCGCGCCCGTCTCCGCGACGATGCGCTTTTTGCCCATGCGCTTGGCGAGCAGGGCCTGCCCCAGCGCGTTATTGATCTTGTGTGCGCCCGTATGCAGCAGATCCTCACGCTTCAGGAAGATGCGCGCGCGTCCGTAATGCTCCGTGAGCTTCTTCGCGTAGTAGAGGTTCGTCGGACGTCCCGCGTATTCTTTCAGATAGAACCGGAATTCCTTCTGAAAATCCGGATCATCGCGGTATTTGAGATAGGCCTGCTCGAGCTCCTCCAGGGCCGGCATGACGATCTCAGGGACATACTGTCCGCCATATTTTCCAAATCTGCCTTTTCCATTCGTCTGCATAAAAGATGCTTCCTTTCTTTGGTCTTCTCTTGGTTTTCTTTATGTTAATAATTATTCATATATACATATGTTCCTACATTCGGTTATACGATTGCACTAATCCGCCTTTTCCGTCCGCTTTGACGGTTTTCTTGCTGTTATCTGCGTCCGCTTTACGGTTGCGCGAGGCTTCGCGTCATCGCGCCGATGTCGTCGGCGCGGACCAGGCTCTCACCGACGAGGATGCCGTCCGCACCGGCCATCTGCAGCTTTCGCGCGTCCGCCGCATCCCGCACGCCGCTCTCGCTGATCAGCGTCCGCGCCGGATCGCAGTACGGCAGGAGGTCGAGCGACTGCTGGATATCGGTATCGAACGAGGTAAGGTTGCGGTTGTTGATGCCGAGGAACGACGCCTCGGTCCGCTGCGCCTTCTCGAGGTCGCTCCGGTCGTGAATCTCGACGAGCGCGTCCATGCCAAGCGTATGCGCGATGGCCAAAAACGACGCGAGCTGCTTTCCCGTCAGGATCCGCACGATCAGCAGGATAGCGTCCGCGCCGAGCGCGCGCGCCTCGTAAATCTGATACGGATCGATGATGAAGTCCTTCCGCAGGAGCGGCAGCGAGACCGCCGCGCGAACCTTCCGGAAGTCTTCGTTGCAGCCGAGAAAATGCGGGTCCGTATGCACCGAGAGGACAGCCGCGCCATTCGCCTCGTAAATCCTTGCGAGATCCACGACCGAGTCGCGCGTATTCAGACGGCCCTTTGCCGGAGACTGCAGCTTGCACTCCGCAATGAGGCCCCAGCTCCGCTTACGGAACGCCTCCGTCATGCGGAAGCTCCCCTTTTTGAGTGACTGCTGGATTTTCTCGAGCGGATGTTCCCGCTTGGCCTCAGCCACAATGTCTTTTTTCTGCGTGACGATTTCCTTGAGTATATCGCGCATACGCAACCCGCCTTTCCTTATTTTTCATTCTTCAACTTTCCAGTGTTTTCTTCTTGGTTTCTGCCCAGGCTCTTTTTCTTCCACGGGGATCACGTATTCGTTCTCCCGGTGGTATTTGAGCGTGTGCACCGCCTCCAGGAACGCGCGGATTTTCTCGGGATCCTTCTTTCCATCGACCTCGAGGCTGCTGGAGACATCCACACCAAAGGGATGGAAGACGTCCCAGGCTTTCTGCAGGTTCGAGACATTCAGTCCGCCGGCGATGATGACGGAGGCTTTGATTTTCTTGATTTCCTCGGCGGCGCGCCGCCAGCTGAACTGCATGCCGGAGCCGCCGGAAAAACCATGGCGCCAGGTATCGACGAGGATGAGCTGCGCGGGAATCTTGTTGATTTCCTTGCTCGAGAACGTATCGGGCCGATAGCCGAAGGCCTTGATGACCGGGCAGCGCATTTTCTCGATGTACGCTGCATCCTCGCTGCCGTGCAGCTGCACGTAGTCGAGGTCGCAGAGCCTCGCAATCGCGTTGACGCGCTCCGGCTCCTCATCGACGAAAACGCCGACGCGGCGGGCGCGGTGCCCGATTTTGCTGCAGATATCGGCGGCCTTCCCCGGCGTGATGTTGCGCTTGCTTTGCGGAAAAAAGACGAAGCCGATAAAGTCTGCCCCGCATTGAATCGCGGTCAGCGTCGATTCCAAATCTTTCAGCCCGCAAATCTTCGTTTTCATAACAACATCCCTCTTTATGCGTCCCTTATTCTCTATTCTTGTTTCTTGAACGGAATTCTTTCGCGAAATGCTATCATAAAAGCCCCGACAGGAAACATCCTATCGGGGCGCATTATCGCGGTACCACCCGTTGTTCACAGCTTTCGCTGCCTCAGTTCAGGTACAGGAAGATCCGATACCCTAGCCCGATAACGGTGGCCGCCGTCTCAGCCTAATCACCTCACGGCTTTCGGTGAGCTCTCACAGGTCCATTCATCCCCGTTTCCCGATCCGTCCTCTCACCTCTGCCAAACGGCAGTCACGGACTCGCTTTACGGTAGCTTCGAGGAATACTATTCCCTGCTCGTCGATTTGTTTCATCCTTCACTTGTTGGTTTTACTATACACGCATCTGTTTTATCTGTCAAGACCTTTTGTGGAAAAAATAATTGTTTTCGTCTTGTTTTAGTCGCATGGCATATTCGAGGGCGCATTGGCCGGGCAGTCAAAATCGGCTCCCTCCATCATGGGATACATGCCTGGTCCCCCCATGCGCGGGCCAGGCATGCCACCGCGTTCGCGCGCGCGGCGCAGGACGTCCCTGCTCACGCCGAACTGCTCGGCAACCTCGCTCCAGCGATTGTTGATTTTCTTCGCATCGAGCACCGTCTGAATATCCTTGCCCGAGGCGTTCGCAATCGCGGCGGCAGACTCGATATCCCAAGGGCGATAGCCATTGCGCAGCAGCGAAATCACCGTCTTCTGATCGACGTCGTTATGCCGTGCGATATGCACCGCTGTCATATCGTCCATCGCATTCTGGACCGCCTCACGCGTAATGCCGAGGCTCTCGCGCACATCCGTCCAGTGGTTCGAATCCGTCTTCATCGCGAGCACATCAGCGAAACTCTTTTGGGAAAGTTTCGCAAGCATCGCGGCCTGTCCGATATCCCGAAAATCGGCATCGTCGTCGATGGCCTGTTTGACCTCGCTCTCGCTGACGCCGAAGGTATCCGCGACCTGCTTTGCCGCAGCGGATGCATCGATGCGCGCGTAGGGCTGACGCCCACCGCGCTCGTTCTGCTCCGTGCGGGCAGCCTCCGCCCGCTGCTCCATCTGCGTCTCCTGCAGGGAATACACCCCGATGCTGCCGAGAAGGAGGATGGCTCCCGTAACAATCCCCGCTGTCATTTTTTTACTAAATCTTGCCATGTTTTTCACGCCTTTCTAGGTCACCGTCGAACTCTGCCGGACGTGTCCATCCTGAACGTCTAGCCACCCACACTAACTCTCGGGATACCCTTTCTCTTTCTTTCTTATTGTAAAGCTGTATCGTTAGCATGACCTTAGTACCGATTAAACCCTATGACAAAATCGTATAAAACTTCTTCTAGAAAAAAATAGTACCACCGATAGAATCCGCCCGAGCACCCTCCGTTTTCTTTCGTCGATTTTTTTCGAAGAAAACAAGGACTTTTCTGCCGGAATGTCGTATACTAAACATAGATTGTTTTAGAAAGAGGTGGATAACATGTCCGATCAGGAAATTGAACAGCTCGTAGCAGAAAAAGTCGACGAGGCCCTCAAAGCCAACGAACCGCCGAAGAAGTTCTTCCTCACGGAGAACGGCCGCGGCGTCGTGGATGGCGGCGATATGTACAACGCGCTCGTAGCGAACGTGCTCGCGATCGTCAAGCAGGCCACGGCAGAGACGCTGAAGGCAGCGCTCAAGAAATAAGTCTCGGCAAACACCATAAAAGCGGGTGCCACGCGCAAATCCCATGCGCGCGGCACCCGCTTTTCTTTTTTCTGAGATGAACGAACCGTTTGCCGTCCACTCGGCTCAGTTCGAGCTCGCTGGCATTTCAGCAAGCGTGACGCTTGCGGTCTGCTGGCTGCCATTGCGGTCGAAAGTAACCGTGACCTTGTCGCCGACGGCGTGCTGCTCGAGCGCTTCGTGGAGGTCCGCGATGGTCTCGACCTTTTGGTCGTCAACCTGCGTGAGGATATCGCCGCGCGAGAGGCCGGCCTTGTCGGCCGGGCCGCCCGGCACGAGCTTCACGAGAAACACGCCCTTGCCGCTGACCTGGTATCCGTACTGCGCCGCAACGTTCGCGTCGATGACGGATGCACCGAGGTACGGCCGCGTGACATGGCCCTTCTCGATCAGCTGGTCGGCGATGCGCTTGACCGTGTTCGACGGAATGGCAAAGCCCATGCCCTCGACACCATTCTGCACGAGCTTGGCGCTGTTGATACCGATGACCTCGCCGTCCGCGTTGACGAGCGCGCCGCCCGAGTTGCCCGGGTTAATGGCCGCGTCCGTCTGCAGGAGACGCAGCTGGCTGCCGCCCTCCTCGATGGTGCGGTTCAGCGCGGAAATGACGCCGGCCGTCACGGAGCCCGAGAACTCTTCGCCGAGCGGGTTGCCGATCGCGATCGCCGGCTCGCCGACCACTGTTTTATCGCTGTCGCCCAGCACCGCCGTGGGGAGATCCTCGGCCTCTACCTTGACGACCGCAAGATCCGTGAGCTCGTCTGTCCCGACGACCTTCGCGTCCAGCGTGCGGCCGTCTGCGAGCGAGACCGTCAGGCTATCCGCACCGTTCACGACATGGTTGTTCGTCACGATGTAGCCGTCCGAGCGGATGATCACGCCGGATCCCTCGCCCTGCGTCTCCTCCTCGGACTGCTTGCGGAAAATCCCGCTCTGCACCTGCGCCTTGTTCGCAATGCCGACGACCGCCGGGCCGACCTTCTCCGAGGCCGTCACGATGGCCGTCTTGCGGTCGCCCGTCAGTTCCTCCGCCGACGACTGCTGCCGCTGCGCCACGGTCTGCGACGTGCTGGCGGTCGGCGCCTCGCTGTGCGAGTATCCGAGATAGAACGCGCCGCCCAGCAAAACGAGCGCCGCGATGACCACCGCGAAGATGGTCTTCTTTTTCGCCTGTATCTTCATGCCTTTCACCTCAAACAAAATCCCACGCAATATCCTGCGTTCAACTCCATTATACGCGCCCGGCTGAAAATCTTCTGACAAGGGCAGGATCCGAAGCAAAGCGATACAAAAATGTCCGCAGGAAAATCTTGCTCTTCCTGCGGATATCTTGTAAAATAGATTTCATGAGGCATACCTAACGGTAGGCGGCTGAATCTTACCCCCGGATGAGGGGGCGATGCCATGACGGTGTATGACTTCATGACCATTGTCTTTTTGGTCACGCTCTGCATCCTCGCCATGAAATCCTAAGAAAAACCGCCTAGCAGCTTCCCGACTTTAGGCGGTTTTTTACCAAGTTCAGAATGGGGGCGAGCCGTTTTACCGGTATGCCTCTGTTCCTATGCTTATTATACCCGATTCCTCGGGAAAATACAACCGGCATTTCACCAGCAAAAAGAAGGTTTCATCAAATGGAAAATCAAGAAAAGCACGATATCGCGGAAATCCAGCAGTTCCGGAAGCAGGCGCTCGCCCGCGACCGCATCATCCTGCACACGAGCATCCTCGGCGTCGCGGTCAATGTGCTGCTCGCGGCCTTCAAGGCCATGGTCGGCCTCACGACGAACTCGATCGCTATCCTGCTCGACGCGGTCAACAACCTGACGGACGCCCTGTCGTCGGTCATCACGGCGGCAGGGGCAAAGCTCGGTCGGCGCAAGCCGGACCGCGAGCACCCGTTCGGACACGGCCGCATCGAGTACCTCAGCGCCATGATCATCGCGGCCATCGTGTTCTACGCGGGCCTGACCTCGCTCTGGGAGTCGGGCAAGAAGATTCTCGAACCGGAGGCCGCGGAATACACGACCGTCTCGCTCGCAATCCTCGCCGTGGCCGTCGTCGTCAAGATCGTCCTCGGCCGCTACGTCAAGCGGCAGGGCGTCGCGGCCGATTCCGGTGCGCTCAAGGCATCTGGCGCGGACGCCATGTTCGACGCCATCCTCTCCTTTTCCGTGCTCGCCACCGCGCTCCTGTACCTCGGCACCGGCATCTCGCTTGAGGCCTGGGTCGGCGCCATCATCTCGGTCTTTATCCTGAAATCCGGCATCGACATGATGAAGGATACGCTCAGCGACATCCTCGGCGAGCGCCCGGACCCCGCCCTCGTCACGAAGATCAAGGGGCTGCTCGCGGCAGAGCCGGAGATCCGCGGCGCCTACGACCTCATGCTCAACAACTACGGCCCAGGCCGCAACTACGCGTCCGTCCACATCGAGCTGCCCGACACCATGACCGTCGAGCAGGCCGACCGCCTGACGCGCCGCATCCACGACAAAGTATTCCTGCAGACTGGCGTGCGCCTGATGGGCGTCACCGTCTACTCCTACAATACCGGCGACCCCGAGGCCATCGCGATGCGCAAGCGCGTCTACCAGATCGTGCTCGCGCACCGCGACTGGATCATCCAGGTGCACGGCTTCTACGTCGACCGCGCAAAAAAAGAGATGCGCTTCGACGTCGTCGTGAAATTCGGCACCGACATCCCAGCCATGCTCGACACCCTGCAGCAGGAAGTCCAGCGGGACTTCCCCGACTACGCCATCCTCATCGACCCAGACATGGACATCTCCGCCCTCGGATGAACCATCCCTTCATCCAGCATACGACCATCCTATGCAAGGGGGCTGTCGCACATAGTTTTTTAGGCGTCCCCTTCGGGCACGAGCTCGAAGAGCGAGCGTGCCTTTGGTAGGAGCTGGCTCGCGAAGCGAGACTGAGGGGGCAAGTTCCGTCAGCCAATCGGCTTGCGCTACGTGCCCCACCCACCGCTGACGCGGTTCCCCCTCCCCGAAGGGGAGGGCTAAAAATGAGGCTGTCGCACTGATATGATTCCCTTAAAGCAGACACGGTAAATACGGCTATGAATTTTTAGGTATTTGCTGTGTATACCTTGACAGGGGCTGATCACACGATATTTTTCGTTCGTGCGGCAGCCCCTTTTTTGACACCAGTCAGAAAGGACTCAGACAAAGCGGCAGACATGGTCGACGGCAATATCGGAGAATCCGTAGGCCTCGGCCTTCGTCAGGCGGCCGTCCGCGATGTCATGGATCTTGCCGAGCAGCATCTCGCCGGCCTCGGCAATCGTCTTCTCCCCGCTGAGGATCGGTGACAGATCCGCGTCCATATTGTCCTCCATCCAGCTGTAGGTATGGGCGTTGGCCGTGACCTTGCATACCGGCACGATGGCGTTGCCCGTCGGCGTGCCGCGGCCCGTCGTGAAGATGACGACCTGGCAGCCCGCCGCGACCATCGACGTCACCGATGAAATGTCGTAACCAGCCGTGTCCATGACGATGGCACCCTGTTTCGTCGGACGTTCCGCCTGCTCGAGCACCTCGACAATGGGGCGCGTGCCGCCCTTGCGGATGCAGCCGAGGCTCTTTTCGTCGATCGTCGAAAGGCCGCCCGCCTTGTTCCCCGGCGTCGGCTGACCCGCGCGGCAGTCCTGCCCGGCCGCGAGCAGATGCTTCTCGTACGCCTCGCAAACGCGGATGATCTGGTCATGGATCTCCGGCGTCGCCGCGCGCCGCGCGAGCACGTGCTCCCCACCGATCCATTCGATGGACTCGCTCATGATGGTCGAAGCGCCGAGGTCGACGAGCCGGTCGCTGAGATTGCCCACCGCCGGATTCGAGGCAATCCCCGACGTTGCATCGCTGCCGCCGCACTCGATGCCCATCAGGAGCTCCGAGATGTCAAAGCGCTCCTTCTGCTGCATGCCGGCCTCCGCGGCCATCTCTCTTGCCGCGCGCACGGCCTTTTCGATCGTCTTGAGCGTGCCGCCCTCTTCCTGGATGCCAAAGGACACGACAGGCTTCGACGTCAGCGCCTGGATTTTCTCCCGCAGCTTGGCATGCGGCACGGTCTCGCAGCCGAGACCGATGATGACGACACCGTAGACGTTCGGATTGAGCGCAAAACCCGTCAGGACCTTCTGGCTCATCGCCGTATTCGCCGCGACATCGCTGCAGCCCGTATTGAACACGATATTGACCGCCCCGCGCACCTGCGAAGCGACGATGCGGCAGCTTTCACTCCCGCAGGCACAGGTCGGCAGGATCAGCACATGATTGCGGATGCCCGGACGGCCCTCTTTCCGACGATACCCATAAAACTCCATCGCAAACATCCTCCTTCAGTCCTTCAAGACATATTCACTGGCATAGTCACGCGGCACGCTGTGAATATTCTCATGCGACACCCAGCCGCCCTGCTCGATATCCCGGTCGGCCTCGCCGATGATCTCGCCGTACTTGATGACGGCCTCGCCCTTGCCGATGGGCCGCAGCGCAATCTTGTGCCAGATAGGGATATCCTCGGCCGCCTTGACCTCGACCTTCTGCTCGCCCACGGCCACCACCGTGTCCCCTGTCCGGACCTCGCCCGTGCAAGTCGCGACATTGTCCTTCAGATCCAAAAGAACCGCTTTTCTCTCCATTTCTTTTCCCCTCCTGATGAATCAGCATGGTTTCATTATAGACGATTCCCGCCAAAAGGAAAGAAGTATAATCCGATATACCTATCGGTTTTTTCGATGTGTTTTATTTTCCAATTAAAGCAAGGATGGCCGGTTGCAGAGCAAGAGCAAATCAAGAATGTACGATAGAAAGACTTTGTGTTTGAAGCAACCCCAACAAACGGGAACTAGGACCAGATGGCTTATTGCGGCCAGCTTCCCACGCTTCGACTGTGCGCGTGGATACGCCAAACCATTTGGCAAACATGCTTTGCGTGAGGCCAGTACTATGACGGATTGCCTTGATATCATCTGCCGTATAGCTTTTGAGCGGCTCAATCTCCAAAGATATGGTTTTTCTTTTCAAGAATGGCTTTGCTGCTTTGGCATCTGCAATCGCCTCATCCAAGGCCCCGGAGAGAATATCGAATGCTTCACTCATACATCATCACCTCAAATAGTATCTTCGAGAAGTTCAATTTTTTTCTTTAAGAGATTGCGTTCTGCTTTCGTCAGATTCTCCTGCTCATTTTTCGCAAAGACTGCCAGCAGATAAATAACCTCTTTGATTTCAAAGTCAACATAGCATACTCTGGTGCTTCCACTTTTCCCACGATGCTCGAAAGCAAAGCGCATCTTCCTCAACCGGCCAGTGCCTCGGATAACATCTCCAACTTTTGGATTTTGCAGCAATTCCTCTTGCAATCGCTGCAAATCTTCATCATCGAAACCAAGAGATTTCCATGATTTTTCAAACGCAGTTCCAAGAATGAACTTTCTTGTTATCTTCAGTTGATTCACCCTCTCTCCTTTAGTATACTACGATTCAATCGTAGTACGCAAGAAAACATCATATTTTTCCTCTGCCATTTTCCTTCCTCGCTCTTTTTGCTCCATCTACAAGTTCTACGTATCTTTACCTGCCCCTATTATAATGCGAAAAGCTAGGGTAGACAAGTGTCTATCCTAGCTTTTCAGCATTGTAAGATCTCATTAATGGGATTTTGTTGCTTTCCGGTTCCATGCCACGGAAAGCAACATCGTTGCCGTTACGATAATCGCTACACTGAGCAGGCCCAGTATTTCCTGTGAAATCCACGTCTGCCCGGCGAGCAGTCTTTTCAGGACAACCGGCTCCCAGTACATGCGCAATGGATAGTGGATCAGATAAATGTACATAGCCAGATGGCCTAAAGCCATCATTTTCGGCTTCTCGAGCAAACGGGAAACCGTGCCTTTCTCGAAAGACAAGACGAACAGCAACGCCGCGCAAAGGACAATATCCACTAGCCGCGTCAAGAATAGCGATGGGAAGATCTGAGAGAAGCTGTTGCGCCCTACAAACCATGCTATGCACAAAGCGGCGACCGGCAGTTCCGACGAACGTACCCATAAAGGAATATCCCGTTTCTCCCGCCAAGTGTAAATCACGCGCGCAAGCATCATCCCATAGATTACAAACCACACGCGCATATAGGGCGAGCCGTAGGCGAGGTCATCAAAGAATGACACCTTCGCGTCGACTCCACTCAAAAACACATACCATACGCACATAAAAACCGGGACGCCAAACAATGCTGCTTTCAGATGCCGGATGCGGATCAAATGCGCCATCAGCCAAGGGCTGACGAGGTAAATGATGGCGAGCGTTGAGAAGAACCAGCATACGCCGTTGAACACATGCGACAACTTCACCATACCGAACGCGGATTGGATCAGCGGAGCGCTGATCATCACCTTTGCAGCCGTCGCACCGACGCTGTACAGGATGCCTTTTCCATGCAGCAGGGAAGAAGCGATAACCAATGGCACCATAGCCAGCATCGTGATGGCATAGAGCTTATACAGCTTCCGTACCTTATTTTTCGCAAAGCTGACAGATATTAAATGGACGCTTGCCCCCCCGTAGTAGATGCTTCCGCATGGTGCTTCAACGCACTGAACATCATGCCAAAACCGGACAGCATAAAGAAATAATCCACGGCAATCGTCGCGTTATGCAGATACGTCCAATAAAAATTGCCATAACTGCAATGCCTTAAAAATTCCATGTGGCTGAGGACAATCAAGAAGATCATGATTGCCCGGAGCCCCTCCAAAGACTGAATACGCTTACTTTTCGTCATCATAACTCCTCTGCTGCAAAAATCAAATTCCTTATTTCGAATAAAATTATATCTTATTTATCGTTTATTCGCAATAGATTTTTAATCGAGCGGAAGAAAAAACCGGGCAGATATCCGTCCTTCTTTCCGGAACGGTATCTGCCCGGTATCACAAAATCATAGGAAGCTAAGTTTCAATGAATACCGTAGCTGGCACGGAAACGGCGGTTGATTTCTTCGATCTCCATCTTCCCGTCGATGTAGGGTTGGAAGGCGTCGTAGGGATCGCCCACGCCGAGGGCGCAGCCGGAGCAGTTCTCGCAGCCGGATGCGCAGTTCAGGGAGCGGCGGACGATCTCCTCCCGCTCCTCGCGCGTCGTATCCTTGATCAGCAGACTTTTCGCCATAACAGTACCTCCTGCAGCTTGTCGCTATTTCTAGATCATCCTATTCCGATAGGAAATCCCTCAGGGATTTGGATTGAGCATCCTCGCTCGGTGCGCCCTTTTGCCAAGTCTTGATGGTCTGCCGTTGGATGAAATCTTTCAGCGGAGCAAGCTCCTGCTTCTTGTCCCATGCCGCTAGCGCATCATAATAGGCATTGCGGTCTTCCTCGTGAAATACGAGAGGAGGGAAATGATGCTGCAGGAGCAGATAGTTCATGGCCAGGCGTCCCGTGCGGCCGTTCCCGTCCGCGAACGGATGGATATTCTCGAACTTGGCATGAAAAAATGCCGCCCCCGTCAAGACATGCGGAACCGTCTTGAGCGCGGCCGCATGGATATCCGCAAGCAGTTCCTCCAGTTCGGCACGGACATCCTCGGGCGGTGCCCCCACCTCCTCTTTGCCTGTGACATAATCGTTCTGCTTGAACGTTCCGGGCCGCTCGCCAATCGAATAACGGCGCGCGTCATACGTATTTTTTGTCAGCTGATATTGCAGATCCTGCAGGAATGGAATATCCAGCGGCCGTTCCTGCTCAAATGCATGCAAGATGAAATCGCTGGCGTCCTTGGCATTGCGGATCTCGAACAACGTGCGCAGGCTCCCCGTATAGGCGCTGACCCGGTCATGCTCAAAAATTTCGCGCGTATCGTTATACGTGATCGCCGCATTCTCAATCTTCCCGGAATGATAGGCAAACGCGATGATATACCCGTTCAGCACCGCCTCCAGCTCCGCGGCATTCGTAATCGACTGCTTCTGCCAAGCATGCACAACATCTTCATACTGCGGCAAAATGAGATAACTCGACATGGGAATATCCTCCTTCATACCAATCTTTGCCACAATGCGAGCCGAGCAGATAAGCCCCGCAGAATCGGCATCCCCTTCTTTACTCCCATTATAATGCGAAAAGCCAAGACAGACAAGTGTCTATCTTGGCTTCTTATCAACATGAAATTACTTATTCCGTGAAAGGCAATTATCTTTATTAATTAATCACCATAATTTTCTGGATGGTATCATGCTTGACGCTGATTTGCATGCCAGCACCGGCCCCGGACCCTTGATGTGGGTACATATATTCATAGGTTCCAGTCCGGCTGTTGTAATCCGGTTTTTCATACCCATATAATCTGAACATCGTAGACGTCTTCATCCCAACGGTCAAGCCGGCTGGCGTTCCAAAACCGTTATTGGCCGTCACCGTGACGCAAAATACACGTTCAGGAGAGTTTCCGTAATGATCAGTCTTAATAGTTACAGAGTCGCCATACATATATGTACGTGAATACTTGCTTGTCGAAACCAAGCGTGGCTCTCCATAAATGCTACGAACGTAATCTATAGTTGTCCCATTTGCCACACCGATTCCGCCTAAGGAAAATTCAGAATTTGGCAGAGCATGAGCAAAGCACGTTGTTGAAAACGCCAAAAGCATCAGCAGTAAAAGACTGAAAATTCTACTTTTCATTTTACAAGGCTCCCTTTCAGTAATTCATCACAAAGTGAAATAAATCTTTCTGATAATAGTCGGCATATGTCAACGAGTGCCACTCTCTGCCGTAATTATAATTTGATGCTTTAAATACCCAGTCTCCATTACTGATTTCATACTGATAATGAATAACACCGAGCAATTTTCCTCCGCCTGACGTTACTAATTTAACATCGCATTCTGCCCAGTCGCTGACTTTTGAAATGGATTCCGTGACTACGTAGTATTGATTTCCATATTCGTCTGATGTTACGAAATAATCTGCAGCCTCCGCCTGTTGCTGCAATGGGCCGGCAAGCAGCACCGCGCAGAGAACTGCACAGCCTATCGCAATCTTTCCAAAAATCGTTTTCATAATTATATCCTCCTGATTCTCTCTTCATACATCCTTGATACGTTCATAAATGAACACAGAATCAAAAAATATCATTCTTTCGGTATATTTTATTTTATACCATAATGAATTACAAATTTAATTATAGTCCATTCATCGATTCTTTGCAATAATTTTTGCAAATTCATAACTCAAACTTCGCACACGGAAAACATCCCGTATGCCTTGATAAATCAGCTTGAACTGAATGTCGAAAGCCATTCACGCACACTTCTGTGCAC
>JALFBM010000019.1 GCA_022773425.1 Selenomonadaceae bacterium
GCTATTTATTTTGCTACAAACATAGATTTCACAAGGCTTTACGGGTGCTCAGCACCTGCGAAGTTTGAGATATATAATCTATTAGCCAAATTTCTCACATAATTTCTCAGCGTATCTTTTATCCCCCACCGATAAAACTCCACAATATCATATACTGATTCATCATCTGCTAAAACTGCTTTCAACATTACCGGATTTTTATCGTGCCAAATCAGCCTGTCATCTGCAACCTGTGCATTTCCTGAAAGTATTTCATACCTTACAGTCTGTGAAGTTCCATATCGATAACAAGATAGCTGAACCTTCCTATCATCCTTCCGACATCCATATCTATAAATGAAATTATCATCTGCTATTATTTTAATAAATGGTTTAATCACCGTTTTACTAAATTTCGAAGGGAATATTTCACAAGCAGACAAACCACCATACACTGCATCTGCTCTGACCAATTGTATGGTCAATGTCAAGACATCTTTTTTATCGATATCAACGGCCAATGGAGCGCCATTGGCCGGAAGTGGACCCACAGTAATAATATCTCCATCAGGGAATATTATGCGGATTTCCTGAACCGAAATCTTTTCCTGCATCGCCCCATACAGGTATATCCGCTCTATTTGCTGTGGCTGCGGCCATCGATATTGCAGTTGCTTTAATTTATCTTCCTGATCAGGCAGCCACAATCTATCCTGCCATTGCGGAATCTCTCTATCGATATCTCTAGGATTTAGCTTCGAGAAGTGCATAACCGCTCGAATATCGCCAGAGCTCGCTGTAATATCCGCCTTATAGGCTAAATTATCAGTGCGGCGTTCCCAATAGATTTCATCGCTATTGAGTAAACCGTACGCATTCTTTTCATTATGCTGTGATGAATGCATAAAGATGGCCCGTGCTAAAGGATTATCATAAAACAAGCCAGTCCTTAAATCTATGTGTACGGGAAAACGCACCCTTTTCGTCCATTGATATATGGATTTATCCATCAAGTCATAACGATACGATTCGATCTTGCCAACTATAGGTCGTTTTGTTTCCTGCAAGTTACTAGCCGAAAAATCACGGATTGCCGTAAAACCAGTCGCGTAAGCAAAGCGTTTATACACAGCAGGATAATACGTATTATCTTTGCGGCTCAAAATATTTTCCATAGCTTGTTCAAAAACTAAAGATAGTGCCCGGTGATCTGCATGCAAATCATAGTCTACACAAAAAACAAGCTGCGCGCCAATATCCAAAATATATTCCTGTAAATCGGCTAGAAAATTTACCCCTGTATATGGATTATGATGACTATGCCGTATAAAATGATAATCCTCATGCCCTGCAATACCATAGGTCTCCATATGGCCTGCCGGAGAACACATCGGCTTTTCCGCATGATAGATATGTTGAGGTTTTCCTGAACCATTATACGTATCACCATAGCCAAGCAATGCATAATGCTCCGCATCAACACCTAACACTTCCAGAGCTTTTTCCGCTTCTGCAAATCGGCGTTCTGGCCGACAGTCAAAGTCGCCATTCGTGCTATACACAACAAAAACTTCTGCCCCCATTTGACGCAAGCTATAAATCATATTCCCAGCCACATTGATTTCATCATCCGGATGCGGTGCTAATACTAGCACTCGCACACCGTGATAATCTTGCTGAAAAAAAGAATTGGCTACCGCGATGCTCATAGACGTAAATAATCCTTTCCCTCAATGTCCTTGTTCATAATAATCTCATATAACTTGTCAATAACGTAGTCATAATCACAAAGACGTCTAACCAAGGATATCGCATTCGCACGAAGCTTTTGACGCTGTTCTGGATTCTCAAACAAATAAATGATTTTTTCTGCATAAGCCTTTGCATCTTTGACCGGAACCCGATAGCCTGTTTGACCATCAAAAACCAAATCATCACAGCCGCCTATATCTGACGTCACAGGAACCAGACCACTTGCCATAGCCTCAATAAGCGAAGTAGGCAAAGCCTCATGCCAAGAGGGGAATACATAGACATCTGCCAATTGATAATAGGTCTGCGGTAAGTCCACTTCACCAGTTACCACCACGCTGTCATCTGTTTTCTTCGACAGCTTTTTTAATTGGGCAATTAATTCTTTTTTTCCTCCTCCCACAACAAACAACTTGGCGCCAGGACATTTGACATGGACAATAGGCCAAATCTGCAATAATGTAGCAATTCCTTTGTTCTCAACAACCCTAGCACAAAAAAGCAATACATCCGTATCATCTGTTAAATTATTCCCGACACGCAATTCATGCCGTGCCTTCAACGACAATGGCGTATATTTTCGGGTATCTATACCATGAGCCAGAACCGTAACCTTCTTTGCTGACACATGTGCTTTCTCAATATAGCCATCACGTATTTCATGTGTCGTAGCCACATAATTATTACATGATGCCAGGATTCTATTACGCCAGCTATCCTCAGCCCGAAATATTTCAGCTTTCGCTGTAAGAGCTAACGTAACCGGTTTATTCATAAGTTTTGCATACAGAATAACCCATACCGCAAATTTAGGTGTACCAATGATATAAAAAGCATCAAGATGACGATGCGTAGTCAGTAAGCGAACAATTATCTCCAACCAACGAAAGGGTGCATGCAAACGCACCAAGTCAATCCCCTTGATCGTTTCACGAGACTTAGTAAACCAATAACGCTTTTTGGCCATAATCGTAACTTCATGTCCACGCTTTATCAGCTGCAAAGCATGATTTTCCGCATGAAATTCAGCGCCACTTTTTGTTGGAATACCATTTGAGGAAAATTTCTTGCCTATGGCAAAATCTTTGACAAACAGACCTATTTTCATTTCATCGCTCCATTACCAGTAATGACTATACATCAAAAAGCTCAGTGAATCTACAATACAAGCAAATACCCAGAACAAATGTAACAATCCATGCTAAAAATCAACAGCCCGTTCATTTGCTCTCCCCATACGCTCCATCTTTTGAATCCATCGATCAAAATGATTGCCGATTATCCATAAATCACTTCCTTACTACATGACCATTATTCTTAGACGCCCCCGCTCATCCCAGCAATGCCACGCACTGCTTATATACCATTTCCGGGGTCACATGCCACAGACAGTTCGGTTTCGGATTACTGGGACATTCGTCAGCGCGGCACGTACACGGACAGCATGGCTCCTGACTGGTCAGGACACGGGCATTTTCATTGATCGGGTGCCAGCGCTTCGGACTGGTACAGCCATACATCGTCACCATCGGGATGCCAGTTGTGGCTGCTATATGAGTAGCGCCGGTGTCTACAGTCACGAGCAAGTCTGCCCGGCTGAGCAGTGCCGCCAGATCAACCAACCCCGTCTCACCGCAGAAGTTCATAGCTGGCTGGCGCATAGCGGCGATGACTTCGTCGGCATAGGAGCGGTCATTTGGCGCACCGACAATAAAAAAGGCCGCATCGTATCTGGCCGCCAGTTCATCCACCACCTTGGCGAAATATTCCTTCGGCCAGGTTTTCAATTCAAACGTTCCCTTAACGCAAAGAGCTATTTTTTTCTGCGCTTTCGGCAGCCATTGAAGAAGCTCCTCTGCCTTTCCTTTCGATGAGGGCGTAAGCCGGGAAAAGGCCGGTACTTCATGACCAGTCTGACCGGTAAAGCCGCGCACGATGGCTTGATAGGTTTCTGCCTGCAGTGTCGTTTCCAAATCATGACGGATGGAGACGACGTCTGTATACAACCAGGTCACCTTACTCGGCTTATCATCAAAGACGCGATCCGGACCGACACGAACGGGAATCCCGGCCAGCCAGCAA
This sequence comes from Selenomonadaceae bacterium, assembly GCA_022773425.1. Lineage (GTDB taxonomy): Bacteria > Bacillota > Negativicutes > Selenomonadales > Selenomonadaceae > UBA2897. The sequence continues at coordinate 3,814 of JALFBM010000019.1, forward strand.
AGAAGTGCCGGCCGCAGCTTACGGTCAAACGATACCGACAAATCAAAGTGCCGGTTCTTGATCTCTTTGACCATATCCAGCATCTTGCCCAGAGAGTTTTCTTTGGCCTTATACTGAAACAGAATCACATCATCGATAACCGGATTATTTTCCACGGCTTCCCGCACGACGGGCTTGACCAATATAGTGATTTTGGCTTCCGGATACGCCTTCTTCAATAAAGCAACCGCACTCGTTGTCAAGACCACGTCGCCTAAGTTAACCAAAGCATTGACTAAAATATTCTTATACTGCTTCATTTCAATATGTTCTCCATATTCGCGGCAATCTGCCTGTCCACATCATCCTGAAAGGCAAACCGACGACGATAGACGGCACGCTTGCGCGTGGGGACTTCGTCCATGGCTTTACGTTGCTCCGTAAGCGGCAGCTCGTAAAAGCGAGGATCGGCAGTGAGAGAACCGCCGCATTCCTCCCAAAAAGCACCAAAGTTAGTTTTAAGCTTACGGTCACTGCGCATGTGATTCATAGCATAATAGCCCTCATTGCTCACCGCATAAATATGCCTGACCTTTAAGGACCGCGCCACAGCCTGCATCATGTAGAGTATGAGGTTCTTCGTGCGGTATCGATGGGAGCGCTTGGTAATATCCTTGATAATGTCCCGGGCGTGTTCCATGTTCGGTCCCTGCATAGCACCAATCCACATCACCGTTTCATCATTGTTATCATAGCCGAACCAAAACATCATTTGATACAAATCGTCTTTATCTAGTGTCATCTTCAAAGACATCATGCCCTCTTTACGCTGACCAGGTTCAAATGTAAGCACGGTCTTCCAATCAATATCCTTCTCTGCTGAGTCCCACACTAAATAATTGCCATCGAATCCTCCAAGCAATACTACCCATTTTTTACAAAACTTTTTCTGCAAAATCTCAAAATGTTTATGTACCAATTCGCAACGTTCTTCAAAAGTTGAACCGGCATAGAAAAAAGCCCTCGTCACCTGCTCCATAGGGAACGGATTTTTTTCTAATATTTTTCGACGCTGTTCATCTTCCTGGAAAAATAGCCACAATTTTTTCATAGCCGGATAATGAATCAGCGAGCGGCCTAAAAATACGATCAGCCGATGAAGTTCCCGCGGATTGCTGGTGTCATAGATCTGTTTGCCTAGATTCAATATCTCTCCTATCATATCTCGTCTCCTACGTGCTCGTTCTTTTTGTCTAAATAATAAAGTTTTACATATTTTGCCATCGTATAGAAGTAATGGAAGCAGGCGAGTACAAAGCCAATGCGACCATCACGCCAGCCGCCCCGCAGGAAATACATGCGAAACGAAGCCCAAAGAGGGTGCAGGATAAAGTCAATCAAATGGGCTTTCTTTCCCTGTTCCTGCATTTTTTCCGCTGCCAGCGTCGTATAGAAATTCAGTTTATTGAAATAGTGGTTCCAGTCCCGATATGGATAGTGGATAATATGCTCTGAACTTGGCAGTTTTACCTCTTCATAATCATGATGGAACTGCGGATGTACAAAGCCAGTCACATAAGTTCCCTTGGCTGGCAACAAGCGCACTACATAGTCAGGGAACCAGCCGCCATGACGAAGGGGCTGATTCCAGAAGTAATTGAGCCGCGCATTGCAATAGGCATAGCGGCGGTCGTCTTTCGCTACGAGCTTCTGTATCTTCTCAGCCAGCCGTTTTGACACACGCTCGTCGGCATCCAGAAAATAAATCCATTCGTGACTGGCCTGCTGGATAGCAAACGTCTGCTGTCCGCCCCAGTTGCCATCAAGAGCGTGCTGTATGACCTTTGCCCCCATCCCCCGACTGATTTCCGCTGTCCGATCGGAGCTAAAATCGTCAATGACAATGACTTCATCAGCAAAACGCACGCTGCGCAGACAATCAGCAATGTTCTTTTCTTCATTCTTGGCTAATATCAATACCGTTAATTTGGCGGACATTCGATACTCCTTTTATTCATAAAAAATACGTTCCAATCGTTTCACAAAAGCCTCAGGGGAATATTCCACTGCCGCTTTTTGCAGTTCTTGCTGATACATAGGCTCCATCTCATCATAGGTATTGATGAAATGCTCCAATGCTGACTGCAAGTTGCCCATATCGCCACTTTTAAACAGTTCCCCGATACGAAAAGCTTCAAAGACCTCCGGATTCATGTCATCGCTGGCTACAACTGGTTTATGGAAGCCAATCGCGGTAAAAAGCATGCCGCCCCAATGGTAACGGTAGCGCGGGGCCGAATAGGGCATGAGCAGAGCATCGACGCTTAGGATCGCTCGCTGCCATTCCGCACCGATCAGCCCCTTGTGCAGGAACTCGATGCCCTCATGACCGCTGTATTTCCTGATGATCCGCTCGAAATCCTCCGCATCTTCCGGGTGCATGGTCGCCCCCTGAACGAGAAGTTTCACGGGGCGTGTATAATGTCCCCTCAGATAGACCTGCAGAAAATCTTCCAGTCTTTTCTCGCGGCGATACTGACCAAAAAAACCGATGATGAGCGGCCGGTCGGCACCCTCTGAAGCCATGCGATTCTCCACCATTTCCTCCGGCGTCAAATCACGGGGTACAAAGGTTGGCGGATAAATCGTGCGGATGTTTTTCCGCTTTTCACCAAATATATCATCCGAGAAGGTCAATACCGTCGGCCGGATGTTTGGATAATCCTCAAGTTTTTTCGCAGCCTTGAGGAATTTTGGGGCTTCCCCAGGATTGATACCATGCAAAATAAAAATGATAGGCACCGGCGAATGGCGTAATGCACTTTTAGCAATAGCGCGCAGATAGCGATAGGTCGACGTGGGGATGATGATCGCATCCATTTCGCCGCGCTTTGCTGCTTCGTACAGCTGACGATACCAGCTCATGCGATGGATTTCACGCTTTACCGTACGCAGGAGCTTTCGTATACCAGTAACCCCGCTGTACGAAACCACCCGGCCTCGCAGCTCATGAACCGGCACATGGTAGTCCATGCTGAACTGAAATCCTTCTGGTACATAAAAAAAAACCGTATGCCCTAATTTCTGAAATTCCTCTACGATAATACGATCAAAATCGACTTCATGTCCGCCTGGTGTCATGATGTTTTCAAATATTGCCAAACGCATGTCTGCCGTCGCTCCCTACATTAATTTTCTAAACTAGTATTATACCATAACTATATAAAAAAAGCTTTATCTCTCCACCTGCCAACCGGTTTTCATATCTTTATTTGCACAGCAAAATCCCTCCTGTTTGTCGTTTTCGTTCGACAACAGGAGGGGTTTTATTCCTTACGGACTATGTTTTTCATCAGCCAGCTTTTTTCCGCTCAGCAGGAACGCTCTGACTGTCGGGGAAGCACTCTTCACAGCCTGCCTTTTACGCAGGCGAGCAGGCTGCCGGATCGATAGCGAATGCCTGTCAGCCCTGCTCTTGCAGCACATTCCATGTCGCCATCGCTGTCGCCAACAAAATACGACTTGGTGCGGTCGATGGAAAAGCGGGCGCAGGCGGCGTCGATGAGGCCGGTGGCGGGCTTGCGGCAGCTGCAGACCTTGCGGTACGCGGGGAGCTTTGCCTCTGGATGATGCGGACAGTAGTAGAGCGCATCGAGGTGCGCGCCGATTTTGGCGAGCTCGCCGTTCATCCAGCCGTAGAGATCCCGCACGGCATGTTCTGGATAGTAGCCGCGGGCGACACCGGACTGGTTCGTGATGAGGATGGCGAGGAAGCCCTTGTCGTTGACGTATTTAATGGTTTCTCTAGCCTCTGGCGTCCAGAGGAAGTCCTGCGGTCGATGCAGGTAGTGGATATCGATGTTCAATGTACCGTCGCGATCGAAAAAGACGGCGCACTTCTTCTCTGCGCTCTCCGCCTCACCGCGGCCCCCTTCCTCCGACCGAAGGGGGGTGCTGTGCTGCGCTTTATTTTCCATAGGTGAAGTATCCGCCTGCGTTCAGGAAATCCACGTATTCTTTTACAGCGTCATGCATGTCATGGAACCCCTCATCGTAGCCGGCCGCCAGCAGGTGCGTCGGATCGGATTCGGTAAAGCTCTGGTATTTGCCCTTGAGCACCTCGGGGAAGGCGCGGTAGACGATCTCGCCCTTGCCCATCGCGTCGATGACGGCCTGTGCCGCCTCGTTGTAGCTGTGCGCGTTGCCCGTGCCGCAGTTGTAGATGCCGGACGGACCGTTGTTCTCCCAAAACCAGAGGTTGACGTTCACGACGTCCTTGACGTAGACGAAATCGCGGCGCTGCTCGCCGTCCGCGTAGCCGGCATAGCCCTCAAACAGATGGGCCTTGCCGGTCTCGTTAATCTGGTTGTAGAGCTGCAGGAAAATCGAGGCCATCTTGCCTTTGTGGAATTCCTGCGGCCCGTAAACGTTAAAGTAGCGCAGGCCGACGATCTGGCTGCGGGACTCCGGCATGACCTGGCGGACGTAGCGGTCAAAGGCGAGCTTCGAGAACGCATACGGATTCAGCGCGTCCTCGCAGTCGTCGCCCTCCGTGAAGCCGTTCTTGCCCGCGCCATAGGTAGACGCAGAAGACGCGTACAGGAACGGAATGCGGTGCTGCAGGCAAAAATGCAGGACGGCCTTTGAATACTCATAGTTCACGCGCATCATGAAATTCACGTCGTACTCCATCGTATCAGAGCAAGCACCCTCGTGGAACACCGCGTCGACGTCCGTGCCGTCGAAGTCGTCCTCCTCGATGGATTTCAGGAAATCGTCTTTATGCTGATAGTCGATGAACTGCAGACCGCGCAGGTTCTTGTAGTTCTGCCCGTCTTTGAGGTCATCCACGACGAGGATGTCCGTCCGCCCGCGGCGGTTCAGTTCTTTCACGATGTTGCTGCCGATGAATCCGGCTCCACCCGTTACGATAATCATAACTTACTCTCCCTTTCCCTTACTTCTTGCAAAACATGGAGCAGCTCCTCGCGGCTCACCGCGTAGGTGCCGAGCTTCGCGACGACGACGCTTGCGGCGAGGTTCGCGAGATACGCGCTGTCGGCTGGCTTCAGGCCGCCGCCGATACCCATCGCGAACACGGCGATGACCGTATCGCCGGCACCGGAGACATCGAAGACCTCCTGCGCCTTGGTGGGGATACTCAGGCAATCCTGGTCGGTGACGAGCGACAGGCCCTCCTCGGAACGCGTCGCGACGACGTTCTTGACGTGATACTTGCGCATGACGTAATGCGCCGCTTTCTCGACTTCCGTCTCCTCGTTCCGGATAGGTTCCAGGAGCACGGCGTTGAGTTCCTTGAGGTTTGGCGTGATGTAATCCGCCTGCGCGTATTTCGTCCATTGCGCGCCCTTCGGATCGATGACGACGGGTACGCCGTGTGCGTGCGCAAGCCGGATGATGGTCTGGCAGGCATGCTCTGTCAGCGTACCCTTGCCGTAATCGGAAAGGATGATGCAGTCCAGACTTTCCTTGAGCTTCTGCGAAATGTAATTCTGCAGACGCTCGGCATACGGCCCTTCGATCGGCGAAGTCTCCTCGAAATCGAGCCGAAGCATCTGCTGGTGCCCGCCCATTACGCGGAGTTTGGTCGTCGTCGGACGATCGGTCGTGATCAGTCCGCGGTAGTCGATGCCGCACGCCGTGAATTTATCGAGCAGGCTCTGACAGTGGTAGTCGTCGCCGACAAAGCCCGCGATGGCCGTCTCGCAGCCGAGCAGGGCGAGGTTGTGCGCGACGTTTGCCGCACCGCCAAGCGCTTCTTTGCTTCCTAGAACATGTGTGACAGGAACCGGCGCCTCTGGAGAAATGCGCGTGACCTCGCCGTAGTAGTACTTGTCGAGCATGACGTCGCCGACGACGAGGATACGGCATTTGCGCGTCGGACGCGCGACGAAATCGTAGAGCTCCTTTTTGTCCATCGTTTCCATGATCTTCCTCTTTCCGTTCTGCGCGTTATGGTTTTACCACGCGGCACGCATACTGACCCGGGTGCGGCGGCAGCTCGCGCGCCGGCGTACCGTGGTATTTCTCGAGCAGCTCCTCCACATACCGCAGCACGACCTCCGGTGTGATCCCGCGCATGCATGCAAAATGCGCCTCGCCCTCGCGCGGGCACGTATGAAGCCCGCAGGGGTGGCACGGCACGTCCGCCTGCACGAGGATGTCCTTGCTGTCGTATGGAGAAAAGCCCGGCACCGGCGAGGCGCCAAACATCGTGACGATGGGGACGTTCATCGCAACGCCGACGTGCATCGGGCCGGAATCGGTCGTCAGCATCAGGCAGCAGCGCGAGAGCAGGGCCGCCAGCATGGTCAGGCCGATCCTGCCTGTGAACACGTGAATCTTGTCACTGTGCTGTTCGGGGATCTGATGCGTGCACATCTCGACGAGCTTGATGTCGCCGGGCCCGCCGAAAAACGCCACGGCATAGCCCGCATCGATGAGATGGTGCGCGCAGGCGGCAAAGTATTCCGTGGGCCATCGTTTGGTTTCCCAGCTCGCGCCGATATTGAACGCGACGACCTTTTCCCCGGGCTGGAACTCGGTCTCCCATAGGAGTTCTGCCCTTTCCTCGGTGTCGATCGGCACCCAGAGCTCGAGGCCGCGGTCGTCGATTTCTTTTATGCCCGCGCCCTCGCGCAGAACATCGAAATGCGCTTCGACCTGATGTTTCCATCCAGGCACATATCGATACGGCGGAAACATGCCGTGCGGCCCCCAGCCGATATGATGCGCAACAGCCGGATTCTGCAGAACCTTATCGAAGAACCACGAGAAAAACGGCTTGCTGTAGCCGATGATGCGCTTTGCTCCAGAAAAGGCTGCGATAGCCGACGCCCGCTCGTTGCGGTGCAGATTGATGACGAGATCGTAATGCCGTTTCCGCACTGCTGCGATGAATTTCAACAGCGCGTGAAGGGTGCGTCCCCGGCCGTGCTTGTCGTAGATCAGACATTTGTCGATGTTGCGATTCTCCGCAACCAGCGGCTTTAGAGCCTTGTCCGTCAGCATCGTAATCTGCGCGTCTGGATACGCCGTGCGCAGTGCCCGCAGCGCCGGCGTAACAAGCATCAAGTCCCCGATATGCATCATGTTGATGACGAGAATCGTTCGAACGTCTCCGTTCATGCGAAATTAGCTCCCTTTCTTCTTTCTTTTCCCCAAATCGCATGGGTTACTGCCCCTGTTCGGCGTTCAGATCCGTGCCGTGCGTCACCATCCACCACGAAATCGTGCGGACTGCCGGCAGCCATTTCATCGCCTTGGCGCGTTCCGCGTCGGCATCGTATGTGCCGTTCGCTGTCCACGGAAGCGCCTCACTCTGGTCGGTCTCGATCCTCCCCATCGCCTGCTGCGTGAGCCAGGTGCTCGTGTTGAACCCGGCTCCCATGCCGTCCGGCGCCTCGGTCAGGCTCGGCACGATAGAATAGTAGGTGAAACCTTTCGGCGCGAACAGTTCCATGAGTGTCGGCAGGAAGTTCGTCAGGCCGCCCGCCGCGTTCGGCGGCAGGATGTCCTTCGTCACGCCCGCGCCGTAGAGCAGGAACACGACCGCCTGATGCTCGTAGAGCGTCGGATGGCGATTCGGATCGGTTCGAACCGCGTGATCCCCGGTCACAATGAACAGGCTGTCCGGGTATTTCGCCTCAGTCTCCTTGATGAAGTTCGTGACGATCTTGTCCATGTACCAGTAATGGCCGAGCTCCTTGGCCAGCTGATCCGGATTCTCGACGTCCGGCATCGCGTGCGTGAGCTCCTTCATGTGCTCGAGGTCGAAGCCCTCCGCCTCAAGGTCGACGTTATACGGCGGGTGGTTCGAGGCCGTCTTGATGACATGCACCGTCGGCGGCTCACCGTCAAGATGCTTTGCGAGTGCATGGAAAATGTATTCGTCCGACGTACCGAACGTATTGACCTTCGGCACGTGCATATCGGGATAACCGTAGAAATGGTCGAAGCCCTGCGCCAGAGCGAAATGGTTCATGTTCTCCCAATTCGGCATGCCACCATACCAGAAATCGACGGTGTAGCCAAGCTTCTTGAGCTGCGCCGCAAAGGCGGTCGGATACGCCTCCTCGAGACTACGAGGCTGCGAGTTGACGCTGACCTTCATGTCGTTGAGCCCGGAAATCAGACCGCAGAATGCGAGTGACGTGTATTCGCCGTTCGGCATAATGGCGTGCGATGTATAGCCGTTCGGGGCTGCCATGAGGCTTTTGATGCCGTCCGCGATATGGAGGTCGGCATACTTGTCCATCGTCGGCCATGCCGCACCGGCCTCCTCGAGGATGATGAAGATATGGCGTGGCTGCTGCATGCGCGGGCCCTTTGCCTGGCGCGCGAGATACGGCGTCAGGTCGTCGCCGTTTTCCTCGCTGTGCCCGGCGACGAATTGCGCGTACGCGCGGATATTCGCCTTGTCCACGCCAGCAATGATACCGATTTTCATGCGCTTGTTCTGCTGGAACACGCGGTAGAGCGCCTGCCCGTCGTCGAGCACGCATTCGTTCAGAAAGTCGTCCGACGTCACGCTCGCGCTCTCCCAGTTGATGCCCTGCGCGAAGCCAAACGAGCCGCCAAAACGGACGAACAGGAAAAACAGCGCGAACGCGACGAGAAAGCACGGCGCAAAGAGGAGCGGGCGCCCCGCGAAGAAGCGCGGCAGGCCTGCCGCCCGCGCATGCAGGATCTTCTTGACGAGGAAATAGCAGAGCCCCGCGATCGCGATGACGATGGCCATGCGCCAAATGAGGCCGTAGTCGCTGATCATCATGCTCAGCACAGAACCAGGCGTCTCCTTCGTGCCGGCCATCATTTGCGCGTTGTAGGTGCCGTGAAATTTTTCATAGTACGGGAAGCGGGCGATGAACATCAGCGTGAAGAAAAACGAGACGAGCGTCCCCCAGCCGATGCGGAGTTTCCGCGCGATGCGGTTAAAGCGGGGCACGGCGAGCGGAAAGAGCGTCAGGAAGAGGAACGGCACCGCCGCGGCCCAGCCGGCCGTTTTTAGCGACAGGCGCAGGCCCATCCAGTTTGCCATCAGGATATCCCGCGCGCCCATGCCTTCGCCGATATAGCCATGGAAGACGGCCATGAACAGCACGCGGTACAGGCACAGCATCGCGAGCACATAGAGAAACAGCCGCAGATCGAGCTGGATATTGTGCCAAAACATGTCCAACCGGTTTTCCCGCGGATTTCCAATACGAAACATACAAACCTCGGTTTCTTGTTATGGCTCCGCGGAAAGGATCCGCCGAGCCGACGATAGGAAAAAGGGAGACGCCATTATCCCTGCTTGCCGCCAAGGAGCATCGAAATCTTCTGCTCGATTTGCTCAGGCGCAATGGCTGCGAGGCAATCGAGCCCCTTTGGGCACGCGCGCTTCCAGCAGCCTTTGCAGCTGCTGCCGACCTCGACGGCGTTTTCCGGCTGCCCATAGGGGCCGTTGCGGTTCGCATCGGTCGGGCCCATCAGCATGATGGTTCTCGTGCCGACCGCGGCCGAAAGGTGCACGGGCCCGGTATCTCCGCCAACGGTGACGGCCGCGTGCCGCAGGACGGCCGTGAGCTGCGCGAAATTCGTACGCCCGACAAGAGAGACGGGCGGAATTTCCATCTGCGCGGCAATCTCCGCTGCGCGCTGCGCGTCGACCGGGCCGCCGCCGAGCAGGACCGGCACGATCTTCTGACGGTAGAGCCAGTCCCCGAGGCGTGCGAAGGAAGCCGCAGGCCATCGTTTGTTTGGCCAGTTCGCCCCGACGGGAAGCGCGGCATATGGGTTCTCCATATGCGCGCCCTCCTGGCGGAACAGCTGCTGCGCGATCGCCGTCTCCCGCTCGGGAACCTCCAGCGGGAACGAAACCTTTTTCACGGGACAGCCGAGCGCCCGCGCGACATCGAGATAACGCTCGACGATATGCCCGTTGGCATGCGGACCGACGACGGGCCTTGATACACGATCGCTGCCCTCGCGCATATCACACATGCCAAGCTTTACCGGCGCCTTTGCGAGATAGGCGATGGCCGCCGACTTGAAGAGCCCCTGCAGATCGAGCACGGCGTCGTAATGTTCCCGCTGGATTTCCCGACGGAACGGAAGGATACGGCGCAGGAAACCGCCGACCGAGCGGAACTCTTTCTTGTGGAATACCAGCACGCGGTCCACGCATGGGTTCATCGTCAGCAGCTCGTAGGCCGGCGGCTCAACAACCCAGGTGATCTCAGCGTTTGGATACGCCTCCTTGATGGCATAGCTCACGGGGAGCGCGTGGATCACGTCGCCGATAGCGCTGAGCTTTACGATCAATACCTTTCGGATTTCTTTCATTTTAACACCATGCTCTTGATTTTCTCGACGACGTTCGTCGTTGAGCGCCCCGCGACCATCGGCACGAACTCGACGCGGCCGCCGTACCCCTGCACAATTTTGGCCTCCGGCAGGGTTTCAAGCGTATAGTCGCCACCCTTGACGTAGACATCCGGCCGCACCTTGGCGATGATCGACTCGGCGGTCTTTTCCCCGAACAGGACGACGTAGTCCACGGCCTTCAGCGCACCGACGACCGCCGCTCGGTCGAGCTCGCCGTTGATGGGCCGCTCCGGGCCTTTGTTTTCGCGCACAGAGGCGTCGGTATTCAGCCCGAGCACGAGACAATCACCTAGAGACCGCGCGGTCTCTAGGTACTTCACATGGCCTGCGTGCAGGATATCAAAGCAGCCATTCGTAAAGACGATCTTCTGCCCCGCCTCGCGCAGGGTCGCAAAAAACGATTCGACACGATGGGATGGAATGATCATATGGCCTCCCCCTTATTTCTGCAAAGCGTTTCGGAGCTCGTCGATGCTGACCGTGCTCGTGCCGAGCTTGCGCACCGCGATACCGCTCGCAAAATTGCTGATGCGCGCGGCGTCCGCGGGAGGCGTCCCGCCGGCAAGTGCGAGGATCACAGCTGCGACGCAGGTGTCCCCCGCACCGGACACATCGAAGACCTCACTCTTGTCCGTGACTGGGATGTTCGTGATCGATCCATTCTTCTCGAACAGGATCATGCCGCGTTCCCCGCGCGTCACGAGCACGCCGTCCGCCGAGAGCTCCTGCAGGAGTTCCCGCCCAGCCGCGCAGAGCGCCTCCTCATCGGGCAGATTCCGGCCAACCGCCTCCGCGAGTTCCGCATCATTCTGCTTGACGTAGCCGCTGTGCGTAAACCGGTGAATCGCATAGCGCGAATCCACGATGCTCGGGATATCGTGTGCGCGACAATAGGCGATCAGCTCGTCCTTCAACGCATCGGTCACCATACCGGAACCATAATCGCTGATGACGACGCCGTCAATAGACGGCAGGAGGCCGCGGATATACTGCACGGCCCGGACCTCGATCCCGGGCCGCACCGGCTCGCAGCTCTCGCGGTCCACGCGCACGATCTGCTGGCTGACCGTTGCGCGGCCGCCGGCGATGATGCGCGTCTTGGAGATGGTTGGCCGCTCTCTATCCACAAACAGCCCTTCTGTATGTACACCATGCTTCTGCAGAGCCTCCACAAGGCCCTTCGCGGCCTTGTCCTCGCCGATCATGCCGACCGCATAGACCTCGCCGCCGAGCGTCGCGATGTTGTTGACGACGTTTGCCGCGCCGCCTGGCACGGTCCTTTCTCCGACCTGCTGCAGGACGAGCACCGGCGCCTCACGCGAGATGCGCGAAATCCGGCCGTCGAGGTAAATGTCGGCCACCATGTCGCCGAGGACGAGAATGCGTCGTCCCGCGAATTTCTGAATCTGACTTGCTAAATCCTGCTGCATATTTCCTCCATCCATGCCGTCCGCGGCGCCGCCCCTTCACGCGCCATTACCACGGTGTGAACTGCCAGCGCACCGTCCAGTGGTTGGAAAGCGAACGATAGCGCAAAATAAGTTCTGAGCAGTGCATGGAATGATACCAATAATAGTCAATATCCGCCCATTTGCTGTGGTCGAGGTCGTAATTCGTACCCATGACCAGGCGGTTGTTGTCATCGATCCGGTAGCTGAAGCCGTTCTCGAGCTTTTTGGAGTAGTCGTCCGTGTCATAGTTGAACAGCGAGTTGCGGTCGTTGCGCCGACTGTAGTGAAAACCGCTGTACGAAGCCCAGCGGAGATCGTAGTCATGCGTCAGCACAACGTCTCCGCGCATGCCCGCGACACGGGAGTGGTCGTAGCTCTCGTGCGTCACATCGTAGCCCGTTCCGAGATACAGAACATTCCGGCCAAACCGAAGGGGATCGTACGAAAGCCGCACGCCGCCGTAAGTATGCGTGCTGTGGATGCCGCTCCCATACCAGCGGCCGTACTCGCCGTCAAAGCCGTAATGCAGATGCGTCGTGCCGAGCCGGTGGTCATAGCGCGCGACAAACGACGGTTCCCTCTTGATCCAGTGGTCGTCGCCGTCCTCAAAATGCCCGTAGACGATGCCAGCGCCAAGGCCGGCGTTCTGCCAGGTCACATCGTAGTTCGACCGCCAGCCGTCCGCGCCGGTCACATGGATGAAGGCATGGGCGCGCACGTTCCTTGCGATATCCCGGTCAAGCTTCCATTTCAGATGCAGACGGTCCTCGCTGTTGTACCCGACGCGCGGAAAGTTCATGCCGTTTTCAGCCGCGGCGCCGACCTGCGTCACGTAGTGTTTCTTCTGCAGAATCTTGACGTTCTTGATGTAGAAGCGCACGTTCTCGAGCTCGGCCCGGTCATCCGGGTAATACGTGAGTTTCGATGCCGCGAGATGATAGTCGGGGTTCCTGGCGCCGCATTTCGTCTCGGTGCCGTCGTAAACGACAAAGTGATCCGGATAGAACTCGAACCGTTTGCCCGTGATGTAGATATCGCCGGCCTTGCCGATGGCTTCGCCCATCGTGCCGGTCTTGAGCCCGTAGTTGTAGTTCACCTGATAGCCGTCGAGAACGACGCGCACCTCGCCCGGTGTCATCTGCAGGACGTGGGCCTTGCCCGGCACCACGATCTGTTTTTTTTCAGTGTTGCCGGAGATTTCTTCTCCCTGGAATTTATGCGCGTCGGCCTGCAAGATCGTGACCTTGCCCTTCGCGAGGAAATCGCCCGTGCGTTCGTCGTAGGTCAGATCATCGCCCTCAAAGGCCACGGGAGCCGGGTCACCCGGTTTGAGCGGGCGGCGCAGATGCTTGCTCATCGCCTGTGCATCGGCGAGCAGCTGCTTCTGCTCATCGGTCAACTGGTTCTCCCGCGCCGCGCGATGCTCGTTCTCGATATAGTCCAGCGCCTCGACACCGGTGTCCGAGTCCGCATGGTACGACGCCTCGGCGCTTTCCACGCCCGTGACCGACAGCAGCGCCGTGAATATGCCAAAGCAGAGACCGGCTCTTCTACGCCTTCTCCGCTGGATCCTTCTCATCTTTCTTGTCATGCTCCAAACTCCTTCCAGAGCAGCACTATACCTCTTTATAGTATCACATTCAGGGAAAAAGGAAAAGCTGGATACGCAAAAACGCCTCCCTTGCCGGGAGGCGCGAAAGCGTCTGCACGCTTATTGGAGCGTAGTCTGAACGCCCCAGAGCACCGTATCCGCCTTCGTCTGGATATACATTTCGGTGCCTTCCTTGAGGTCCACATCCTTGCCGTGGATAAACGCACCGCCGACGATGCCGACCGGGCCGAAAATCGCGATGCCGGCGAGCGAGGCGCCGCCCGCGATGGCGAGCTGTTTCATTTCCTTTTTCGCTTCATCGCCGATAAAGGTATCCACATACGTCCCATCCATGGACTTCGTCCGGCGGAAATCGATGCTGACCTCCGCATTGCGGCCGAAATTGCGCGCCTGCTTGACGTTCGTGACGATGCCGTCACCGGGCGCGCCTTTCGCGAACACGAGATTGCCGTTGACGACGACGTCCTGTGCGACCTTGTAGCGGATCTCATCGTTTTTCTTGAGGTTCTTGCTGTTGACCGGCGTCACGAGAGCCACCTTGATCAGCGTATCCTTCGGCACCGTTACGCGGTTCATCGGCAGCGTCGTCGTGCCAAACGAAAACTGTGAAAGGTTCCGAATGCGCTGCTGATACGTGCCTTCGCTCGTATCGCCATTGAGCTTCATCTCCATATCGGCGACGCGCTGATCCACCGAGCGCATGCTGACCTCATGGTCGATGTTCCACTCGATCGCGTTGAGCTCGGCGAGCACGGACGGCTTGCCGCTGTTCGTGTAGACCTCCTGGTAGACCGCGTCGACGCGCGCCATCATGCTGCCCTGACGGTGCGTGCCGTCATAGTCCTTCTCGAGCTTGTTGATGCGGTCGATAAGGGCGCCCGTCTGCTCCTGTCCATAGGTATCTTTTTCAATGGCCGCAAGCTTTGCCTGCACCGTCTCCGGCTCCGCGGCAGACGCGAAGCCGGTCAGGCCAAGCAGAAACATCGCACAGACCAATGCGCTGCATAACTTCTTGAACAACAAAACTTCCTCCCTTTTCCCTGTCCAGAGCCGGCTCCACGGGCAAAACCATGGGCGAGGGCCGCTGGGACCCCCGGTTCTCGATGCCGGAAAAACTCCATCTCTAGATTGGTTTAATTCTACAAAAGCACGCCGAATCCCTTCTGTCTTTTTCCTTTTTCGGCCGAAAATCCTCGGCCGAAAATCCATCAAACATCAAAAGGGATCGTCCAGCACCTCCGTGGCCGCTTCGCGAGCCTTCTCGTATTCTGTGACCTTCGTCTCTGCCTGATGGTGCTCGTCAGGCTCTGGGTGAATCATCACGTCGAACGTGCCGAACTCCGCGCGGATCTTCTGCTCGATTTCATCGCATATCGCATGCACCTGTGCGAGATGCATACGCCCATCGAACAGGACGTGCACATCGAGCAGATTGTAGGAACCGGACCGCCGTGTGCGCAGGCAGTGATAGCCGCGCACCTCCGGGCACGAGCGAATGATCCGGCCGATTTTCTCTTCCTCGGTCTCCGGCAGACTCTCATCGGTCAGTGCCATGACCGACTCGTAAACCATATGGGCGCCGGCGCGAAAGATGATGCCGGCCACGAAAATCGCGATGATCGGGTCGATCCAGGCCCAGCCGGTCAGCTGCATGATGGCGAGCCCGGCCAGGACACCGACCGAAGTCCAGATATCTGACTTCAGATGCAGCCCATCGGCCTCGAGGGCCTGCGACCGGGTTTCCTTGCCGACCGCGACCAGGCGCCGCGAGACGAAGTAGTTGATCCCGATGGACACGACCATGATGACAATGCCGTATTCCAAACCATCCGGCACCGCCGTCTCGTAGAACTTCTTCATCGCCTCGTAGACGATGCCGAGCGCCGCACCGACGATCAGCACGGCCTCCACAGCAGCGGAAAGGTTCTCGTACTTCCCGTGCCCGTAGTCGTGCTCCTCATCCGGTGGCGTCACCGACTTCTTGACCGCCCAGAACGCGATCATGGATGCGAGCAGATCGACGCTCGAGTGCATGGCCTCTGAAATCAGACTGACCGCACCGACCGAAAAGCCGACGATCAACTTCAATAAGACCAGGATCGTGTTGGAAAAAATGGACAGCCTCGCCGTATGCTGTTTTTTGCGGTCCAGCCGTTCTGCCTCTTCCATGCTTCCACCCCCGATAGATTTTAACATCCCATGTTTATTTTCTTGGAAAAACCTATGGACAAACGCCGCGGTTTCCCGTATAATGAGCTTTGTCGAGCAATCGACATTACTCAAAAGCACTTATTTTGTTTTTTCTCGTTTTCGAGTTCCGACGCCGAAAGGCGTTCTTTTTTTACCACGAATCCAGCATCCCTGCCTATAGAAAGAAAAGCCTTCCGGCGAATAGGGCTTGGAAGGCTTTGGGGCATGCATTCATGAGTCGTTATGTGGAAACTGGAAGATAAAGTCGACCATCGACTTCATCGGCGAGCTGATCCCGTATGGTTGGGGCCCGCCGTTCTCCGCACAGGTCTCGATCACTTCCTTCGTATCGTAGGCCTGCACGGTCGATTGGAAAATCTGGTAGGTCGCGTTCTCCCGGTCGAACTCCACGGCATAGATGAACCGGCGGTTCTCCTTCGCCTTGATCACGGCGATATTCACATCGACGACGTTGGCGCTCTTGAACGAAATCGTCGCGACGTCCACGTAGTAGCCCGTCGCCCCATTCGCGTCGACAAAGCGCATGTCCTCCGCCGCCATTGCCACCGAACTGAGCAGCATCATCGCTGCGCATACAAGCGGCAAAATCCGTTGCATCCATCCCCATCGAAGCCGCATGTTCTCCGCCTCCGCCATTGTTTCGCGTTACCGACTTACACCAACCCATTATAGAAAAAATCGCTGCCGGCGTCAAGCCGACGGCGATTTTTGCTGCCTTTCTTTTCTTTAGCAGATCCGCGGTACGATATTGCCGAGCGGCATATCGACGATGCGGATTCCGCCGACGCTCGTGCGCATGCCGACCTGGCCCGGCGCGTCCTCCGTGGTCTCCCCGAGGATGACCGCGTCCTTGCCATAAACGTTCGCGCGCATCGCGGACAGTACATCCTCCGCGGATTCCGCGGGAACAAACGCAATGCATTTTCCCTCGTTGGCGAGGTAGAGCGGATCAAAGCCCAGGATATCGCAGACACCCTGCACCTCCGGATGAATCGGAATGGCGTCCTCGTCGATGAGTACGCCGCAGCCGGACGCCTCCGCGATCTCGTTCAGCACGGCCGCGACGCCGCCGCGCGTCGGATCCCGCAGTACCGCGATATCTGGGCACACCTTCAGCATGGCGCGCGTCAGCTTGTTTAGCGGCGCGCAGTCCGTGCGGATGTAATCCGGCAGCTCCAGCCCATGGCGTCCCGCCATCACGGCGGCTGCATGATCGCCGATGAAGCCGGAAAGCAGAACCTTCATGCCCGGCTTGACGTTCTGCGGTGCGATATGCGTCCCCGGGATGAGGTCGCCGATGCCCGCCGTGTTGATGAAGATGCCGTCCGCTTTCCCCTTCTCGACGACCTTCGTGTCGCCCGTCACGATCTGCACGCCGGCGGCATCGGCCATCTGCCGCATCGTATGCGCGATGGTGCGCAGATCCTTCATGGGGAACCCTTCTTCGATAATCATGCCGCAGGTGATATAGCGCGGCACCGCCCCCGTCATCGAAAGATCGTTGACCGTCCCGCAGACCGCGAGCTTGCCAATGTTGCCGCCGGCAAAGAACAGCGGTTGCACAACATAGGAATCCGTCGTAAAGGCGATGTGCCCGCTCATCGCAACCTGCGCGCCATCGTGCAGCTCGTTGAGATATGGGTTGCCGAACTCGGGCAGCAGAACCCGCTCCATGAGCTCGTGGCTCATCTTGCCGCCCGCCCCGTGTGCGAGCGTTACGCGATCATTTCCCATAATGGAACCTCCCCTGACCGTATTTATAGTACGCGGCACAAACGCCCTCGACGGAGACCATGCACGGCCCGACCGCGTGGATCGGTACGCAGGCCCTGCCGAACAGCGGGCATTCGCGCGGTGTTACGATGCCGCGCAGCACCTCGCCGCAGCGGCAACCCGGCTTGTTCTCGCCCATCGGGATGTCGAGCGGCAACAGCCGTTCGATATCGTAGGCCGCAAAGGCCTTGCGCATTTTCATGCCGGATTTCGGCACGATGCCGATGCCGCGCCAACCCGTGTCCTCGGGCTCGTAAACGGTATCCATGACGCGTTGCGCGACGGGGCTGCCGTCCCGCGTCACAACGTCCTCGTACTCGTTCTCAATGTTCGCCTCGCCGCGCGTCACCTGCTGAAGCAGGCGCACGATGGCCCGCAGGATCTGCACGGGCTCAAAGCCAGCGACGACGCCCGGGATGTGGTATTCCATCGTCAGGAAATCAAAAACCTTCGTACCGGTGATGACCGAAACATGACCGGGCAGCAGGAAGCCGTCCACATGGACCTCCGGATCGTGGAGAAGCGCATGCATGACCGGCGGCACGAGCTTTTGCGCCGAAAGCATGTAGAGGTTCCGCAGGCCCTCCTTCTGCGCGGCGAGCACCGTTGCCGCGGCCGTCGGCGTCGTCGTCTCGAAACCGACGGCGAGGAACACGACCTTTTTCTCTGGATTTTCGCGCGCAACCTTCAGACTGTCCATCGGCGAATACACGATGCGGATATCCGCGCCCGCCGCCTTCGCCTCCATGAGGCTCGACTGGCTACCCGGTACCTTCAGCATATCGCCGAACGTCGTGATGATGACGTCCTCGCGTTTCGCGTAGGTGATGGCCTTGTCCATATAATCGTCCGGCGTCACGCAGACCGGGCACCCAGGGCCCGAGACCAGTTCGACATTTTCCGGCAGCATTTGGCGGATGCCCGCGCGGAAAATCGAAACGGTATGCGTGCCGCAGACCTCCATGAAGCGGACCTTATGATCGAGCTTTGCCGCGAGGCGGCGGATTTCGGCGGTCAGTTCCTTGGCGACCGCGCGCTCATGCGTTTTTGTCTGCTTGTCCACCGACCGTTTCCTCCAATCCTTCGACCGTGCGCGGCGCGCCGTGCATTTCCGCGAGCAGCGCGTCGGTTTCCTCCGCGTCCTTCTCGTCGACGATCTGCATGGCAAAGCCCGCGTGAACGAGCACGAAATCGCCGACCCTTGCCTCAGGCAGAAGCATCATCGAAACATCGCGCGTCACACCCGAAATCTCGACCTTGCCGATCGCGTCCTTCAGCGCGACGACCCTAGCTGGAACAGCCAAACACATTGTATTCTCCCTCCTGATTCCCGAACCGGCACTGCCGGTCGATCAGTCCTCCGCGCACCCGCGCGTGAGTTCTTCATGTACCACCGTAAAATTCAGCGTCTCCGCGTTCGCCCGCGGCTCCGGCTCGATGCCCCAGGCCCTGAGCTCTTTTAGCGCCTGTTTTACGATCCGCGGCAAGATCGCCTGCATGCCGCTGGACAGCTCAACCCCTGCCTCGAGGTCGTACGGCTGCGCGCCTATCACGACGACATCGGGGATCTTGTGCCCAGTGACCGTCAGCAGCGCGAGCACGTCCTGAATGCCGACCTCGTGCGCGCTGAGCTTGTCCTGGAAATGCGCCATGACCGCGTCGTTTTCAAAGCGGAACACCGTGCCGGGCGCCGCGTGCCCATTGATAGAGTCGATGACGAGCAGCTTTTTCGTGCCGGTCACGTACTGCGTGAGCTCGATGCCAAGCGTTCCGCCGTCGACAATCTGCACGGTATCCGGCCAGTCGTAATGGCTGTCAAGATACTCCGCAACGCGCACACCGAAGCCCTCGTCGCGCAGGATGACGTTGCCGACGCCGAGGACCGTGACCTCGGCCAGATGCAGCACATCTGCGGCCGCGGCGTTGTCCGCACCATTCCCGAACGCGTCACTCATGCCTGCGCTCCTTTCTTTTCTGCGACTTTCTGCAGAAGCCAGCCGCACCAATCCTCGATACCCTGATTTTTCGTGCAGGAGACCTCGACGATCTTCACCCCCGGATTCAGCGTGTCGATATCTTCCTCCGCGTTCGCGAGGCTGAAATTGCAATACGGCACGAGATCCACCTTGTTCAACAGGACGATCGAGGACTCCTTGAAAATCAGCGGGTATTTCATCGGCTTGTCCTCACCCTCGGTGATGGACAGGACAACCGCGCTGTCATCCGCGCCGATCGGGAAATCCGCCGGGCAGACGAGGTTGCCGACGTTCTCGACGATCAGCAGGTCGAGCCCATCGAGGTCGAGATCCTTCGCCGTCTGCTGCACCATCGGCGCGTCGAGATGGCAACCGCCGGCCGTGTTGATCTGGATGACCGGCACGCCGTGCTTCTCGATGCGCTCCGCGTCCTTGCTCGTGAAAAGATCGCCCTCGATGACCGCCATGTGCACTTTGTCCTTGAGGTATTCCATCGTCTTCTCGAGCACAGAGGTCTTGCCGGCGCCCGGCGATCCCATGAGATTCAATACATATACCTTTTTCTCCTGAAACATCGCCCGATTCTCCGCCGCAATGCGGTCGTTCTCTCCGAGAATATTTTTCATGACCTTGACTTCCATGGGAGTCCTCCTATTCCATGTCCAGATACTCGACCTGCATCTCGTTGCCAGTCTCGACCTTCAGCACGCCGTCCTTGCAATCCGGGCACCAAAAATTGTAGCCCTCAATCGGGAAAACCCGGCCGCATTTCGTGCACCGTCCCGTGAGCGGCACCGTCTCGATGGCGATTTCTGCGCCCTCCGCCGGCGTCCCTTCCGCGAGCATATGAAAGCTGAACCGCAGAGACTCTTCGACGACGCCAGCCATCGCACCGATGCGCAGGCCGATCTTCTTCACCTTTTTCGCCTGGTTCCTGGCGGCATAGTCCTTGACAATGTCCATAATGCCCTCAGCAATCGACATTTCATGCAACGAACATACCCCCCACCCGTATATTTTTCCAACAAGAAAGCGCCTGTTCCCATTGATTGTAACAGGAAAGGCGCTTTCCTTCAAATCCACAGCCTGTCGCTGAAGCTATCTTTACAGTTCCGCCTCAAGCCCGCGGTCCGAAAATACCTTCAGGATTTCCGTCAGCTTCGTCTTCGACGGCATGTAGTCCACCGTCGTCTCGCCCTCATGCCAGTGGATATGGACGTATACGACACCCGGCAAGCCGAGAAGCTTCTTCTCGACCTCCTTCGCGCCGTCTTCCGTGTATCCCTTGACGAGGAACTGCAGGCGCGTATTACCATTCGTCTGGCCGCAGCCGCATTCTTTGCACATAGATGTATCGCTCCTAAAATTTCCCTCTGTGAGTCGGTTGGATGTTATTTCGTCTCGATTGGCGGTTCGACCTCATTGGCATCCTTCGGCGTATGCTCGAGGAACTTGACGCCCGAGAACATCGAGGAGGCCTCACCCTCTGCCTCCATCATGTCGGCGCGCAGGACCATGTAGACATGGCCGATGGCGAAGACGATGATGAGCCAGGCGACGATGTGGTGAACCCAGTGCGTGATCATCTCGTTGCCGAGGAGCACGTTGACCCAGCCGAACAGCGTGCCACCGATATTGCTCGGCTCCGTCATGTAGTACATCGCGAATCCGGTCAGGATCTCAACCAGTACCATGGCGTAGAGCCCCGCGTATGACATGCGCGCGAGCGGATTGCGCAGGAACGGCGCATGCGACGGCTTCAGCAGCATATAATGCAGAGCGACGTCCAGCGTCTCGCTGTAGAAATGCCCTTCCCACACGCGCGGGAACAGGCGGTCGCCCTTGTTCACGATAAACCCGTAAATGCGCAGGATGAACGAAGCGCAGAACAGGAACGCGAAGATGAAATGAATGTTTCTTACCCAATCCATGGACATGGACGTGAAGGTCGGCTCAATTCCCACGACCGTCACCGGTTTCGCAATCAGAATGCCCGTGACAAAGAGCACGACGATGGACAAGACCATGATCCAGTGGAAAATCCGCAGGAACGGACTGAACAGGTAGTAGACTTTCCGTTTTTCCTCTTTCATTCTACTTTCCCTTTCTTGCTATATGAACTTGGTCTGGTCCTTATTTTTTCTCCACATGGGTGCCGGAATACGGATCCGTCGTGACCACGCGGATTTCCTCGCCCTTCGCGTTGAACATATGCGTCGCGCAGGCCATGCACGGATCGAACGAACGGATGACCTTGACGATCTCGAGGGGCTTGTCCGGGATGGCGACATGCGTGTCCATCATCGCCTTTTCATAGGCACCATGGCCGGCCTGGTCATCGCGCGGGCAGGCGTTCCAGGTCGTCGGGACGACGCACTGATAGTTGTCCGTCTTGCCGTTCTTGATGACGATCCAGTGCGAGAGACCGCCGCGCGGTGCCTCGTAAAGACCGACGCCCTTGCATTCTTTCGGCCATTTCTCCGGATCCCATTTCTCCATGTTCGCGACCTTCGTATCGCCGGATTTGATGTTCGCGACGAGCTTGTCGAAGAAGAACTTGTTGATCTCGGCATTGAGCTGGCAGTCGAGGCCACGGCATGCCGTACGGCCGACCATCGTCGGCATCCAAACCTCCGGCTTCAGATTCAGGACCTTGGATACGGCTTCGATCTGGTCGATCATCATCTTTTCCGCCCAGGTCAGATCGCCGAGCAAGCCCTTCTTGTACTTCGTGTAGATGACAATATAGCGGGCGAGCGGGCCGACCTCGCAGAGTTTGCCGCGCCATTTCGGCGTCTTGAGCCAGGAGTACTTACCCTGCTCGTCGAGTTCCTTCCACTCCGTGTCCGTGCCGACCTTCGGGCTCGTGAAATGCGGCTCCGTCTCGCCGTCCCACGGGTTCAGGTTGTCGCTGTCGCTGCCCTTGTACTTGTACCAGGAATGCTCAACGCTCTCGGTGAGCACGGACGGATCCTGCACATCCTCCGCGTTGATCTCGCTGAACGACGCGTTCTCGACGCCCTTGCCGAAGTCCTCGACGACACCGTTGCAGCGGACGAGCAGGTTCTTAAAGAAGTCGCCGTTCGTCGTACCGGAGAACGGCTCAATCGGGTACGCACCATAGGCGAGCACCCGCTCTTTCGCGAGGCCGCCGCCGTCGACGCGACCGGCCTTGACGAACGCCGTGCCGATGGCGAGCAGGTCCGGGATGTAGTAGTTGTTGACGAGCGTGCGCCCGAGGTTGATCGCGCGGTCAACGATGCCAAGGCGCGCGGAATTGACCGGCGCGTTGCCATCCTCCATCGAGATAGAGCACGGCATGCCGCCGACGACGTAATGCGGATGCGGGTTTTTGCCGCCGAAGATGACGTGCGGCGTCACGAGCTCACGCTGCTTGTCGAGCATTTCGAGATAGTGCGCGACCGCCATCAGATGCACTTCCGGCGGAAGCAGGTTATAATCCGGATGATCCCACCAGTTCGCCGAGAAGATGCCGAGCTGGCCACTGTCGACAATGGCCTTGATCTTGGTTTTGATCTCATCGAAATACTGCGGCGTCGCGGCCGGGAACGCATGGTCATAGGCCTCCGTCGCCGGGACATCCGAACCCGGTGCGCGGAACGGCAGCTTGTACGTATTCAGTACCGTGTTCTGCAGGTTCGCCGTCGCGACCGGATCCGCGTTGAGCGCCGCGACCGGGGAAACCCAGTCGAGCGCGTGCAGATGATAGAAATGCACGAGATGATCCTGTACCGTCAGCGTCGCAGCCATGATGTTGCGAATGTAGTTCGCGTTCTTCGGGATCGTGATGCCGAGTGCGTCCTCAACGGCGCGCAGCGAAGCGAGCGCATGCGCCGTCGTGCAGACGCCGCAGATGCGCTGAATATACGCCCAATCGTCACGCGGGTCGCGGTCTTTCATGACGAGCTCGAGGCCGCGCCATGCCGTGCCGGAGGAAAGGGCATCCGTTACCTTGCCGCTGCCCTCGTCGACGTTCACCTCAACGCGGAGATGCCCCTCAATGCGGGTAATCGGGTCTACTACTACATGTTTCATTACTCTTCACCTGCCCCTTTCTCGGCCTTTTCCGCTGCGATGCGTTTCTTTTTCTGTACGACGGAAGCCGCACCGTGTGCGACGACGCCGGCCGCCGTCACGCCGGCAATCGCCGCGCCGATCTTATCGACGTCGCCGATCGGCTGGCCAAATTTCGGCAGGCGCTCCGAGAACTTGCCGGAATCCCAGAAGTTCGCGTTCGAGCAGCCGATACACGGGGCGCCGGACTGAATCGGATAGCTCATGCCCTGGAACCAGCGCAGGTTGCCGCAGGAGTTATAGGTCTCCGGGCCACGGCAGCCGAGCTTGTACAGGCACCAGCCGCCCTTCGAACCCGCGTCATCGAAGTTCTCCGCGAACATGCCCGCATCGAAGAACGGACGGCGGTAGCAGGTATCGTGAATGCGGTTGCCGTAGAACTGTTTCGGACGGCCCTGGCCATCGAGTGGCGGGACCTTGCCGAACAGTGCGACATGCATGACGACGCCCGTCATGACCTCCGGGATCGGCGGGCAGCCCGGCACATTGACGACCGGCGTGCTGCTCGTGAAATGCGAAACGCCGGACGAACCCGTCGGGTTTGGCGAAGCGGCCTGGATACCGCCCGAGACCGCGCAGGTACCGTAGGCAATAACCGCGGCAGCGTTCTCCGCTGCATGGCGCAGCGTATGCGTGAACGTATGGCCGCCGGACATACAGTATACACCGTTGTCCTTCGTGCAGGCCGCACCCTCAACGGCGAGGATATACTGCCCCTTGAATTTTTGAATCAGCGTCTCGAGATGCTGCTCGAACGGCTCGCCCGAAGCGGCGCTGAGCAGATGATCGTACTCGAGGTCAATCTGACTCAAGACAACATCCGAAGCGAGCGGCGAAGCCGAACGGATGAACGACTCATCGCATCCCGTGCACTCGTGCCCGTGGATCCAGATGACCACCGGCAGCGGTTTTTTCTCCGCCGCCGCGACAACCTTCTGCAGGTTGTCCGTCGACAATCCCATCAATGTGGTCAAGGCGACACAGCCCTTGATGAAATTTCTGCGGCTGATGCCTTTATGCAGGCATCTGTCCCATAAGCTCTCCCGTTTTTCCACGTCGTTACCTCCTCATCTTCTCTGAAAGATGCATGGACTTCAAAGCTCTCAAAAAAGTCCAAGAACACAGCATCTATCTTGCAGGTTCGTGGCCGGTAATAAAATTGATGAATAAATAAACTTCAATACTGCTATTATACAACGAAGCAAGAAAAATAGCTATAATTTATCGCATACAAATTACTCATAACCGCCATAAATGTCATTGATAGCAATTTTACACCGGCAAGAGCCATCTGTTTTACTCTTCTACAGGGCATTCTGATTTCCTGCTGTTTTTTCTTTTTTTATCCTGCTTGTGAAAAATTTCTTTTTCTTCAAAAAGGGGTTGCAAAGGGAGATTGGCTGTGCTATAATTGTTTTTGTTCTCAAGGACATGGGGATGTAGCTCAGCTGGGAGAGCATCAGGTTCGCAATCTGGGGGTCGAGGGTTCAAACCCCTTCATCTCCACCATTTATGAGAACGACGAGCGGTTCGATACTTTGAACCGCTCTTTTGTTATGCCTGCGTATGTTCTTTTCTCAGTCCCTCATTCATCGCGCCGGTACGATAGCCCTCAAGGTCGAGCGTCACGTAGAGATAGCCAAGCGCCTTCAGACGCTGCACGACGGCCTCGCGGAGCGTTGGATCGAGCATGCGTCCGATGTCCTCCGGCGGCAGCTCGATCCGCGCCATATCGCCGTGGTCGCGCACGCGGAACTGGCGGAACCCATGCGCCATCAGGAACTCCTCCGCCGTATTGACACGTGCTAGGCCCTCCGGCGTCAGCGTATGCCCGTACGGAAAGCGCGAGGCAAGGCACGCAAAGCTCGGCTTGTTCCAGGTCGGCAGCCCGAGTTCGCGCGACAGATCCCGGATATCCTGCTTGTACATGCCGGCCTCGTGCAGCGGGCTCACGATGCCGAGCTCCGCAAGAGCCCGGTGCCCCGGGCGATAATCTCCATCATCATCGAGATTCGATCCATCGACCACCGCCGTGAGGCCGCGCGCTGCCGCCTGCGCCTTCATTTCAGAAAACAGCGCATGTTTGCAGTAATAGCAGCGATCGTTCGGGTTCTCCGCGACATGCGGTACCTGCAGGATGGGAAACGGCACGACGACGTGCTCGACGCCGAGCGTGCGGCAGAACGCCGCTGCCTCGTCGACATCGCGCTGCGGTACGAAGTCCGACTGCGCCGTAAAGGCCACGGCCCGTGCACCGAGCGCATCATGCGCCGCGCGCACGAGAAAGGTCGAGTCCACTCCGCTCGAAAAGGCCACGGCCACGCTGCCGAGCCCGCGCAGGATCTCCCCGAGCTTCTGATATTTCTGATGCAATTCATCCATCGGTATCCCTCTATTCTTACCTATTCACTATGTTTTATACATGATATCACAATTTATATATAACAAAAGAAAGCATGGTGTCAAATGCTTTCTTTTTCTCTGCTTTTTTATCGTGGGAATAAAGGATATGTATGGTAAGCCGACAGAAAATCCGGCCAGACAAAAGGAAAAGCACCCGCCCGCGGCGAATGCTTCTTATAGAAAGAATCAGAAAGGATCGAAACGACAGGCGGATCCTCTTTTCCGCCATTCGCGATTCCCCTGCAAAGGAGGGCGGTGCATCATGCGGAAAAATTATGCTGAAAAACTCACCTATCTCTTTATTGCCTTTGCCATCTATCTCTTGTTGCGCGCGTTCGGCGAGGCGCGCACCGGATCCATCATTCTCGTGCTGCTCTACGCGTCTGTCTCGGTATCCCTGCTCGCGAGCAACGTGCCGAAGGTCATCGATGTGCCGCTGCAGCTGGTCTATCCCGTGCGGTGCGTCGAGTTCTTCACCTTTGGTCTGGCCGTCGTATGCTTCCTCGCGCTCTTTCTAAAACGCGTTCTGATGGCCATCTGACACTCTGTTCCTTATGGGGAGACGGCATCCCAGCCGAGCTGGAGCGCCTTCATATTTTGATCCACAGTATGCGGCGGCACGCGGTTTGCCACCGCTTTTTTGATGCTGTCAAACTGCACGATGCCCGTCAAATGCACGAGCGCGCCGAGCGCTACGATATTGGCGAACAGCTTGCGGCCCGCTTTTTCGACCGCAAGCTTCGTGATGGGGATCCGGATGGTATGCGCGAACGCCGGCGGGTTCGGCACGAGTTGTTCATCGAGGATCAGTAACCCGTCCGGATGCAGATCCTTGTAGTATTTGTCCGCCGCTTTCTGCGTCATCGCCAGGACGACATCCGGCTGGCGCACATGCGGATGGTAGATGGGCGCATCCGAAAGGATAACCTCGGATTTTGACGCGCCGCCGCGTGCCTCTGGGCCGTAGGACTGCGACTGCACCGCTTCCTTGCCTTCGTCGACCGCAGCCTGCGCGAGAATGATGGCCGCCGTGATAACGCCCTGTCCGCCCGAGCCCGATAACCTCAGTTCCTTTCTCATTTCGCCGCACCTCCCGCACGCTCGATGACCTGATCATAGGCCGTATCGTAATCCATCGCCGTATCGCGGTAAAACAGCCCGATCGGGAATTTTTCGCCGGCCTTCTGCTCGTCCGGCAGCTTATCCCAGGCCGCTTTCATGACCGCGTTATCGCGCATCCACTTCATCATATCCGCGGGGCTGCCCATCTTGTTCTTGCGTCCGTAAGACGTCGGGCACTGCACGAGCGCCTCGATGAACGAAAAGCCCTTGTTATCGAAACCGCCCGCAATCATGTTCACGAGGTGCTGGACATGGTATGCGGTCGAGCGCGCGACATAGGTCGCGCCCGCCGCCTCGGCGAGCTTGCAGGCGTCAAACGGCCGGTCCACCGAACCGTACGGCGCCGTCGTGGCCTTCTTGCCGAGCGGCGTCATCGGCGAAGCCTGCCCGCCCGTCATGCCATAAATGTTGTTGTTGAATAACACGACGGTCAGATCAACATTCCGGCGGCAGCCGTGAATGAAGTGATTGCCGCCGATGGCCGTGCAGTCCCCATCGCCCGTGATCACGACGACGTTGAGGTCCGGATTCGCGAGCTTGATGCCCGTCGCGAACGGAATGGCGCGGCCATGCGCCGTATGCAGCGTATCAAAATCCATGTAGCCGGATGCGCGCGACGAGCAGCCGATACCGGATACGATGACCGTATTGTCCTGTGAAAGGCCCTTCTTCTCGATAGCCTGCACGATAGCCTTCATCGCAATGCCGTTTCCGCAGCCTGGGCACCAGAGATGCGGCAGGCGGTTCTGGCGGAAATATTTTTCGTAACTTCTCTCAACCATCAAGCTTTCCCTCCTGCCATAAACGCCGTCAGCGCATGCGTGATCTCCTGCGGCTCAAACGTCTGCATATTGTATTTGCCGCAGAGCTCGACAGCGCAACGGCCCGCCGCCGCGCGGCGGACCTCACCGACCATCTGTCCATAGTTCAATTCGCAGACCAGAATGCCCTTTACTCGCGACGCGAGAGCCGCGACCGCCTCATCGGGGAACGGCCAGATGGTCTTTAGCCGCAGCATACCGACCTTCTTGCCCTGCCGGCGGGCCTCCGCGACGACCTCGTACGCCGTGCGCGCGGCGCCGCCATAGGATACGACCGCGTATTCCGCATCGTCCAAGAAAGATTCCTCCGTGAGCAGGATATCCTTGGCCCGCGCGATTTTCTCATGCAGACGGCGGATCGACGCCTCCGTGACGGCGGGACTGCCGGACGGGAAGCCCGTGTCATCATGGATAAGGCCCGTCACATGGATGTGATAGCCCGTGCCGAAATCCGCGACATTCGGCACGAGATCCTCGTCCGGCGTAAACGGCTCATAGCCCTCGGCACGCGTGCATTTCGGCTGGCGGCGCGGATAGACCTCGACCTGATCCGGCAGCTCGACCTTCTCGCGCAGATGACCGACGACTTCATCCATCAACAGGATGACCGGCGTACGGAAACGCTCCGCGTAGTTCACGGCCTTGACCGTCAAATCAAAGGTCTCGCGCACGCTCCACGGAGACAGCGCGAGAATCGCATGGTCGCCATGCGTGCCCCAGCGCGCCTGCATGACGTCTGCCTGCGACGGCGAGGTCGGCTGGCCGGTCGACGGGCCCACGCGCTGCACATCTACGAGCACGCAAGGGATCTCCGCGCAGGCCGCGTAGCCGATCAGCTCCTGTTTCAGGGAAAAGCCCGGCCCGGAGGTCGCGTCCATCACCTTTGCGCCCGCGAGGCTCGCGCCGAGAATGGCGCCCATGCTCGCGATCTCGTCCTCCATCTGGACGAACTTGCCGCCCGTCTTTGGCAGCAGCCGCGCCATGGTCTCGGCAATCTCCGTCGACGGCGTGATCGGATAGCCCGCGAAGAAATTCACGCCGGCCGCAATCGCACCCTCTGCGCAGGCCTCATTGCCCTGCATCAATCTCGCTTTGCTCATGCCTCACGCCTCCTTGATCCGGTCGACAAATATCGCATAATCCGGGCAGCGCAGCTCACACTGCCCGCAGCCAATGCACGCGTCCCCGTGAACGACCTGCACCTTGCCGAGCTCGTCGACCGCGAGCACAGCCTTCGGGCAGAACGCCACACAGATGCCGCAGCCCTTGCACCGCTCCATCTTGATGGAAATCTCAGACTTCATAAAACGGCCCTCCTGATACACGAGTTATATATTTTTTATCATAGATGCTATGCAAAAACGCCTATACTGTTACATCATAGCAGACTATGAGAAAAAATTCCAGTCTTTTTGTAAATTCCTGTGCTAAATTTTTCCCGCAAGTATCTCTTTGGCCTTGGCGAGCTGTACGTCCTCCGTCGCATTCGGCGGCAACGGCACCTCGACATCCGGTTCGATGCCCGTGCCGTCGATGCAACGGCCATTCGGTGTATAGTAGCGCGCCACCGTGAGCTTCAGGCCGTCGCCGTGAAACATCGGCACAACGACCTGCACGGAACCCTTGCCGTAGGATTTCGTGCCGACGAGCGTTGCCGCGCCCGTGTCCTGCAAGGCGCCCGACAGGATTTCCGACGCGCTCGCACTGTTGCCGTCAATCAGCACGACGATTGGATACTTGCTCTGCTCGAGGTCAGAATCGTATTCCTCCTTGCTGCCGTTCCGCTGGATCACCGAGACAATCGGGCCCTTCGGCACGACGAGCTTCGCGATGTCCACGCAGCTCGTGATCAGGCCGCCGCCATTCTCGCGCAGGTCGATGATCAGCCCCTTCATGCCCTGGTTCTCGAGGCTCTCGTATGCCTTGCGGAACTCATCGCCCGTGTGCTCGCCGAACGACGCGATGCGGATATAGCCGATGCCGTCCGTCCCTTCGAGCATCTTTCCCTTCGCCGTATCGAGATGGATCGTATCGCGCGTCAGCGTCACGTCGAAGTCGTCCTGTCCCTCGCGATGAATCGTCAAGGTGACCTCCGTCCCCTTCTCGCCGCGGATTTGCATCGCGATCTGTTCCGGCTCAATCTCGCTCGTCGGCGTGCCATCGACCGCCAGGATCTCATCCCCGGCCTTCAGCCCGGACTTTTCCCCTGGGGTCCCCTCGAGCACCGACAGAATGGTCACCTTCTGATCCTTGAAGCCCATCGTTACGCCGATGCCGCCGAACTCGCCCTCTGTATGTTCCTTGAGCGTCTTAAACATCTCTGCATCCATATAAACAGAATGCGGGTCGCCGAGACTTTTCACCATGCCGGAAATCGCCCCATCCATGAGTGCCTCGTCGTCCGGCGCCTCCACATAGCGCATCTCGATGAATTTCCGCGCACCGAAAAAACGCATCGCATCGCTGACGCCCTGCACCGAGGTCAGGCCCAAAAACCAGCAGACGCCGCCGAGCGTCAGGGCACTCGATGCGAGCGCGATGCCGATGCCGCATAGAATCTTCTTTTTCTTCGTCATACTGAACCTACCCTCTTAGAGATACCCATATGGGCTGACCGGCTCGCCGTTCTGGCGCACCTCGAAATGACAGTGCGGCCCGGTCGAGTTGCCGGTCGAACCGCAATAGGATATCACATCGCCCTGCGAAACGCTCTGCCCGACGCTGACCGCGAGCGACTGATTGTGCCCGTAGAGCGTCGTGATGCCGCCGCCGTGGTCGAGAATGACCGTGTTGCCGTAACCCGAAATCCATCCCGCATAGGTCACGGTACCGCTCTGCGCCGCATGCACGGGCATGCCGTAATCGCCGCCGATATCGAGCCCGCTGTGGAACCGCTGATCGCCTGAGATCGGGTGCGTGCGCCAGCCGAACTCCGACGTGATCGGCCCGGAGATTGGCCAGATCATGGCCCCGCTACCAGACGGCTGCACATGGTAGTGACTATTTTGAATCATGCGCGTGATCTGCTTGGACGCCGCCATAAGCTCATCATACTGCCGATCAAAGACCGCCTTGTCGTTTTTCATCTTGTCGATGAGCTGCTGCCGCTTCTTGACCTTTTGCTCCATAACCTCGCGGGCCTGACGCGCCTTGAGCTCGAGCCCTTCCTGCTTTTCCCGATCCTCCGCGAGCTGCTTCTGCGTGTCCTCGATATCCTGTTTCTCCGCGAAGACGACCTGTACGAGGTCGTAGTCCTGCTGGATGACTTTCTTCAGCAGGTCCATGCGCGTCAGAAAATCCTGGAAATCCTTGGCCCCGAACAACACGTCGAGATACGAGATCTGCCCGTTGATGTAGATATCCCGCACGCGCTTGCCGAGTGCGCCGCTTTTCTTGTCGTAGTCCGCCTGTACATCCTTTAGCCGCGCCTCGTTGTCCGACATGCGCGCCGCCGTCTCGTCAAGATTCGCTTTCGCCTCCTTGTGCGCCGCGATGGCCTTGTCCGCCTCCTCGTCGAGGAGGCGCTTCTCCTCGGAAATCGAATTAATGCGCGTCTGGATCTCCTGACTTTTTCGGAGTTTTTCCGCTGCCTGATCCTCGTAGCTTTGCTTTTCTTCCTCTGCTGTCGCCGCCCATACCGGCGCGAGCGAGGTCAGGAAAAACCCTGCGGAGAGTACGCAGGCAAGCCCAGCCTGCCTGCGCCCGTTTATCCATGTTCTCATGTTTACACCTTCAAGAAACGCTTTAGGGATATTGTACTGCCGATCGCGCCGATCACCATGCCCGAAAGCAGGATGCACACCGTCGCGATATGCATGAACGGATACTGCGGCATCAGCGGGAAAAACGCCAGGGTGCTGTAGATTTTCGCCGCCATCGCCGCGTAGAAGCTCCGCAGGGCAAGCGCCGCGAGCACGCCGCCGATGCACCCGAGCACAACGCCCTCGAGCAGGAACGGCCAGCGGATGAACCAATCCGTCGCGCCGACGTATTTCATGATGGCGATTTCCTTGCGCCGCGCGAACACCGTCAGCCGTATCGTATTCGAGATGATGAAGATCGTCGCGCCCGCGAGCAACAGCATCAGCGCGACGCCGAAAATCCGCATGAGCCGCGTGATATCAAAGAGATGCTGCACGACGTCCTGCCCGTACTTGACACTCTCGACGCCGTCGTAACGCGAAATCGCCTGTGCCGCGGTCTCAACGAGTGACGGCTCCGTCACCGTGATCTCAAACGAATCCGGCAGTGGATTTTGCCCGCCGAGCGCGTCGAGCAGGTACTTCTGATCGCCGAGACGCTCCGAAAGCCGCGCTTTGGCCTCGTCCTTATCCACGTATTTCACCGACTCGATGCCCTGCATCTTGCGGATATCCGCTTCCAGGGCGTCCTTATCTGCCGTCTTGACGCCGTCCTCGAGATAGACCGAAATCTGCACCTGTGACTCGAGCATATCCGCCATGCGGTTCACATTCACGACGAGGATCATGAACACGCCGAACACGAAAAGCGACACGGCGACGGTACCGATGGACGCAATCGACATCCAGTTGTTGCGCTTCAGCGAATGCGCAACCTCTGTGATAAAATACTCCGCCGTCCTAAGCTTCATAGCCATATACCCCCTGTGCCTCATCGCGCACGATGCTGCCGTTCTCAATCGCGATGACGCGGCGCTGCATCGTGTCGACGATGGTTTTATCGTGCGTCGCCATGACGATCGTCGTCCCCGACTGATTGATGCGTTGAAAAATATCCATGATGCCCCAGCTCGTCTCAGGGTCAAGGTTCCCCGTCGGTTCGTCCGCAATGACGATGGCCGGATCGTTGACGATGGCGCGCGCGATGGCCACGCGCTGCTGCTCGCCGCCTGAGAGCTGCGACGGAAAGTCCTTGTATTTTTCCCGGAGGCCGACGATATCGAGCACCGCGTTGACGCTGCGCTGCATGAGCCGGCGTGGTGCCTCGATGACCTGCATCGCAAATGCGACATTCTCGAACACCGTCTTATCCGGCAGCAGCCGGTAGTCCTGGAAAATGACGCCGAGCCCGCGCCGCAGATACGGCACTGCCTCATGCTTCATGTGCACGATGTCGAAGCCGTTGACGACGATATCGCCCGAGGTCGGCAGTTCCTCCCGCAGCAGCATTTTAATGAACGTCGACTTCCCCGCGCCGCTCGCCCCGACCACGAAGACGAACTCGCCCTTTTTGATATCCACATTCACATGGTCAAGCGCCACCGTGCCGTTCTCATAGACCTTCGACACGTCCTTCATATGAATCATCCGGCCATCCCCCGTTTCTATTTCGTCAAACACTTTATTTTATCATATTCGCAAGGGACAATGCAAAAAGCCGGGCACCCCCTCGAGGGCTGCCCGGCTGCCGGCCATAACCGCCGCATCGTTTGCCGTCGCCGAGTCTTTAGATGCTTTCCACGTTATCCTGGCGCCGGTACTGCTCGAGCACGCGCGCCATCTGCACGCTTTCCTCTGCGGTCAGCATGGCCGAGGGCTTATGGCTTCGGATACAGTGCAGAAACTCCGCGATCTCATAGCGGAGCCCTTCTCCCTGGAACTTGTAGAAATACTTCCGATTCTGATTGAGGTCCTCATAACGCACTTCAAAGTACTCAGTCTTCCACCACGGCGCCGGCACATAGATATAGCCCCGCGTCCCCGTGACGACGAGATTGCCCTCGCTCTTCGCGTCCAGCCCGATACCGGCACTGCCGATCGCGTTCCCGTACTGTACGAAAAACCTCGTATAGATATCCTTTTTCTCCGCATTCGTCCTGGAAAAAAAGGCAATCTTTCGAAAATCCAGCCCCAGCAGCTTGAAAAAGGCGAGAAGCGGGTATTCCCCCAACGCCATCATACTGCCGCCCGAAGCCTCCCGGCAACGCTCCTGCAATTGGTTTCCCAGAACGCGCGTAAAGTTCGCGTCCACAGACAGGATATTGCCGATCATGCCGGATTTCGCCATGGAAACCAGCCGCTGGAAGGCCGGGCAATAGGCCGTCTTGAGCCCGTGAAACAACAGCACCTGCTTCTCTTTGGCAAGCGCATAGAGCTCCTCTGCCTCACGCACCGTAAAGAACGCGGGATATTCTACCAAAACATGTTTTTTCTGCTCCAGCGCCTGGCGGATATACGCCGCGTGATGGATGGGCGGCGCCGCGACATAGACGGCATCCACATCTTGAAGCAGCGCGTCCAGACCCTCATACTCCCTCACCTGCAGCATGCCAGCTATGTAGTGCTCCTGGTCTTTTCTCGCATCCGTTTCGTAGATTCCCGCCAGCTCCAGGCCGCTGACAAACCGCGCTTCCTCCGCAAAGCGCAGGGCAATCCCCTCCGCTCCGATAATCCCCATGCGGAGCATATGGCGATTGCGTATTTCGGTGCTGGAAATGCCCTTCGTACGCGGCAGATACACGACCTTGCAGAATTCCTGCAGATAATCGAAATGTCCCTTCCAATCTGAACCGACCGTAAAAATATCGACATCATACCTGTGGATATCGTCGATTTTCTGACCAAAGTATTCCTCGACGATAATCTGGTCGGCCAGGCCCGTTTTTCGGACGTTTTCAATGCGCGTCATGAGCGAATCGTGCACATTGAGCTTTCCGCGACCCTTATCGAAGGTATCCGACGTAACCCCGACGATCAGATAATCGCCGAGCGCTTTTGCATGCTTCAGCAGGTTATAATGGCCCTGATGAAACAAATCATACGTCCCGTAGGTAATTACCCTCGTCATGGACTTACCTCCCGTCTCATATACGCACCGATCTGTGCCAAAAATGCCAGCGCCTGCGCCTTCAATTCCTCCGGGAAAGCCGTGAGTACCGGCGCCGTTTCAAAGCTCAGGACACCGTCAAAACGGATATCCCGCAGGCCCTGAAGAAACCCCGTCCAATCCGTCGAGCTCGTGTTCTCCCGCGTTCGCGTAAACGTATAGGGGATCTGATGGAGATCGGCTACTCCATCGTTATCGTGAATATGCAGGACCTTCAATCGATGCCCGAGGGTATGGATAAACGGGAGAAAATCGATACCGACAAGATTGGCATGGCCCGTATCCAGGCAGAACCCGAGCACCTCCGCCCCATATTGCGCATTGATGCGGTCGATACGCGCCGCCATCTTCCGCGCGTTGCAGCACGGCCCCTCCAGCATATGACGGCCAAGGCCGGAATAAAGATTCTCCATGCAAAGCGTAACTCCAAGCTCACTGGCAAGCGGCGCAAGGAAATGGATGAGCTTTTCCGTCTGCGCCCACTCGGCATCCTCACTGCCGAGCTCCCGCGCCAGCTTGAACCCATGCACCACGAGATACCGGCACCCGAAAAACGCACAGATCCGCACGCTCTTCGGCGCCACCTGCTGCCAAAGATACGCATTAACCTCATCTGTCCCCCGCGGGACAAAAATCGGATACGGCATATGCATCTGATGGATGCGCACGCCTGCCCGCGCCGCTCCCTGCTTATGCGGCGTGAAAAACCGCTCCAGCTCCTC
>JALFBM010000046.1 GCA_022773425.1 Selenomonadaceae bacterium
ATTGAGATTTATTACAGCTTTGTCGGCAAGATAGACTTGCCGGAAGCCTAACGCCTGACCTATCCGACACAGCCCTAAGTGCCGGATAGGAACGGCAAAATTTTTTACACTTCTATTACTTCTTTATCGCACATTAGCAAACATCCAGCTCACGAACATGCAGATCAACGGGAAAATGCGAAACGGGAAGGCGAATTTCTGAAAGAAATTGTTTTACGATGAATCCATAGAAAAACAAAAAGAAATACTTGCAAGAACGCCTGAAATATGATACCATATATACATCATAAAGATAACCAAAAGGAATTATACAGTGATGGAAGGTGTGGCGTTATGAACTTTGAAATGATGATGGAAAAAGAACGGATGAACGGATATGTGGCCGGCATGGAAGAGGGGCGTGTCGAGGTCGCGCGCTCGATGATCCGCGACAAGATGCCCTTGGACGTGGTCGCAAAGTACAGCCGCCTCCCTCTGAGCGAGTTGCAGGCACTGGAAGCGGAATGCCGCGCCATGGCGTCGTAATCCGGTGGTATAGGGAGACTTGCGGGAAAAAGCAAGATGCTATAGAATGGAACTTGTCGGCAGATAGGTTCCATTTTTTTTTTTTGAAAAAATGGTTCAAAAAAACGTTTTTTATAAAAGGAACTTTGTCTTTTATGAAGAATATTATCCATTGGAGGGGTTCTTTTGGCTAAATTTAGTGGACGCAACTACGGCATGGCGGTGCTTTTTGTCGTCGTCGGAGCGATACTCGGCGGGCTGCTCGGTGAGCTCATGCGCCAGGTTGATGCGCTGTCCGGCTTGATCCCGTATCTTGTGACGACGTATCCAGTCTTTGACATCCAGCCCTTTACCATCAATCTCTATGTGATTCAGCTGACGATCGGCCTGTCGTTCGCGCCGAATCTCATGAGCATTCTGGGCATCGTGCTCGCGTTGTTTCTGTTCCGGAAGTACTGATTGCAATACACTGTGTCCCTGCCAAAAAGAACTACCACCGGAGATGTTTTTGAGAAAGGCAGGGGTATTTTATGTCAGCGATCATGGTCAGGGATTTGCCGCGGGATGAGCGGCCGAGAGAGAGACTTTTGCACGACGGCGCCGCGAGCTTGTCGGATGCCGAACTGCTCGCCATCTTGCTGCGCACGGGGACAAAGGACTGCTCTGTGCTCGAGGTAGCCGGAAAGGTGCTCGCCTGTTTCCAGGGCGTCGGACTCACGGGACTCGTGCACATGAACCCGCGGGAAATCACGCGAATTCCTGGGATCAGCACGGTCAAAGCCGCGACGATTCTCGCGGCGGTAGAGCTTGGCCGTCGGCTCTCCATCAAGGCGGCCGAGAAAATCGGGGTCGTGCATGGCCCGGAGGACGCCGCGCATTACGCCATGCCGCGATTCCGCCATGAGCAGCGCGAGCATTTCGCCGTGATGCTGCTCAACATGAAGAATCACATTCTCGGCATGTCCGACGTATCCATTGGCAGTCTGTCCGCTTCCATCGTGCACCCGCGTGAGGTATTTCGCCCGGCCATCCAATACGCAGCGGCCTCGGTGATCCTGTTTCACAACCATCCGTCCGGCGATCCGTCGCCGAGTCGCGAGGATATCGCCGTGACCGAACGGCTTGTCCGCGCGGGACGGATCATGGACATCCCCGTGCTCGATCACATCATCCTCGGAGAGCGGCGGTTTCTGTCCTTCAAGGAAGAAGGCTTGTTTCCAAATAATGGATCCAAATAAAGAACCGAAGGGAAAAGAAAAATATTGAGAAAATCGAAAACAGAAGGTTACAAAGCGGAAAAGTTGTGATAGAATAAAGGCATTGCCTTATGAATCTGATACTTGACAATTCTGAAGGGAGTTATTTAACGATATGTGGAGTCTTTTTGGTGGTTTGTCTCACGATATGGGCATTGACCTCGGAACGGCAAATACGCTGGTTCATGTGAAGGGGCGCGGCATTGTGCTGCGCGAGCCGTCGGTCGTTGCGATTAAGAGTGATACGGGCGATGTTCTCGCAGTTGGCGAGGAAGCAAAGCAGATGATCGGCCGTACGCCGGGAAATATCGTCGCAATCCGCCCGATGAAAGACGGGGTTATCGCCGATTTCGACGTGACCCAGGCGATGCTGAAATACTTCATCCGGAAGGCGATGAATACGAAGTCCTTCGTGCGTCCGCGCGTCGTTGTCGGCGTGCCGTCCGGTGTCACGGAAGTTGAGAAGCGCGCGGTTATCGACGCCGCGCAGCAGGCCGGCGCGCGCGAGGCCTATCTGATTGAGGAGCCGATGGCGGCCGCCATCGGTGCGGGGCTGCCGGTCGAGGAAGCGACGGGCAGCATGGTCGTCGATATCGGCGGCGGCACGACGGAAATCGCTGTGATTTCGCTCGGCGGCATCGTCACGAGCCGCTCGATCCGCATCGGCGGCGATGAGATGGATTCGTCCATCGTGCAGTACATCAAACGCATGTACAACCTCATGATCGGCGAGCGCACGGCTGAGGAGATCAAAATCCAGA
Source organism: Selenomonadaceae bacterium (assembly GCA_022773425.1). Lineage (GTDB taxonomy): Bacteria > Bacillota > Negativicutes > Selenomonadales > Selenomonadaceae > UBA2897. Next base: position 2,522 of record JALFBM010000046.1, read on the forward strand.
TCGGCACGGCCATCGTGACGCCGGAGGTGGATAAGTCCATGGATATTCGCGGGCGTGATCTCGTCAGCGGCCTGCCGAAGACGCTGACCATCGGCGCAAAGGAGGTCCGTGAGGCACTCAACGAGCCGATCTACAAGATTGTCGAGGCTGTGAAGGGCACGCTCGAGCGCACGCCGCCTGAACTCGCGGCCGACGTCATGGATCACGGCATCATGATGACGGGCGGCGGCGCCCTTCTGACGAACCTCGACAAGCTTTTGTCGAAGGAGACGGGCATGCCGGTTCTCGTCGCCGAGGACGCGCTGTCGTGCGTCGGCGAGGGCACGGGCAAGTCGCTCGAGAACATTGAACTCCTGAAGCGCGTTGTCATGACGTCGAAGAAGTTGAGAGCATAAAATGAGCAAAAGGGTAAGAAGAGATAGCCATTCGGGCCGCAAGGTCTGGGCACTGCTGTTCGTCATCATCAGCGTCTTCTGCATCATCTTCTTTTCCGCAAGAGGGCGCTTCCACGCGCCGGTGAGCAGCAAGGCAGTTTCCCTGGTGCTGTCGCCATTCCAGTCAGCGGTGTCCTGGGTCGGCAGTCAGATCAACTATGTGACCGCTAACATTTGGGATATCGTCACGGAGCATCAGCAGAACAAGATGCTGCGCAATGAGGTGGATCAGCTCCGCGTGCAGAATCTGCAGGCGAGCGAATACGCCGCAGAGAATGCGCGGCTGCGCGCTCTGCTCGATTATAAGCAGACGGCGACGCAGTTTGACTTGAAGGCAGCGCGCGTCATCGGCCGTGAGGCATCGACCTGGTCGAGTATGATCGTCATCAACCGCGGCACGATGGACGGCGTCAAAGAGGACATGCCGGTCGTGACGGAGAAAGGACTCGTCGGGCGCATTGTCGAGGCTGGGCCGAACTCGTCGAAGGTGCAGTTGATCACGGATCCGCGTTCGTCGGTCGGCGTGCTCGTACAGCGCGCGGAATCCCGCGTCAACGGCATCGTCGAGGGCGATATGGACAATCCGACCATGCCGCGCATGGTCAACATTCCCAAGGATTCCGACGTGCAGGCGGGCGATGTCATCGTGACGTCCGGCTTCGGCGGGATTTTCCCGAAGGGGCTGGCGATCGGCCTCGTGTCCGAGATACGGCATGATACCGGCGGATTGCTCGAGGTTGCCATCCTTGAGCCAGCGGTGGATTTCCAAAAGCTCGAAGACGTCGCCGTTATCACGGCGTCCCGCGAGGCGCCGCCGGAGCCGCTGAAAGCGCCGGCGCAGACGCCGGGAACCGAGACAGATCCTGCCGCAGAGGCGGCGGAGCAGACAGAGGCAGCGTCGGAGGCGGATTCGTGATGAAGAGGTTCGGCATATTGACGGCCATTGTCGCGGGGCTCTTCGTCCTGCAGACTTCGCTGCTGCCGATGATCGCCTACCACGGCGTTTCGGCAGATTTGCTGTTGCTGCTGGTCGTTTCGTTCGCGTTTTTGCGCGGCGTGCGTGAGGGGGCTCTGATGGGGTTCCTGACGGGGCTATTGCAAGATCTCGCGACCGGCACGTTTTTTGGCGTGAACACGTTCACGTATCTCGTGCTCGGCCTGTTCTTTGGCAGCTTCTCGGGCCGCATCTTCAAGGAACAGTTTTTCCTGCCGGTGCTGTGTTCTTTGCCGGCAGCGGCAGCCAGCTATTTTATTTTGGCGGTACTTATGGTATTATTAGGGTATCGCTTTAATCTGACCGCATCGATGCAGTATACGCTGCTGCCGATGTTCGTCTATCAGCTCGTCTTTGCGTATCCGGTTCACCGGATTGCCTACGCCATCGACACATGGCTCAGTGAAAAGAATTAAAGGCAGGAGCCGCTGACCGATAAGCCGAGAGCGGTTTATGATCAGTGGCGGCCGGCAGATTAAGGCACCTTGCGGGGTGCCTTTCGTTTGTGTGACAAGCAGGAGAGAAGCATTGTGAACGAACAAGAGGATTTCAGCGGGCGGCTCAAGGTGCTCGCCGGGCTGATGGTACTGGTCATCGCCGTCCTCATTGCGAGGGCGGGATACCTGCAGATATATGAAGGGGACTACTACGCGGAGCTCGCGGACGGCAACCGCATCCGCATCATCCCGGCGATGGCGCCGCGCGGTACGTTCTACGATCGGAACGGCGAGCTGCTCGTCAAGAACCGCCCCGGCTTTACCGTGTCGCTGCTCCCGCTCACCTCACCGATTTCGGACGACGTCATCGCGCGTCTGTCGGACCTGCTGAAGGTGCCGACCGAGGAGATCCAGCAGAAGATTGCCGCGCACAGCGGCTTTGACCCGATCCGCATCAAGCAGGATGTCACGCCGGATATTGTGTCCATCCTCGAAGAGCAGAAGGAGCTCTACCCGGGCGTCGTCATCGAGGTACAGCCGATCCGCGACTATATCCTGAAGCAGATGGGCTCGCATACCTTTGGGTACGTCTCGGAGATCAACGATACGGAACTCGAGAAGCTCAAGGACCAGGGCTATAAGAGCGGCGATATTATCGGTAAGTTCGGTCTCGAAAAGGTCTACGACAAGGAGCTTCGCGGCCAAAACGGTGGCGAGCAGGTCGAGGTCGACGTGTCCGGCAAGCCGGTCAAAATTCTCGGCAAAAAAGAGCCGATTGCGGGCGATGACCTCGTCCTGACGATCGATAAAAATCTGCAGCAGGCTGCGGAAAAGGCCGTCGACGACCAGCTCGCGGCCATCCACGCTTCGGCTGCCGCCGCGGTCGTCATGAACCCGCAGACCGGCGAGGTCCTCGCCATGGTCAGCCGGCCGGCGTTCGACCCGAATCTGTTCGCGCATGGCATTTCCGCGAAGGACTGGAACGCGCTGAACAATAACCCGGCGCACCCGATGGACAACAAGACGATCACGGGCGAATATCCGCCCGGCTCGACGTTCAAGATTGTCACGGGCACCGCGGCGCTCACAGAGGGCGTTGTGACACCGGACGAGCTGATCATGGATACGGGGCACCACTGGATCATCCCCAAGGGCAACTCCGGGGGCGAGGCGCTCGGCCTGATCAACTTTCGCCAGGCGCTCGCACATTCGGATAACGTGTATTTCTACGAGATGGGCAACCGGCTCGGCATCGACCGGATCGAGAAATATGGCCGGATGTTCGGACTCGGCCAGCGCACAGGCATCGATCTTCCGTATGAGGCGGAGGGACTCGTCGCGAACCGCGCCTACAAGGCGAAATGGTTCGAGGACGGGGAATGGTATCTGTCCGAGACCTTCGACGCGGCCATCGGTCAGGGCTTTAACCTCGTGACGCCGCTGCAGGCGTGCATGGTCATGAGCGAGATTGCGGCGGATGGCAAGCGATACAAGCCGCATCTCGTCAAACGCATGCTGAACCCGGACGGCTCGGTCGCCAAGGAAATCGAGCCGGAGCTCCTAAGCACGCTCGACGTGCCGCCAAACGTTATCAAACTCGTGCAGGACGGTCTGCATGACGTCACGAAGTACGGCACGGCGGCGAGCTCGTTCAGAGGGTTCACCATCGATATCGCGGGTAAGACCGGTACAGCGGAGAACTCGCAGGGCCGCGACCACGGTTGGTTCGTCGCCTACGGGCCGTTTGACAATCCGAACATCTGCGTTGCCGTCATCGTCGAGCAGGGCGGTTTCGGCGCGCAGTCCGCGGTGCCGATCGGGCGCAAGATCCTGGAGGCAGCGTTCAGCGAGAATGCGCAGGAAAATTCGAACTAAGCATGGCTGGATTCAGGGAAATTCGGGAGGAAGCAATGAGTGAGAAAATCGTAAAGATCAAGGGGAGCACGGACGGCCTGCAGCTCAGCTTTGCGGACGGCGCGGATTTCCCTTCGATTGAGCGGGAAATCCGGGCGCAGCTCGAATCGGGCTCCGGTTTTTTCCTGCGCGGGACGCTCGTGAGTTTGCCAGACGGTGCGCTGAGCAGTGCGGAGCGGACGGAGTTGCAGAAGCTCTTTCACGCGTATGGGCTGATCCTGCGCACAGAAAAGGCCGCGGCGGCCGCTGCGCAGTTCACGGGGAAGAAACGGTCCGAGCGGCCTGCCCCGGTTCCGGCGGCGCCCGCAAATACGGACGCGCAGGTGCAGGAGATGGTGGTCGTCAACCGGACGCTGCGCGGCGGGCAGGAAATCCGCACGGAGAGCTCCGTGCTCGTCTGCGGCAATGTCAATCCGGGCGCGCAGATTATCGCGGGCGGCAGCATCGATATCCGCGGAACCTGTCGCGGCATGGTGCACGCGGGGGCGTTCGGCAACACGGACGCGTTCGTGATTGCCGACCGCCTGATTCCCACGCAGATTCGCATTGCAGATCTCGTCGCGCGCGCCCCGGATCACATGAAGCCGGAGGAGAAGGCTGAGCGGGCGTCCATCCGAAATGGCCAGATCGTCATCGAACCGATTGAGCGTTGAGAACGCTCTTTCCGGGGAATCCTTGACCCACCGAAAAACAAACATTCTTTTCCGATAGAGCAGACACGAGCAGAACTGGAAAGGCAGGAAGATTTATGAGCAAGATTTATGTCATCACCTCGGGCAAGGGCGGTGTCGGCAAGACAACGACGACGGCGAACCTCGGCGTCGGTCTCGCGATGCGCGGGAAAAAGGTTGTTCTGATCGATACCGATACGGGACTGCGCAACCTCGACCTGATGCTTGGCCTCGAGAACCGCATCCTCTACGATCTCATTGATGTAACCGAGGGCCGCGTGCCGTATAAGAAAGCGCTGGTCCGGCATAAGAAGTTCGACAATCTGTACCTGCTGCCGACCTCGCAGGTGAAGGACAAGACGGCGGTCAATCCGGAGCAGCTCGTAAAGCTCTGCGAGGAACTGCGTAAGGAGTTCGAGTACATCCTGATCGACTGTCCGGCGGGTATCGAGCAGGGATTCAAGACGGCGATTGCCGCTGCCGATACCGCGCTCGTCGTCACGATGCCGGAGATCTCGGCCGTGCGCGACGCGGACAAGATCATCGGCGAGCTCGGCCGCGCGGACATGAAGGAAATCGAGCTGATCATCAACCGCATCCGCCCACAGATGGTGGAGAACGGCGAGATGATGGATATGGAGGATATCAACGACATCCTGTCCATCGACGTCATCGGCCAGGTGCCGGACGACATCAAGGTCGTCACGGCGGCGAACCGCGGCGAGCCATGCGTCATGAGCCATGACTCGGAGGCCGGCCAGGCCTACCGTAACATCGTCGGCCGCCTGCTCGGCGAAAAAATCCCGTTCATGGAGTTCGAGAAAGAGGGCTTCTGGAGCCGCCTGAAGCACGTGTTCGGGAAATAAGGAGGAGAAAGAGACATGCTCGATGCTTTGATGCAGATATTCGGCAAGAAAGAAAAATCGGGAAAGATTGCAAAGGAGCGCCTGCAGGTCGTGCTGATCCGCGACCGCGCGAACCTCTCCCCCGAAGTCATGGATAATATCAAGAACGACATCATCGAAGTCCTGTCGAAATACGTGAAGATCAATCGGCAGGATATGGAGATTTCGCTGTCCGATGATCAGGACAGCGATTCCGCGGCAATCGTGGTCAACGTCCCGGTCAGCCGCGAGAGGAAATAAGAACAGGGCGCATAACGAATGGGAAAGAATTTCTTGCGGCGCATGGACCCGTGGCTCGTGCTCGCGACGGCGGGCATTCTGATCATGAGTCTCGTCATCATCGGCAGCGCCACGCATATCAACACGCCGGGGCAGGAGCGCTATTGGTACGTGCAGAGACAGGGTATCTTTGCGCTGGTCAACATCGCGATCGCCGCCTTCTTCATGAATTTTGATTACAAGATGCTCGAGCAGTACGGCAACAAGCTCTATGTATTCAACCTGGTCCTGCTGGTGGCGGTCATGGTGTTCGGGCATTCCGCGCTCGGTGCGCAGCGCTGGATCATGATCGGTCCGATCAGCATCCAGCCGTCGGAGTTCTCGAAGCTCATCATGATCGTCTCGCTCGCGACGATGCTGACCGATAAGGTCGGGAAGATCCGTGACCTGCACGACCTGTTGCCGATAGCGGCCTATGTCGGCCTGCCGTTCCTGCTCGTGCTCAAGCAGCCGGATCTCGGTACCTCGCTCGTGTTCATGGCCATTTTCTTCGGTATGGTTTTCGCGGCGGGCATCAACTGGAAACTCCTGGCGGGCATCTTTGCTGTGGGGATCGCCTCACTGCCGGTGGTCTGGCATTTCATGAAGGGGTACCAAAAGATGCGCATCATGGTCTTTATGGATCCAAACGTCGACCCGCTCGGCTCTGGCTACCATATCATCCAGTCGAAGATTGCCATCGGCTCTGGCATGTTGTTCGGCAAGGGCCTGTTTCACGGCACGCAGAGTCAGCTGAATTTCCTGCCGGAGAACCATACCGACTTTATCTTCGCCGTGGTGGGCGAGGAACTTGGCTTTATCGGCGCCGCGTTTTTGCTATTGCTCTACCTGATCGTGCTCTGGCGCGGCATGAAGATCGCGCAGGATGCGAGTGACGTATTCGGGCGGCTTCTCGCGGTCGGCATCACGTCGATGCTCGCGTTCCACGTGCTCGTCAACGTCGGCATGACGATGGGCATCATGCCGGTCACGGGCATTCCGCTGCCGCTCATGAGCTATGGTGTCAGCTCGTTGACGACCAACATCCTGTCCATCGCCATCCTGCTGAATATCCAGCTTCGGAAACAGAAACTGACCTTTTAACTCTGCCTCCCTGTTTGAAGGGAGGCTCTTGTGAATTTATGGAGGAACAAAGACACATGGTAACGCTCGATCCGGAAATCCTGCAGTCCGTGCTGAAACCGTCGCGCTATACGGGCGGCGAATGGAATGCTGTCGTAAAGGATGCGGACAAGATGGCCTGCACCTGGGCACTCGCCCTGCCGGACGTCTACGAGGTCGGCATGAGCAACCTCGGACTGGCCATCCTCTACGAGGTCTTGAATGCGCGGGAAGACATCGCCGCAGAGCGCGTCTATGCGCCGTGGACCGATATGGAAGCCAAGATGCGCGCGCGCCACATCCCGCTGTTCTCGCTGGAGACGAAGCGCGAGGTCGCCTTGTTCGACTTTCTCGGCTTTTCCCTGCAGTACGAGATGATTTACTCCAACGTGCTCTACATGCTTGACCTCGCGGGTATCCCCTTTCGCGTAGCGGACCGGGGCTCTGACATGCCGTTTGTCGTCGGCGGCGGGCCGTGTGTGTTCAACGTCGAGCCGGTGGCGGACTTCTTCGACTTCTTCCTCGTCGGCGAGGGCGAGGAGGTCATCCTCGAGGTCTCGGATGTGTTTAAGGCGTGGAAGAGTGAGGGCAGGCCGGGGGGCCGCCGGGCGTTTCTGCGCCGCCTGCTGGCGGTCGACGGCGTCTACGTGCCGTCGTTTTACAAGCCTGTCTATACGGCATCAGGTGATTTCGCGGAGATGCAGCCGCTTGATCCTGCCGCGCGGATGCCCATCTACAAGCGCGTGATAAAAGACATGGACCAATCGACGGGCGTGCGCCGCCCGGTTGTCCCATATATGGACATCGTGCACAACCGCATCATGCTTGAGCTGTTTCGCGGCTGCAGCCGCGGCTGCCGGTTCTGCCAGGCGGGCATCTGCTACCGCCCGGTACGCGAGCGCACCGAGAAAAATCTGCGCGGGATGGCGCGCGGTCTTGTTGATTGCTCGGGATACAATGAGATGAGCCTGACCTCGCTTTCGTCGGCGGACTATTCGTACCTCGGGGAACTCGTCGACGACCTCGTGCACGATTTCAAGGACGAGAAGGTCAGTGTTTCCTTGCCGTCGCTGCGCATTGACAGCTTTTCCATTGCGCTTGCGGACAAGCTTTCGAAAATGCGCAAATCCGGTCTGACCTTTGCCCCGGAGGCCGGCACGCAGCGCCTTCGCGACGTCATCAACAAGGGCGTAACGGAGGAGGATCTCATGACGGCCTGCGCGGCGGCGTTCCGCAAGGGCTGGAAGCAGGTCAAGCTCTACTTCATGATGGGGCTGCCGACCGAGACCGACGAGGACGTTATCGGCATCGCACGACTTGCGAAGAAGGTCGTCGATCTCTATACGGAGATCAAGGGCAGGCGCGGCGTCAAGGTTACGATCTCCGTCGCCTGCTTCGTGCCGAAGCCCTACACGCCGTTCCAGTGGTTCGGGCAGCTCCCCATTGAGGAGTTTGAGCGCCGTCAGCACGTGCTCAAGGAGCATATCACGGACCGCGCCATCACGTTCCACTACCACGACGCGCGGCTCTCGGTTATCGAGGGTGTATTTGCGCGCGGTGACCGCCGCCTCGCCACCGTGCTCGAGCAAGCCTATCGAGACGGCTGCAAGTTCGATGGCTGGAGCGACCTGTTCCAAAACGACAAATGGCATGAGGCATTCCGAACATGCGGCGTCGACATGGGATACTACAGCCGGCGCACGCGTGACTTCCAAGAGCCGTTGCCGTGGGAAATCACATCGCCGGGCGTCAACAAAGAATTCTTGCTCCGCGAGTGGAAAAAGGCGATGCAGGGCGCGTTCACGGAGGACTGCCGCCGTGGCCGCTGCTCGGCCTGCGGCATCTGCCCGAACCTGAAGGTGCACGTCATCGACCATTGGAAGACCAAGGCGTCGCAGGAGGCGCGCTTTGTGGGCGAGGAGAAGGAAGTGTCCGCTGCGCGTCATGATCCGAAGGGGCCGGTCAAGCCGCGTACGCTCTACAAGTACCGCGCGGAAATCACGAAGGGCGACGACCTGCGCTATGTCTCGCACCTTGATTACGCGAATCTCTTTATCCGCGCGTTCGACCGTGCGAAACTGCCGATGGCGTATTCCGAGGGGTTCAACCCGCATATGAAGGTTGCGTTCGCGTCGGCCTTGTCGCTCGGCGTCGCGAGCGAGGCTGAGTACATGGACTTCGAGTTGACGAAGCCCATCGCGCAGCCGGAGGTCTTTGACCGGCTTTCCGCACAGCTGCCGCCTGGTGTGCGGCTCCTGCGCCTAAAAGAGGTGCGCACGAAGCACAAGGCCCTGATGGCGGAGACCGACGAGGCCCGTTATCGCCTGACGGTGCCGTACGCGGGCAGCGCCGAGGCCGCGGTGCAGGCGGTCGCGGCCTACAACGCGGCGCGCGAGGTGCTTTATGAGCGCGTGACGCCAAAGAAAAAGCGCGAAATCGAGATGAAGCAGTACATGCTCGAACCGGTCGCCGTCGAGGCCGGCGATGGGGAACTTTGCATGACGATGGATATCCGCATCACGCAGACGGGCTCCGTGAAGCCGCTCGAGGTATTGACCGCCATCGCTGCGCAGTTCGGTCTTGCCGTGCGTCCCGCGCAGGCGAGGATTACGCGCACGGGCCTGTTCGGGCAGGGGCGCACCCTGCTTGACCTGGTCGAGTAACCAAGAAAGGGGGAGGGAGCTCTTTGAAACAGATCTATATCAGCGCGCAGCCGGAGGAGACGCGCGCGGCCGTCGTCACGGACGGGCAGCTGCAGGCGGTTGAGATGGAACGGAGCGCGCACTCCCACCTCGTCGGCAATATCTACAAGGGCCAGGTGCAGAACGTGCTGAAGGGCATGCAGGCCGCCTTTGTCGATATCGGCATGGAGAAGAACGCCTTTTTGTATGTCGGCGACGGGATGCCGCAGGACGTCCGGCACGTGCTGCCGCAGAAAACGAAGGTACATATCGGTGAATATTTGCCCGTGCAGATCACCAAGGACGCCGTCGGCACGAAGGGCCCGCGCGCGACGACGCACATCACGATCCCCGGGCGCAACGTCGTACTTCTGCCGACGGCAGCCTATATCGGCATTTCACGACGCATCGAGGAGGAGGCGGAGCGCGCGCGGCTGCAGGCTGTTGCGGAGCGGCATGCGCCTGCTGGCATGGGCCTTATTCTGCGCACGGCATCCGAGGGCGTGTCCGAGGAGGAGCTCGCGAAGGAAATCGGCTACCTCGCCAAAATCTGGCAGGGTATCCTCGCGCGCTTTGCGCTGAAGAGCCGCGGAGCGACGCTTCTTTACCGCGATGCGGATTTGCTCGTCCGCGCGATCCGCGACCACCTTGACGATACGGTGGATCAGGTGGCCGTTGAGGGACGGCAGGCCTTTTCGCGCGTCCGGGAGCTCGTGCGGACGATGCTGCCCGCCGCGGAGTGCCGCGTCACGCTGTATGAGGATCGGACGCCGCTTTTTCAGCAGTACGGCATCGAAAAGGAAATCGAGACCCTCGGCGCGCGCCGCGTCGAGCTCCCGAGCGGCGGCTTCCTCGTCATCGACAAGACCGAGGCGCTGACGGCCATTGACGTCAATACGGGCAAGTACACCGGACGCGATAACCTCGCGGAGACCGCCTATCGGACGAACCTCGAGGCGGCCGGCGAGGTCATGAAACAGATCCGCCTGCGCGATATCGGCGGCATGATCCTCGTCGACTTTATCGACATGGAGCGCGAGTCGCAGAATGAGGACCTGCTCGCAAGGCTCCGGCATCTCGCGAAGCTCGACCGCACGAAGACGAACGTCGTCGACATCACGCGGCTCGGGCTCGTCGAGATCACGCGAAAGAAAACCCGCGAGAACCTCGACAGCATCGTCTATACGGACTGCCCCGTCTGCCACGGTCTTGGACGCGTCGAGTCGCCGGAAACGGTGTCCATCCGCATCAGCCGCGACATCCGGCGCATGGAGCGCAAATCGCACGCTCAGGACGGCTATGAGGTTGAGGTGCACGAATCCGTCGCCGAGGAGCTGCGGCAGAATCAGCTCATGATGAATCTCGCCGCCGAGTTTGGCACGGACATCAAGGTTACGACCGTCCCCGGCATGCACCCGGAAAACTACACGATCCTGCAGTAGCTCTGACCACGGGGAGACGCTGGCCTGCCGATCGCCGCGTCCCAAAAAAGACAGGAGGAAAATCACATGAAGTTCACGTTTGCACACAACAACATCAACGTTCTCGACCTCGAGCGCAGCATCGCGTTCTACCAGGAGGCCCTCGGCTTTCACGAGGATCACCGCATGGAGATCCCGAACGCGACGCTCGTCTACCTGCAGGATGAGGCCAAGACCCCGCATCTGCTGGAGCTCACCTGGCTGAAGGACCGCAAGGAACCATACAATCTCGGCGAGAACGAGATTCACCTCGCCGTGACGACCGACGACTTTGATGCCGCGCACGAAAAGCACAAGGCCATGGGCTGCATCTGCTACGAGAACCTTCCGCTCGGCGTCTATTTCATCGTCGATCCCGACGGCTACTGGACGGAGATCCTGCCAGCGTAAAAGAAAGGTCCTTTTCCCGGGAAACCGCGGAAAAAGGGCTTGCCTGAACGGGAGAAAGTATGCTATACTGATTAGCGGTGTTAGAAAGCACGCGGCTGGATGTCTGCCCTGTGCCCTGCGGGGTGGTGCGGACGGTGAAGGTCGCGGAAGATAGTAACAGGAGGTACACCAACATGGCAGTAATTTCTATGAAACAGCTCTTGGAGGCCGGTGTCCATTTCGGTCATCAGACTCGTCGCTGGAACCCGAAGATGGCGAAGTACATCTTCACGGAGCGCAATGGCATCTACATCATTGACCTGCAGAAGACGGTCAAGAAGGTGGATGAGGCCTATGCTTTCCTGCGCGATGTCGCGGCACAGGGCAAGGACGTGCTGTTTGTCGGCACGAAGAAGCAGGCGCAGGAAGCCATTAAAGAAGAGGCTGAGCGCGCTGGTCAGTTCTACGTCAACGAGCGTTGGCTCGGCGGCATGCTGACGAACTTCCAGACGATCCAGAAGCGCATCAAGCGCCTCAAGGAGCTCGAAGCGATGGAAGAGGATGGCACGTTTGAGGTCCTCACGAAGAAAGAGGTCCAGGGCCTCCGTCACGAGATGGAGAAGCTCGAGAAGAACCTCGGCGGCATCAAAGAGATGAAGAAGCTGCCGGGCGCTCTGTTCGTCGTTGATCCGCGCAAGGAGAGCATTGCGGTCGCTGAGGCGCGCAAGCTAAACATCCCCATCGTCGCGGTTGTCGATACGAACTGCGATCCGGATCTCATCGACTATGTCATCCCGGGCAACGACGACGCCATTCGCGCCGTGAAATTGCTCACGAACAAGATGGCTGACGCTGTCCTCGAGGGCCGCCAGGGTCAGGATGGTTCGGAAGACGAGGCTGAGGCAAAGGAAGCTGACGCCGAGTAATCCCGAAGTATCGGAATAGCGAAAAGTACAGACGGGGTAAGGGCTTTTTATCCCTTGCCCCGTTTGTTGTCGAGACAGAGAGCAAACGCAATAGGAGGAAGTTGAAAAATGGCAAAGATTACGGCTGCAATGGTAAAGGAACTGCGTGAGTCGACGGGCGCAGGCATGATGGACTGCAAAAAGGCCCTGACGGCGACGGACGGCGACAAGGCAAAGGCCATTGACTGGCTCCGTGAGAAGGGCATCGCAAAGGCTGCAAAGAAGGCTGGCCGCACGGCTGCCGAGGGCGCTGTCGCTGCCTGCATTTCGGATGACGGCAAGACCGGTGCACTCGTTGAGATCAACTGCGAGACGGATTTCGCGGCTGGCAACGAGCAGTTCAAGAGCCTGACGGCGAAGATCGCAAAGCACATCGTCGACACGAAGCCGGCGGACCTTGACGCGCTGAACGACAGCGTCATCGACGGCAAGAAGGTGTCGGAGATCATCACGGAAGCTACGGCTACGATCGGTGAGAAGATCTCGCTGCGCCGCTTCGTCTGCTATGCAAGCGATGGCCGTCTCGGCAGCTACATCCACATGGGCGGCAAGATCGGCGTCCTCGTCAACCTGACGGGCGGTGACGACGCGCTCGCCAAGGATGTCGCCATGCAGATTGCTGCGGCGAACCCGATTGCCATCGACGAGACGGCTGTTCCGGCTGACGTGGTCGAGCACGAGAAGGAAGTCGCGAAGAAGCAGGCTGAGGAAGAGGGCAAGCCGGCCAAGATCATCGACCGCATCGTCGAGGGCCGCATCAAGAAGTTCTACAAGGAAGTCTGCCTCGATCAGCAGATCTTCGTCAAGGATTCCGACAAGACGATCACGGATATCCTCGGCGGCAACAAAGTCACGGCGTTCACGCGCTTCCAGCTCGGCGAGGGCATCGAGAAGAAGCAGGAGGATTTCGCGGCTGAGGTCAAGGCCCAGATGCAGTAATTCTCCAGCGTTTTACACACAGGAATCGCAGAGTCATTCGGCAGCTGCTATTTTATGCAGTGCCGGGTGGCTCTTTTTGCTTTTCTTTTTTTCCTGAGCATAGTATAATAAAGAAAGGTATGTAGAAAAACGGAGGAGAGACAATCGTGAATACAGCGAAATATCATCGTGTCGTTTTGAAGCTCAGCGGCGAGTCCCTCGCGGGGGATCAGGGCTTTGGCATCAATCCGGAGGTCGTGGAGGACATCGCGAAGCAGATTCGCATCGTGCGCCAGCAGGGCATCGACGTGGCCGTTGTCGTCGGCGGCGGAAACATCTGGCGCGGCCTCGCCGGCTCTGCGAAGGGCATGGACCGCGCGACGGCGGACTACATGGGCATGATGGCGACGGTTATGAACGCGCTCGCCCTGCAGGACGCGCTCGAGAAGCTCGAGGTGGACACGCGCGTGCAGACGGCCATCGAGATGCGCCAGGTTGCTGAGCCGTATATCCGCCGCAAGGCCATCCGCCATATGGAGAAGGGCCGTGTCGTGATTTTCGGCGCCGGGACGGGCAACCCGTATTTCTCCACCGATACGACGGCAGCGTTGCGCGCAGCGGAGATTGAGGCCGACGTCATCCTGATGGCGAAAAAGGGGACGGACGGCATCTACGACTGCGATCCGAACAAGAACCCGAACGCGAAGAAGTTCGATTCGCTGACCTATATCGACATCCTGAACAAGGGCCTCGCGGTCATGGATACGACGGCGACGAGCCTCTGCATGGACAATAACATCCCGCTTGTCGTGTTCAACATCGACGAGCATGAGAACATTGTGAAAGCGGCGGTCGGCGAGAAGATCGGCACGACGGTAGGAGGAAAAGAAGCATGACGACGAAAGAAATTGAAGCACAGCACGAAGAACGCATGAAGAAATCCATTGAGGCCCTGAAGCGTGAGCTTGCATCGCTGCGTGCCGGCCGCGCGACGCCGTCGCTTCTCGATCACGTAATGGTGGACTACTACGGCGCGCCGACGCCGGTCAACCAGGTCGCCAAGGTCGCCGTGCCGGAGCCGCGCATGATCCTGATTCAGCCGTGGGACAAGGGCATGCTGCACGACATCGAAGTCGCCATCATGAAGTCGGATCTCGGCCTGAGCCCGAACTCGGACGGCACGGCGATCCGCCTGACGATCCCGGCGCTGACGCAGGAGCGCCGCCAGGAACTCGTCAAGTCGGTCAACAAGAAGACCGAGGAAGCGAAGGTCGCACTGCGCAACGTGCGCCGCGACGGCAACGACGCCATCAAGAAGCTCGAGAAGGACAAGGAGATCACGGAGGACGAGTCGAAGCGTGCACAGGGCGATATGCAGAAGCTCGTCGATCGCTATGTCAAGATGGCCGACGACGCGAAGGCGAAGAAAGAAAAAGAGGTTATGGAAGTCTGATGCGGGTCACGCCAGACATTCTCGGTCGTCCGTGGTCCGAGGCGAAGCCGATGCTCGAGGCGGCGGGAACTCCTTTTGTGTGGGAGCTCACACGTCCGACGAAGCATTTCTTCTCAGTCGATGAACAGCGGCTGTACGTTGTCCGCGTCACGGAGCGGGAGGAGGGCGGCTTTTCGGTCGTCCTTGCCGCGCACATGGTCCCGAAGGACTGAGCGCGGCAGGCTGATCGCTCTGCCATGGAAGATGAGGTTATTATGTGGAAGAAACTATTTGGAGGAGCCGGGTCCCGTGAGACCTTTGAAATCCCGGCCAAGGATTCCCCGCTGTTCGAACGAATTAACTGGGAGAAACTGCCGCGTCATGTCGCCATCATCATGGACGGGAACGGCCGCTGGGCGAAGGGGAAGGGCATGCTCCGCACGGCCGGGCATACGGCCGGCGTCAAGACGCTCAAGAATATCCTGAAGACCGCCATCGGCCTGCAGCTCGATGCGCTGACAGTTTACGCGTTCTCGACGGAGAATTGGAAGCGCCCGCGCCCGGAGGTCGACTTTTTGATGCAGCTCTTTTCGGATTATCTGAAAAAGGAATTGCAGGAAATGCACGAGGACAATGTGCAGATCCATTTCCTCGGCCGCATCGACGGCCTGCCGAAAAGCCTGCAAAAGCAGATGCGCGATGCTGAGGCGCTCATGAAGGACAACACGGGCGTCAAGTTCAACGTCGCGGCGAATTACGGCGGGCAGGACGAGCTCCTGCGCGCGACGCAGAGCATCGCGGCGAAGGCCGCGGCGGGTGAGCTAAAGCCTGAGGACATCACGCTTTCGACCATCGAGAACGAGCTCGATACGAAGGGGAACCTCCCCGTCGACCTCGTGATTCGCACGAGCGGCGACCTGCGCCTTTCAAACTTCCTGCTTTGGCAGTCGGCCTATGCGGAGTTCTGGTTCACGGATACCAATTGGCCGGATTTCACGCCGGAGGATTTTGTCGATGCGATGGTCGATTTCGCCGGCCGCAATCGCCGCTTCGGCGGACTGAAAAATACATAAGATTAGGAGCGTTACGATTGATTACGCGAATTATCACTGGAATTGTCGGAATTGCACTTGCCGCTTTTGTCATTCAGACAGGCGGCACCCTTTTTGCCGTTTTTGCACTCGTACTCTCGCTGCTCGCGTGGTTCGAGTACGTGCGCGCGTTTGCACACAGGGGCGGGAACCTCGCGTTTGTCCCGGGACTGCTCGGGCTCGCGCTGCTCTGGGGCTGCGCGTGGCTCGGCAACACCGATGAGACGTTGTTTGTCAGCACGCTGATCGTGCTCGTCATCCTGCTCGAGAGCGTGCTGCTGCACGGCCGCATCACGTTTGTCGACGCGTGCCTGTCGATTGCCGGTATCTTTTATTTCGGCTTTTCGTTCGGCTATATGGTCATGTTGCGCGGCTTTGAGCCGGAGGTTATGCTCGCGACGCCGTTCGGCCCGTTTGAGTTCGGCTGTGCGATGATCTGGGTGATGTTCATCGGCACTTGGGCGAGCGATACGTTCGCCTATTTCGTTGGCTCGGCCATCGGCAGTCACAAACTTTGCCCGACCATCAGCCCGAACAAGACCGTCGAGGGATTCCTCGGCTCGGTCGTCGGCACGACGGCAGCGGTGTACGGGCTCGGTTGTTTCTTTGGACTGCCTGGCCTGCCGATGGCTGCCCTCGGCCTCGCCATCTCGATTCTTGCGACGCTCGGCGATCTCGTCGAGTCCGTTGCAAAGCGCTATACCGGCATCAAGGATTCCGGCAATATCATCCCGGGCCATGGCGGGGTCTGGGACCGCTTTGACAGCGTGCTGCTGACGGCGCCGCTCGTGTTCTACGTGACGGTATTCTGCAGCCTCGCGGCAAAATAATCCGCAGCATAAGGAGAAGATGCAATGAAAAATCTGGCCGTACTCGGCTCGACGGGTTCTATTGGCACACAGACGCTGGATGTCGTGCGCAGCCACCCGGAGCTCTTCCATATCTCGGTGCTCGCGGCGAATTCAAGCGATGAAAAGCTCGAGGCGCAGATCCGCGCGTTCGAGCCGGAACTCGCCGTACTTTCCGATGAGCATGCCTATGCGCGATTGAAGGAACGGTATCACGGCAAAACCAGGCTTGCGGGCGGCAGGCAGGCTTTTATCGACGCGGCGGCGGTGCCGGAGGTCGACGTCGTCGTGACCTCGATGATGGGCTTTGCCGGGCTCGAACCGACGATGAAAGCGCTCGAGGCGAAGAAGGATATCGCGCTCGCGAACAAGGAGACGCTCGTCGTCGCCGGCGAACTCGTTACGCGCCGGGCGAAGGAACAGGGCGTGCACATTCTGCCCGTGGACAGCGAGCACTGCGCGTTCTTCCAATGCCTGCAGGGCGAGCGGCTCGAGACGGTGGAAAAGCTCCTGCTGACCTGCTCGGGCGGCCCGTTCCGCGGGAAGAAGCGCGCGGATCTCGCGCATGTGACGGTCGCACAGGTGCTCGACCATCCGACCTGGAACATGGGAAAGAAGATCACGGTGGACTCTGCAACGCTCGTCAACAAGGGCCTCGAGGTCATCGAGGCGAAATGGTTGTACGGCGTGCGCTACCCGCAGATTCAGGTTGTCGTCCATCCGCAGAGCATCGTGCACTCCATGGTCGCGTTTCACGACGGGGCGGTCATCGCGCAGCTTGGCGCGCCGGATATGCGCCTGCCGATACAGTATGCGCTGACGTATCCAGAGCGGCAGCCATCGGATTTTCCGCGGCTCGACTTTTGGAATATGCAGGATCTGACGTTTGAGAAGCCGGATACGGAGACATTCCGCGGCCTGAAATTCGCCTATGAGGCGGGGGAGATGGGCGGCACGGCGCCGTGCGTGTTCAACGCGGCGAACGAGGTGGCCGTCGGCGCGTTCTTGAAGGGCGCGATCCATTTCCTTGACATCTACGATATCATCGAGCAGACCATGCTCGCGCGTGAGACGATCCTCGGCCCGACGCTTGAAGAACTGTTCGAGGAAGACCGCTGGGCACGCGCCTACGCGTCAAAATTGTTGGAAAGGTAATCTATGGTATTAACACTTCTGGCCGCGATTTTTGTCTTTGGCCTGCTCGTGCTCGTGCATGAGCTCGGCCATTTCGTGACGGCGAAGCTGACGGGCATGCGCGTCCGGGAATTCGCCATTGGGTTCGGCCCGCAGATCGGCAGCGTGCAAAAGGGCGAGACGCTCTACTCGCTGCGCGTCGTACCACTTGGCGGCTACAACGACATCGCGGGCATGGATCCGGAGGACCAGGAAGCAGGCGACCGCGGCTTTTCGACGAAGTCCGTGCCCGCGCGCATGCTCGTGATTCTCGCGGGCTCCTTCATGAACGTGATCCTGCCGATCCTGCTGTTCTTCGGCATCTTCTTTTTCTCGGGTGTCCATACGCCAAATCCCGAGCCGGTGCTCGGAAAGGTCCTGCCCGGGAAGCCGGCGGCGGTTGCGGGCCTCGAGGAAGGCGACCGCATTCTTTCCATCGATGGCAGGACGATCTCCACATGGAAGGATTTTGTTTCGACGGTTGCCGCGGCGGACGGGCAGACGGAGCTCGCCGTTACGGTTGAGCGGGACGGGCAGACCTTGACGAAAGGTGTCACGCCGTCCTATGATTCGACCGCCAAGCATGCGCTCGTCGGCGCCATGAACGACGCCATCATCACGCATCCAGGGCTCGTCGAGTCCTGGCATCTCGCCGTGGAGAGTACCTGGCGAGTCATCCGATTGATGGTCGACGGGCTCTACCGCATCGTGCTCGAGCTCTCAGGCAAGGATCTCGCGGGGCCGGTCGGTATCGCGCAGATGGCCGGCGAGGCCGCGGAAATGGGCCTTGTGCCGCTGCTGAATTTCGCGGCGCTGCTTTCCCTGAACCTCGCAGTCATCAACATGTTTCCGCTGCCCGGGCTTGACGGCGGGCATTTTCTCGGGCTTTGCTTCGAGGCCGTGCGCGGCAGGGCGCTTTCACCGAAAGCCCTGCAGGTTGCGCAGAGCATCGGCGTCGCCCTGCTATTGCTACTGATGATCTACGTGACGCGAAACGATATATTCCGCGCACTCCATCTATGAGAACTAGGAGGAAAAGCCGTTATGGTACCGTATAAACGCAAGAAAACGCGGCAGATCCATATTGGGGATGTCGCCATTGGGGGCGGCGCGCCGATATCCGTGCAGTCGATGACAAATACGAGGACGACGGATACCGAGGCGACGCTTTCGCAGATCCGCGCGCTCGCGGCGGCTGGCTGCGACCTCGTGCGCATGGCCGTGCCCGATATGGATGCGGCGAAGAACGTTGGCCATATCGTCCGCCAGTCACCGGTGCCGCTCATTGCGGATATCCATTTTGACTACCGGCTCGCCATCGAGGCGATCCATCAGGGCATTCAGGGCCTGCGTCTGAACCCTGGCAACATCGGCGGCGAGGATCGCGTGCGCGCGGTCGTGACCGAGGCGAAGGCGGCCGGCATCCCCATACGCATCGGCGTGAACGCCGGTTCCCTCGACAAGAAAATTCTCGCGAAGTACGGCGGCGTGACGGCCGAAGCGCTTGTCGAGTCGGCGATGGAACATGTGCATATTCTCGAGAAACAGCATTTTTACGACATGAAGATTTCGCTGAAGGCGCACGACGTGCCGCTCACGCTCGCGGCCTACCGGCTCATGAGCGAGACGACGGACTATCCGCTGCATCTCGGCATCACCGAGGCCGGGACGGTGCATTCCGGCATCATCAAATCGGCGGTCGGCATCGGGGCGCTGCTCGCGGAGGGCATCGGCGATACGCTGCGCGTGAGCCTGACCGGAGACCCGGTCGTCGAGGTCAAGGTTGCAAACGAGATCTTGAAGTCGCTTGGTCTCAAGGAGTACGGTCCAACGCTCGTCGCGTGCCCGACCTGCGGCCGCACGAGCATCGATCTGCCGGCCATCGCGGCCCGCGTCGAGAAGAAGCTCGAGGGTATCGCGGAACCGATTGAGGTCGCGGTCATGGGCTGTGTCGTCAACGGCCCCGGCGAGGCGCGCGGCGCGGATGTCGGCATCGCCGGCGGCAACGGCGAGGGCCTCGTGTTCCGCAAGGGCGAAGTCCTGCGCAAGGTGCCGGAGGATCAACTCGTCGAGGAACTCTTTAAGGAAATCGATACGATACTGGAGGAACGGAAAAACAAATGAGAGCTAGGAATCTATATGCGCCGACGCTTCGCAATACGCCGGCAGACGCCGAAGTCAAAAGCCATCAACTCATGTTGCGCGCGGGGATGATTCGCAAGTCCGCAAGCGGCATGTACAACTTTCTGCCGCTCGGTTGGCGTGTCATCCGCAAGATCGAGCAGATCATCCGCGAGGAAATGGACGCGGCGGGCGGTCAGGAAATCATGATGCCGATCCTGCAGCCGGCGGAGCTCTGGAAAGAGAGCGGCCGCTGGTCGGCCTATGGCGATGAGATGATGCGCTTGAAGGATCGCCACGAGCAGGAGTACTCGCTCGGCCCGACGCATGAAGAGATGATCACGGCGCTCGTGCGCGACGAGGTGCGCTCGTACAAGCAGCTCCCGCTCCTGCTCTATCAGATGCAGGACAAGTTCCGCGATGAGCGCCGCCCACGCTTCGGTCTGATGCGCAGCCGCGAATTCATCATGAAGGATCTCTATTCGTTTGACCGCGACGAGGCGGGCATGCGCGTATCGTATCAGAAGATGTACGACGCGTATTCGAAAATTTTTACGCGCATGGGCTTGAAGTTCCGCCCGGTCGAGGCCGATAACGGCGCGATTGGCGGCGCGAAATCCCATGAGTTCACGGTGCTCGCAGACGCCGGCGAGTCGAACATCGCGTACTGCGAATCGTGCGACTATGCGGCGAGCGACGAGAAGGCGGAGCTGCATCCCATCGAAGCTCCCGCAGAGGACATGCAGCCGCTCGAGAAAATTGCGACGCCCGGCACGAGCACGATTGCATCGCTCTGTGAGCTGCTGCACGTCCCGGTGGAAAAGACGATCAAGGCCGTTGCCTATCAGACGGAGACGGATGAGCTCGTGCTCGCGTTCGTGCGCGGCGACCACGAGGTCAACGAGACAAAGGTACAGAACGCGGTCGGCGCGCAGGAACTCCGTATGGCCGACGAGACCGCCATTCAGGCGGCAGGCGGCTGCGCAGGCTTCATGAGCCCCATCGGCATCCGGAAGGGAACGAAGATCGTCGTCGATCCGACGGTCATGAACCTCTATAACGCCGTCGCCGGCGCAAATGAGAAGGACGCGCACTACAAGAACGTCAATCCGAAGCGCGATTTCACGAACGAGGACCTGATCGTCACGGATATCCGCCTCGTGCAGGCCGGCGATCCGTGCCCGCATTGCGGCGCACCGCTCAAGATGACGCGCGGCATCGAGGCTGGTCAGGTCTTTATGCTCGGCACGAAGTACAGTGAGGCGATGGGCGCGAAATTCCTCGATGAAAACGGAAAGGAACACCCGCTGGTCATGGGCTGCTACGGCATCGGCGTCGGCCGCACGATGGCAGCGGCTATCGAGCAGAACAACGACGAACAGGGCATCGTATGGCCGCGCGCGATCGCGCCGTATGAGGTCGTCGTCGTGCCGGTCAATGGCAAGAAAGAGGACCAGCTCCATTACGCCGAGGCCATTTACGAGGAACTCCAGAAGGCCGGCGTCGACACCCTGCTCGACGACCGCCCGGAGCGCGCCGGCGTCAAGTTCAAGGATTGCGACCTCATCGGCTATCCGGTCCGCGTCACCGTCAGCCCGAAGGGCATGGAGGCCGGCACCGTCGAAATCAAGGTGCGCCGCACCGGCGAGGTCAAGGTCGTCCCGCGCGAACAGTTCCGGGAGACTGTCCTCGACCTGTTAATGACCCTGTAAATTATCGATCGGGAATATCCCGGGCATCCACACGATGCCCGGGATATTTTTTGCGGCCAATCGGCACTTTTTTTGAGAAATCGGGAAAAACAGCCTGCGCTTCGTGCGGGGAAAGAAACATGGTATAATCGAGAGTAGAAGGAGGGGGAAAGGGTTATGCGCAAAGAAATGGACCGCCCCAGGGGGCAGAAAGAAGAAAATCCGTGGAAGGAAGGACTATGGCAGGCGTTCAAGGCGATGAGCATCCTTAGCGGCGTCGGCTTCTATTTCGTCGTCGTGGTCGCCATCTGCGTGTATTTGGGACATTTGGCCGATCTTTATCTCGGGATCGGCAGCACGGGGAAATGTATCGGGATCCTCGCGGGCTTTCCCATCGCGATCTATTCCCTTTGGCGGCAACTGAAACACGGTGTGTTCAGCAGAAAAAAGAAGAAATAGCAGAAATAGTGCTTGCACAAGATTTATGGATAGCATATAATAAAGAACAAGGCCGACCGCGATAACAATTTATTATAATTATAAATAAATAAATAATTTTTATTTATTTATTTTGACCAATAAAAAATTGTGCGGCAATCGGCGGAAAACAGCAGGTATTTTTCTCTGCCGTGTAGAAGTAGAGAAAAATAGATGCATGGATTTCTACGAAGACAACGGCTTCTGTCCGTTGCCGGAGGGGGAATATGAATCAAATTTTATCGGGTTTCGTGAGACGGCTGGCCATGTCTCTGGCAATCGGGACGGCACTGATCGCGGTTTTTCTCGTGCATCTCGGGGAGATCCGTCTGATCGGCGCCGTGTTTGCCGGATACCTTGCCGCCGGCGTGTGCATTTGGACGCTCGTTTATCGGACGTGGCGCGGCGCGAAACAGGCAAAAGTCAACGCAGCGGCAGCAAAGGGGCAGATGCTCTGGGGGTTCGTCTTGCGGCTTTTTGTGTGCTTTGCAACGCTCGCCGCGGCGGGGATGCTTGGGAGAACGATTTTCGCCGCAACGGCGGTGGGACTGCTTTTCTTCTATGCCGCCGCGATGTTCCAGCTCGTCTATGCGAACCACCGCGTGCTGCACGGGAAACCGGATAAAAAATAAGGAGACCGCGAAGACCATCTTTTCGGTCTTGTAAGGAGGTAGAGTGTATGCAAGAAGAAATGATTGTTCGTAACGTGATGTCGTTCTTTGACGGCGGCATGAACCTCAATATGCAGACGCTGTATATGACGTGGCTCACGATGGCCGTCGTGCTGCTGATCGCGTATCTTGCGACGCGGAGCCTGAAGCTGGTTCCGTCGGGATGGCAGACCGTTATCGAAATGATCGTGACCGGACTCAGTTCGCAGGTCGATGGAACGATGGGCAAGCGGGGCCATTTCCTGGCGCCGTTCATCATCTCCCTGTTTCTGTTCCTGATCACCTCGAACTGGCTCGGGCTGATTCCGGGGCTGTCGTCGCCAACCAACGATTTGAACACGACGCTCGGTCTCGCCCTGCTCGTCATCGTGATGGTGCATTTCCTCGGGGTCTACATGAAGGGAACCCATTACCTGAAGCACTTTTTCGAACCGACGCCGGTGTTTGTCATCATCAATGCGATTGAGGAAGTGGCAAAGCCAATCACGCTGTCGTTCCGTCTGTTCGGCAATATCCTCGCAGGCGAAATCCTCATTCACATTCTGGTCAAACTGATGCCGGTCTGGATGCCGATTCCGTCGGTCCTGTGGCTGGCATTCAGTATCTTCATCGGTGCGGTTCAGGCATTCATCTTCACGATGCTGTCGATGGCATACCTTGCAAACGCAGTCAAAATAGAAGAACAGGAAGGCTAAAGGACTTCCGTTCGGTTTTCAACTTTTTAAGGAGGACGTATTTCATGGAAAACGCAATTATGGTCGCAGCTGCCCTCGTTGGCGCAGGTATCTGCATGGGTCTCGCAGCAATCGGCGCAGGTCTCGGTGATGGTCTCGTCACGAGCCGCTTCATCGAGGGTATCACGCGTCAGCCGGAAGCGCAGAGCAAGCTCTTCACGAATACGCTGATCTCGGTTGGCTTGATCGAGTCCATGGCGATCATCGCTACGGTTGTCGCGCTGATCATGCTCTACGCAAACCCGCTCATCAAGTGATTTCGGCGGATTGGATGAAAAAAAGGAAAAGGAGGCATAGCCGTTGATCACTTTGAATAGCACGTTCTTTGTCCAGATCATCAACTTCCTGATCCTCGTTGCTCTTTTGCGCGCGTTCTGTTACAAGCCGGTTGTCCGGATGATTCACGCGCGCCAGGACAAAATCGCCGAAAGTCTGCAGAAGGCGGATGACGACGCTGCCGAGGCCGACAAGCTCCTCGCGGAATACAAGGTAAAGCTCGCGGAGGCGCAGCAGAAGGCCGAGGAAATCGTCGCAAACGCGGAGAAGCGCGCGGCGTCGGAGCGTGAGGAAAGCGTCAAGAGAACACGCGAGGAAATCGTACAGATGAAGAAGGCAGCTGAGGCCGAAATCAACCGTGACCGCGAACGCGCCGTTGAACAGCTCCGCGCGCAAATGGTCGCACTCTCCATGGCAGCAGCGAGCAAGATCATCGAGAAGAATATGGATGCGGCGGATAACGAACAGATTATCAACGAGTTTGTCAACAAACTCGACCGGGATAAGATTGGTGATCTCTCATGCTGAATTTACAACTAGCACGCAAATACTCCCGCGCCATTTTCGAAATTGCGCAGGAGGAGGATAAGCTCGTTCCATATGGTAAGGAGCTCGCCGATATTCGAGCCGGCCTTGATTCCGTGCCGGCTGCGAAGGCGTTCCTGACGAATCCTGTTGTGGAAACGAAGGCGAAGAAGGACCTCCTGACGAAGCTCTTCGAAGGGGAGGTTTCTGAGGATATCTATCACTTTCTGCTGCTGCTTGCCGATAAGCGCCGCATCGGTCTGATGGATGCGATTGAGGAACAGTACCGCGCGATGTCCAACAAGGCGCGCGGCATCGTCATCGCAGACGTGACAACTGCCGGCAAGGCGGGCGAGGCGGAGCAGAAGAAGATCAAGGACCGTCTTGCGGAAATTACCGGGAAGACGGTCGAGCTTCGCCTTCACGAGAATCCGGCGCTCATCGGCGGCGTGGTCGTCAAGATCGGCGACCGCCGCATCGATGGTTCGATCGCCGGACGCCTGGAGACGTTAAAGAAGGAATTACTGGCTAGTAAGTGAAAACTGGGGTGACAGCGAAGTTATGAAAATGAATCCGGAAGAAATAACGGCTATCATCAAAGACCAGATTAAGAACTATGATGTAGATCTTAACGTCGATGATGTGGGCACAGTTATTGAAATCGGCGATGGCATCGCGCATATCCATGGCCTCGAAAAGGCGATGGCGGGCGAGCTCCTCGATTTCGGAAATGATGTATATGGTTTGGTCCTGAACCTCGAGCAGGACAACGTCGGCGCCGTTATCTTGGGCGGTGAGTCGACGATCAAGGAAGGCGATCAGGTCAAGCGCACGGGCCGGATCATGTCCGTGCCGGTCGGCAAGAACATGATCGGCCGCGTCGTCGACGCACTCGGCCGTCCGATCGACGGCAAGGGCGCCATCGAGGCTGGGGGCACGCGTCCGGTCGAGTTCCACGCACCGGGCATTGCGGACCGCCAGCCGGTTAAGGAGCCGCTGCAGACGGGCATCAAGGCGATCGACGCCCTCGTGCCAATCGGCCGCGGCCAGCGCGAGCTGATCATCGGCGACCGCGGCATCGGCAAGACCGCTATTGCCGTCGATACGATCCTGAACCAGAAGGGGCAGGACTGCATCTGCGTCTACGTGGCCATCGGCCAGAAGGCTTCGACGGTCGCGCGCGTTGTCAAGACGCTCGAAGAGCGCGGTGCGATGGCGTACTCGATTGTCGTCGCAGCGACGGCAGCCGAGAGCGCGCCGCTGCAGTATTTGGCACCGTATGCAGGCGTCGCCATGGCAGAGCATTTTATGTATCAGGGCAAGGCGTGCCTCTGCGTCTATGATGATTTGACGAAGCACGCGGCGGCTTACCGCGCGATGTCCCTGCTTCTCCGCAGACCGCCAGGACGTGAGGCGTATCCGGGCGATGTCTTCTACCTGCATTCCCGTCTCCTCGAGCGCGCGGCCAAGCTCAACAATGAGCTCGGCGGCGGTTCCATCACGGCTCTGCCGATCATCGAGACGCAGGCCGGCGACCTTTCTGCGTATATCCCGACGAACGTCATCTCCATCACCGATGGTCAGATCATGCTCGAGACGGATGCGTTCAACTCCGGTATCCGCCCGGCCATCAACGTCGGTCTGTCGGTCTCGCGTGTCGGTGGTTCGGCGCAGATCAAGGCGATGAAGCAGGTCGCCGGCACGATGCGCCTCGACCTCGCGCAGTACCGCGAGCTCGCCGCGTTCTCGCAGTTCGCGTCCGACCTCGATAAATCCACGCGCGCACAGCTCGACCGCGGTGCCCGCATGGTTGAGACGCTGAAGCAGAATCAGTACAGCCCGTTGCTCGTACAGGATCAGGTCATGGTCATTTACACGGCGGTCAAGGGCTTCTTGTCGGATATCCCGGTCGAGAAGGTCGTGGACTTCCAGAATGATTTCCTGAAGTTCATGCAGACGCAGCATCCGGAAGTCGGCCAGAAGATCGCCGAGCAGAAGAAGCTCAATGATGCGCTCGAGGCAGACCTGACGAAGGCGATTCAGGAGTTCAAAGAGACGATTCCGTATAAAATGGCATAAAGCAGCGAGGTGAATCTTTTTGGCAAATTTACAAGATATACGCCATCGCATCAGCAGTGTCAACAGCACGAAGCAGATTACCTCCGCCATGAACATGGTCGCTACGTCGAGACTCCGCCGCGCCAAGGGCGCGGCTGTCGCAAACCGCCCGTACGCGGAAAAGGTCATGCAGGTCGTCAAGCAGGTTGCGGCAAATGCGGGTTCCGATTTCATGGATCCCCTGCTCGAGACGCATGAGACGGGCAAAAAGCTCATCTTCGTCATTACGGCGGACAAGGGGCTCGCCGGTGCTTATACGAGCAACGCGTGCAAGAAGGCCACGTCGCTGGTCGAGGACAAGGCGAACACGCAGCTTGTCGTCGTCGGCCGCAAAGGCATCGCGCATTTTCGCAGCCGCCAGTACGATATCGTCGATTCTTACGTCGGTATCAGCGACCGCGCGACCTTCGAGGATGCGCGCAAAATCGCGCAAAACCTCATGAATCGGTTCCGCTCCGGCGAGATCCGGGAGGTCGTCATGGTCTATACGAAGTTCATCTCGGCGATCAGCTGCGAGCCGCAGTCGGTCGAGCTCCTGCCATTCAAGCAGGAGACCGGCGCGGCCGAGGGGATACATGACGAGTACATCTTTGAGCCGGACGCGGCGACGGTTCTCGGATATCTGCTTCCGCAGTATCTGTATACGACGATTTATGCGGCGCTCCTGCAGTCGGCTGCCAGCGAGCTCAGCTCGCGCATGAACGCGATGAGCAACGCGACGGACAACGCGGATGAGATGGTGCGTAAGCTCAACATCCACTACAACAAAGTCCGTCAGGCAGGCATTACGACGGAGCTCACGGAGATCGTCAGCGGTGCTACGGCACTGGAGTAAGCATCGAAGGAGGTTTACCATTGGCAAAAGGTAAAGTCGTACAGGTCATCGGACCTGTCGTAGATATTGAATTCCCAGAGGGTGAGCTGCCTTCCATTCTGAACGCAGTGCATATCCAGGGAAAGGCCGGGGATACGGACATCGACCTCGTAGTCGAGGTCATGCAGCACCTCGGTGACAGCGTGACGCGCTGCGTCGCGATGAGCTCGACGGACGGTCTCGTCCGCGGCATGGAGGCAGAGGACACGGGTGCGCCGATCAAGGTTCCGGTCGGCAAGGAGTGCCTCGGCCGCATCTTCAACGTGCTCGGCCAGACGGTCGACCACGATCCGACGCCGGTCGGCAACAAGGAGTTTTGGCCGATTCACCGTCCGGCTCCGAAATTCGAGGATCAGGAGACTTCCGCGCAGATCATGGAGACGGGCATCAAGGTCATCGACCTCATCGCGCCGTACTCCCGCGGTGGTAAGACCGGTCTGTTCGGCGGCGCCGGCGTCGGCAAGACCGTCCTGATCATGGAGCTCATCCATAACATCGCGACCGAGCACGGCGGTTATTCCGTCTTCTGCGGCGTCGGTGAGCGTACCCGTGAGGGCAACGACCTCTGGGGCGAGATGAAGGAGTCCGGCGTCCTCGACAAGACGGCGCTCGTCTACGGCCAGATGAATGAGCCGCCAGGAGCTCGTATGCGCGTCGGTCTGACCGGCCTTACGATGGCAGAGTATTTCCGCGATGTCATGCATCAGGACGTGCTGCTGTTCATCGACAACATCTTCCGTTTCATCCAGGCGGGATCGGAGGTCTCCGCACTGCTCGGCCGCATTCCTTCGGCCGTCGGCTACCAGCCGACGCTGTCGACGGATATCGGCGCCCTGCAGGAGCGCATCACGTCGACGAAGAACGGTTCCATCACGTCCGTTCAGGCCGTCTACGTGCCGGCCGATGACCTGACAGACCCGGCGCCGGCAGGTACGTTCACGCACCTCGACGCGACGACGGTCCTCTCGCGTCAGATTGCAGAGCTCGGCATTTATCCGGCTGTCGATCCGCTCGATTCGACGAGCCGTATCCTTTCCCCCGCTGTTCTCGGCGAGGAACACTATCACGTGGCTCGCGAGGTGCAGGCGGTCCTGCAGAAGTACAAGGACCTGCAGGATATCATCGCTATCCTCGGTATGGAGGAACTCTCCGATGAGGATAAGCTCACGGTTTCCCGTGCCCGCAAG
Source organism: Selenomonadaceae bacterium (assembly GCA_022773425.1). Classification (GTDB taxonomy): domain Bacteria; phylum Bacillota; class Negativicutes; order Selenomonadales; family Selenomonadaceae; genus UBA2897. The sequence continues at coordinate 30,889 of JALFBM010000046.1, forward strand.
ATCCAGCGTTTCCTCTCGCAGCCGATGTTTGTTGCGGAACAGTTCACCGGCCAGCCGGGCCGCTATGTACCGCTGAAGGAAACGATCCGCGGCTTCAAGGAAATCCTCGAGGGCAAATACGATGATCTGCCGGAGGCTGCCTTCTATATGGTCGGCACGATTGACGATGCATTGGAGAAAGCAAAGAAACTTGAAAAGGAGGAATAATCGATGGCGACGATAAAGCTAGAGATTGTCTCTCCGGATAAGGTGGTATACAGCGAGGATGTCAGCATGGTCATCGTTCGTTCGACGGGCGGCGAGCTCGGCATCCTCCCGCATCACGCGCCGCTCGTGACCGGGCTCGTGCCGCATGCGATGCGCGTGCGCGTTTCGGGCAGTGACCGCGACGAACAGCTTATCGCGGTTGCCGGCGGCTTCATGGAAGTCACGCCGGAAAAGATCACGGTGCTCGCGACGGCGGCTGAACAGCCCATCGATATCGACATCAACCGCGCGCAGAAGGCCTATGCCCGCGCGAAGGAGCGCATCGACGCGTTTCATCAGGGCACGCCCGACGCGAAGGATATCGACGTCGAGCGCGCGCAGCTCGCGTTGCGGCGCGCTATCGCCCGTCTCGATGCAACCGAGACGGAGTGGGATCGGTAATCCGCGCAGAAAATTCCACCCATCGAAAAATCCCGCAGAGCGATACGTTTCGCTCTGCGGGATTTTTTGTCGATCCAAGCTTCGACCGGGCCATACGGTCGTCCAAACGGGATCTCCTAGTTTAAATAAAATTGAAGTTGTGCAGGAACACGATGATGAACATCGCGATGGCGAACCCGATCGAGACGAGGCTCGCGCGCTCGGCGAAGATGGCCTGCGTTTCGCTGAGCTTTGCGTGACGCCGCACGTAGGTCAGGCCGAGCGAGACGATGAGCAGTACGTACATGCAGCGATTCCAGTTATCGAACTGCACCCAGCCGACCATCGTCACGACGACGGTGAAGATCAGCACGCCCATCAGCAGGTAGTCGCTGCCGACCTTCTCCTTGAACTTGTCCTTTTTATCGTTATCCTTCGGGTAGATTTTTTGCTGCAGTTTCTTATACTGATTTGCCATAAAAAAGCTCCTTTGCTCCATTCTTCTTTCTCCGGTTTTCCTTTTCTTTTTCCCGACGTAGAGGCGGGAAAAAGAAAAAAGAAATTCAAAGAATATTATACCGTGTTTTCCGGTATTTTGCAAAGGAGCGGGGACAACTCAGGCTTCTTTCGACGCGACGTATTTCAGCAGGATATGCGCGCTGCGGCGATTCGTCGCGAGCGGAACGTTATGCACGTCGCAGAGGCGCAGCAGGGCGTTGATATCCGGCTCATGCGGCTGGCTCGACAGCGGATCGCGCAGGAAGATGACGTAGTCGACCTTGCCAACGGCAACGCGCGCGCCGATCTGCTGATCGCCGCCCATCGGGCCGGAGAGCATGGTTTCGACCTGCAAATGATAGTGCTCGTTGATCAGCGAGCCCGTCGTATGCGTAGCAATGAGGTGGAACTTCTCGAGCAGCTCCTTGTGATTGTTCACGAATTCGAGCATTTCTTTTTTCTTCTTGTCATGCGCAATCAGAGCGATTGTTTTCATAAAGCGAAACCCCTTTTCCTAAATAAACTTGAAATGTAAGCCCTTTCTTTACTAGTATATCGTATTTTATCGGAAAGGTAAAGCGATTCTTATTCTTTCTTACTCTTTGCGCGTCCTCCGTCCGTCCTTTCCGAGAAAATCGGCGTCACGCGCGCGAGCGTATCGACGATGATCCATAAGCTGGAGGAACAGCGTCTTGTCGAGGTGCGGAAGGCGGAGAAAGATGGCCGCGGGAAACTCGTCGGCCTGACGGGAAAAGGCCGGGCGTTTATGGATGAGATCCTGCCGCCGCATTATCTGCGCATCACGCGCCTGATGGATAAGCTGAGCGGTGAGGAGCAGCGCGAACTGATACGCCTGCTCGGCAAACTGGCCGGAACAGAAATGGGAGGAGAATGCGGAAAATGAATCCGAAGAAAAGAGCTCTGCGCGTCGGGGCCGTATTTATCGGGCTTCTGATCATCGGCGGCCTGCTGCTCATGTACAAGGGCAATGATGCCATTCAGATGGGGATGGAGAAGAAGGAGGGCATCCTGACGGCGGAACAGGTCAAGATGTCGTTTGATAGCGTGAATGGGCGTCTCGTGAACCTCGCGGTAAAGGAAGGCGATGAGGTCAAAGCCGGCGACGTCGTCATGGAGCTCGATTCCACCGATACCGATCTTGCCATCGAGAAGCTCGAGGCGCAGATTGCACAGCTCGACGCACAGATCCGTTCGACGAGCGGCTCACAGGATACGGGCGATACCGAAAGCCTGTCCCTGCCGACCATCGCGCAGGAACGCGCGAGTGCGGCGAACATGAGCAACGATGTCGACTCGCTCGTGCAGCAGCGTCAGGCGCTCGCCGTGCAGCTCAAGCAGCTGCAGGTCAGCAAGGAACGTCTGACGCTTCGCGCGCCGGAGGATGGTAAGGTCATCAAGGTGCTCGCCAAGGAGGGCGAGATGATCTCGCAGAACACACCGGTCATCTTGCTCGAGAGCAAGCGCAGCTATTATGATATCTACATCAGTGAGAAGCAGGCGCAGGGCCTCTCGGAGGGCGATACCATCACGGGGACGACGGTCGCTGGCGGCAAAAAAGTCACGGGGACCATCCAGCTTCTGACCAAGGCACCGGAATTCGCGGATCTCAAGCAGTCGCGTGAAAAGGGCCAGGCCGACCTCACGGCTTTTCAGGTGCGTATTTTTATCGACCCGAAGGAAGGGGTAGCGCCAGGCATGACGATCGGGGTGAAAGACAGTGAATTCGCTAAAAGATGAAATCCGCTTCCTGTTCTCCAGCCGCGGCATGCCGTATGAGAAGGTCTGCATCCTCGTCGCGATGGTGGTCAGCCTCGTCCTGGGCGTGATGTTTAGCAGCAACATTGCAAAGGACGCCGCCGTCGTCGTCATCGATCTCGATAACTCGGCCTATAGCCATGAGATGACGAATCGCATTCTTCGGCAGCATGTTCTTTACGTTTGCGACCATCGGCATGGTGCCGAGGCTGCGCCTGACGCATCAGCTCGATGAGATCCTGCTGCACGGCACGCCCTGGGATATCCTCCTGCGCATCCTGCCGTATGAGGCGCTCGCCATCGTCTCGTTTGTCGTCGGCATGGCGGTCATGCGGTTGACGGGCAGTCTGACCTTTTCCGGCAGTCTGCTGACGTTCCTGTTTGTGCAGCTCTTCTTCATGCTGACGGTCGGCATGTTTTCTGTGTTTTTCGGCTGGACTGCGGCGAATCCCGGCATCGCTTCCTCGCGGATGATCCTGTTCATTCCGGGGGGCTTCATTTTCGGCGGGCCGACCGGGCCGATTTCGTTCTATCCGGACTGGGTGGTTGCCGTTTCGCATTTCTTTCCGCTGACATGGGAATATCATTTCGTGCGCGACATCATTTCGCGCGGCGCGGGACTTCTGGATATTTCGAGAGAGCTCGGTGCGTTTTTCCTCTACATCGCCATCGCCGCTATCTTCTTCTGCGTGCGTTTTTACCGCTCGAAGCAGGCCTTAGAGCGTCGGATGTCGAAAGAGAAAAAGCATAAGGCTGAAATGGCGCGCGTCGCGGCGGAGGAAGCCGCCGCGGAACCGGGTGCCTAAGGGAGTGAAGGCATGGAACAGGAAAAGAAGATCATAAAGGAACTGGAAGCTCGGCCCGTGCAAACGACTGCGGTTCACTGCGACCGCATTCTCGTGCCGACCGATGGCTCGGGGCAGGCCTTTATCGCGGTGCAGCGGGCCATCGAGCTCGCCAAGAGCACGGGGGCCGGTATCACCCTGCTCATGACGGTCGATCTCAACCGCAACGTCGCTGCGTTCGAGCAGGTCAGTCTCAGCGGCTATGTGCCGGCAGAGCTCAAGATCGCGGCGTATCAGTACCTCGCGGATCTCATGCATGTGGTTCCGCCGGAGGTTCACGCGCATGTGCGCGTAGAGACCGGCGTGCCGGGCGAGACGATCCTCGATGTCGCCGAGGAAGAGGAATCCGATCTGATCGTCATGGGGTGCCGCGGCTTCGGCACGTTTCGCAGCCTGCTCCTCGGTTCGGTGTCGAGCTATGTTCTGCAGCACGCCGCATGCCCGGTCCTCGTGGTTAAGGGCATGCCGCCGGATTGGGACGATGAGGATAACTTCCAGGTGGATATCGGCGAGGAATGACGGGAACTTTGGTTTACGGAGGAAACGTAATAGCGGCCTAAGGCGGCGATAAGGAGCCTCTGCTAGAATGAATTCGTTTCCAAGAGAAAGATGCAAGGGGGAAAAGCAAATGTTAAAAGGAAAGAAAGCGATCGCTGCCGCACTTGCCGCTATGATGGCCTTCGGCGCGGCGAGCGTCGCGATGGGGTCGGTTTCCGAGGCGGCGCACCACCGCAGACCGCCTGTTGAGCATCACTATGAGGACGGCACGACGAATCCCTACAGCCATGCGTTGAAGCAAGAGGATGAGCGCCACGAGCAGACCGTTCGCAACATCCGCTACGAATACCGCAAAGACGGCGACAAGGCGAAGTACGACCGGGCGCTCCGCGAAGAGCAGCGCCGTCACGACCGCACCGTCAAGAAAATCAAAGCGGACAGCGAGAACCACATCCGCCAGCATCACGAATGACAGCTGGCATCCCCTGGGGGGGCGTCGCAAAGCAAAAGAGAAGAGCACGTATGACCCGTCGACCGATGGTCATACGTGCTCTTTTTCTATTTTTCTATCGGGACAGTTTGGATGGGAGAAACGAAACGGGATTGCCGCTTAGCAGCAATCCCGTTTCAAAGCAGGGGTCAAAGATGCCGGTCGCTTCCTATGCCTAAAACCTGCGACTCATGCAGGTGGGTGCCCTAAGTTTGGCTGCAACGAACGATAAACGCGCATATTCACCAAAATCAAATCAGGCTCCCTAGGTAAAATGTAGGTTAGACACTATCAAAGCTAACGCACATCCGAGGCTTGTCCTTCTTTACTAGTATAGTAGCATAAAATTTTTTTGTATACAAGTCTTGACAACGTGCATTTTTTAGCAGGTAAAGAAAATTTTGAATTTCTTTTTCGTTTTTTGTCCGATAGTTGCAAAGCGGCCCCTGTATCCGCTATAATAGAGCAGGAAACCCTGCCGCAGGCCGGCGGGGAAAAGAAAAGCACGGCGTGCGGAAAGCGGCGCCTTATGGTAGAAGGAGACAACACGAATGGCTACGAACGATAACGCAAAGAAATACAGCGTGGCAATCAGCTATCAGAATTCACTCGGCTGGATTGACTACGATGGGGATAAGAAAGAGGCGGAAGTTCATCTCGGCGACGAGACAGGCAAGAAGCGCACCGAAGACTATCTGCACGAAACGCATGAACTCGGCGTGCCGCATAAGACACTCATGGACTTTACGCGCGTGACGGTTGATCCGCTCGCCGATGTCGCGAGCTTTCAGCTCGCGCTGACGCGTCTCTGGAATCAAACGAACGTTCAGGTCGACTGGTCCCGTCCCGTCTCATACGTAAAAGAGCATCCGCATTATTAAAAGCATCGTTACCGTTTGCGAAGGGGATCGACGTGAAAAAGGATCCGCAGCGGGCGGCCATCTGGAATGCCCGGGCGGATGCGGCCCTGAAAAGCCACGAAACAGCCGAGGCATAAAGTAGGGCCGGTGCTCCCGCGGCCTTTTGGCTGCTGCCTTCTCTGCTTTTGGCAGGGAAGGCTTTTTTTGTATGAATGGGTACGAAAAAACCGGAAGCGCTCTGCTTCCGGTTGGATTTTCTATGGTGACGCCTATGAGATTCGAACTCATGAACCCGCCGTGAGAGGGCGGTGTCTTAACCGCTTGACGAAGGCGCCATATTGGTGACGCCTATGAGATTCGAACTCATGAACCCGCCGTGAGAGGGCGGTGTCTTAACCACTTGACGAAGGCGCCATATTGATTTCTTGTCCCCGTGTCTCAAGGACAAGAAATATTATATTACATGTTGCCGAGATTTGCAAGGCTTTTTTTGATTCTTTCCAAAGAATTTTTTTTGCCGAGCAAGGTGAGGATTTCCGTGGCCCCGCCCGGCGTGATTTTCTGGCCGGCGGCCGCGATGCGGACGACCCACATGACGAGACCTTTCTTGAGCCCCTTTTCCTCGACGAGGGCCTCGAGTTTTTCGTAAAGACTGTCGTTGTTCCAGTCCTCGTCCGAAACGCTCTCGAGGAGCGCGATAACGTCCGGCAGCAGGTCTTTTGCCTTTTCCGGCGTGACTTTGTTGCGTTTGTTGACGTAGAGGCTGGCGTCGAAGGCCGGGAAGTCGATCAGGAAGTGGATTTCGTCCGGGATCTCGCCGAGACGGGAGATCCGCGTTTTGAGGAGCGCGGCGAGTGTATCCCAATGTGCGTCGAGGTAATCGGGCAGTTCACCGGCGAAGGGTTTTGCGAGCTTGGCAAAGGCCGTGTCGTCCATGGCCTTGAGGTATTCGCCATTGACCCAGCCGAGCTTATCGTAATCGAAGATGGCTTCGGATTTTGAGAGACCGTCGAGGCTGAACGATGCGATCAGCTCGTCCATCGTGAAGATTTCCTGGTTGGAGTTCTTTGGGCTCCAGCCGAGCAGGGCGACGTAGTTGACGATGGCTTCCGGCAGGTAGCCCATCTTGACGAGGTCGTCGAAGCTCGTCGCGCCGTGGCGCTTCGAGAGTTTCGAGACGGCGCCGTTTTCGTCCTTGCCCATGACCGGTGCGAGGTGGATAAAGGTCGGCAGCTCCCAGCCGTACGACTGATAAAGCAGCACGTGTTTCGGCGTGGATGTGATGAATTCGGTGCCGCGGATGATATGTGTGACGCCCATCAGATGGTCATCGATGACGTTGGCGAAATTGTAGGTCGGCATGCCGTCGCGTTTTAGCAGTACCTGATCCTCGAGCTCCTCGTTCGGGATGCGGATATTGCCGTGCAGGACGTCAAAATACGTCGTTTCGCCGTCCAGCGGCATTTTCTGACGGATGACATACGGATCGCCGTTTTTCAGATGCTCGTCGATGACCTCCTGCGGCAGGTCGCGGCAGGTACGGTCGTAGCCGCCGAATTTGCCCGTGGAATGATCCTCGTCCGGATCGCAGAAGCAGTAATAGGCCTTGCCGAGCTGCACGAGCTTTTCGGCGTATTCCTTGTAGATGGCCATGCGTTCGCTCTGCACATAGGGGCCGTAGTCCCCGCCAAAGCCAGGGCCCTCATCCGGCACGATATGGGCGGCGTCGAGCGTGCGTTTGATGAAATCCACGGCGTCGGGCACATAGCGTGCGCGGTCCGTGTCCTCGATGCGCAGGATGAACGTGCCTTTCTCCGCTTTTGCGTAAAGATAGGCGTAGAGCGCCGTGCGCAGGTTGCCGATGTGCATATAACCCGTTGGGCTCGGAGCAAAACGGGTGCGGACTTTCTTGTCAGTCAATGTCTTTTCCTCCTATTATAGAATAGGTAAAAACCTTTTCGTCGTTATGAGTAAGAGTATACTACAGAAACAGGGGTAAAACAAGGAAACGTGGGGCTTCTGAGCCAAAGAAAAGGAGCCATGCGGCTCCTTGACATCGTCCGATCGGTTTGGCCATCAGTGGCGCAGAAACGTGTAAAGCGCCTGATACATGACCAAAGCGCTCGTAGCCCCCGGGTCGGCGACGCCGATGCTGCGCTCGCCGATGAGGCTCGCGCGGCCCTTGCGCGCGGCGATGGTCTTTGTGTATTTGACGCCGTTCTTCGCCGCGGCGTTCGCGTCGGCGAGAACCTCGAACAGGCGCTTGCCGTTCGCGTTTTCCGGCAGGAAGCAGTCGCGTACGGGAATCAAGGTGTCGAGCATGGTCTTGTCGCCCTTGTCCGCGAAGCCGCGTTTCTTGATCGCGTCGATAGCCGCCGTCAGCAGCTTGCCGATGCTCGGCGCATCGAGCTTCGTCTGCTCGTCACAGGCCTCTCCGGCTTTGATGAAGCCGATGCCGTAGAGCGGGCCAGCCGCCCCGCCGACGTTCTCGATAAGAGCCTTACCGATGGTTTTGAGTACGGGGCCCGGCTCGCTGGTGTCCTCCATCGCTTCTACTGCCTTTTTTGCGGCGCTGAAACCACGTGCCATATTGCGGCCGTGGTCGCCGTCTCCAATTTTTTCGTCCAGTGCGGTCAGATAGTCCTGTTGGGCGATGATTTCCTCGGCCACCGCGTCCAGAGCTTCTGCGAGTCTTGTCATAGTGCGTGAGATCTCCTTTATTTCGATACATGATTTTCCTATGTTTCCTGCGTTTGCAGCAAGGCATGTGGTCCATTCGGACACATACCGCTTTATTATAACACAGACAAAGGTCGACGCAAGTTAGAATTGACAGAAAAAGCGCACTTTTTGGGGGCGATTTTTGAAAAGCCGTTGCGACAGACGGACAAAAAAAGTATAATAGGGACGTGGATTATAAGAAAATAACATAGTTTCTATGCTGTTGCTATATGGGGATAGTTAGGAGTACGAATGGTGAAACGGGAAGAAAAGCCGATGGAAATCAAGGATATGCGGGCGTTCTATGCCATTGTCGAAGAAGGAAATATCAGCCATGCGGCACAGCGCCTGGACATCGCGCAGCCGGCGCTCTCGCGGCAGATGAAGCGGCTCGAGGAGGGCCTCGGCGTGCAGCTCTTTGAGCGTGGCAGCCGCCGCATCCGTCTGACGGACGCCGGCCGCGTGCTCTATTCGCGCGTTGAGCACATCCTCGGCATGGTCGACGGCACCGTGCGTGAGATCACGGAGATCGGCACGGGCGTGGCCGGAACCGTGCGCATCGGTACTATCACGAGCTCCGGTGCGATGCTTCTGCCGGAACTGATCACGAAATTTCATCGGGCGTATCCGAATGTCAACTACCAGATTTGGGAGGGCGAGGGGACGCGCATCCTCGAGCTGCTCGACAACCGCGTGATCGAGATCGGCTTTACGCGCACGCAGGTCGACACAAAGGTCTACGATTCCATTGTGCTGCCGAATGAACCGCTCGTCATCATCATGAATCGCGAGGACGCGGTCGGCAGGGACCCGCATGTTGTGAAGCTCGAAGAACTCGAGGGGCGGCCACTCATCGTGCCGCTTCGCTGGAAAACCATCTTTCAGGCGAACTGCCGCAAGGTTGGTTTTGAACCCGAAATCATCTGCGTCAGCGACAGCATCGTGCAGGATCTGCTGCTCGCGAAGAGCGACATGGGGCTCGCGCTGATGCCGATTTCCTCAAAGACGCTGTTGACCGATGGCAACCTGATCTACAAGAAGCTCGTTGAGCCAGAGATGAGCACGCATACGGTCATCGCCTGGCTGAAGAATCGCACGCTGTCGTCTGCCGGTAAGCACCTCGTCGCGATGTTCCGTAAAATCTATTTGGGGGAAGAAGAGGAAGCAAGTGACAATTGATGGTATGGAATTATTGAGACGTTAAAAAAGAAAAAAGTCGTATTAAAAAAGACGCGATTGGTAGGAATTAATAACCCGGTTATCGAAAATAGAAGTAGCATTGTGAAAAAGGGGAGCCGTGTATCCGCGGCTCTGTGGCAGGCCGCCTGCGGGCAGCGGGGGCCGTATGGAGGGATCAACATGACGGATAAAAAGGCAATCTTGATTGTAGAGGACGAGCGCCGTATCGCGCGCTTTCTGCAGATTGAGCTCGAGCATGAAGGCTTTGCTACGTCCATCGAGGAAAATGGTACACGGGCCTATGAATGCATCCTGCAGGGCGATTTCGACCTGATTCTGCTCGATGTCATGCTGCCGGGGATGGACGGTATGGAAATCTGCCGTAAGGTGCGTGAGATCTCGCAGGTGCCGATCATCATGCTGACGGCAAAGGACGAGGTCGAGGATAAGGTGCGCGGTCTTGAACTTGGCGCGGATGACTATATGACGAAGCCGTTCGCCATCCAGGAACTCATCGCGCGCATCCACAATGCCCTGCGCAAGCACCAGAAGATGGACGACCCGCTACAGGGCGAGAAGCTCACGGTCAAGGACCTCGTGATGTATCCGAGCCGCTACGAGGTCACGGTCGGCGGCGAGGAGGTCCAGCTCACGAAAAAGGAATACTCGCTGCTCGAGTATATGCTGCGCAACAAGCGCACGGTGCTCACGCGCGACCAGATCCTGCAGGAGGTATGGGGCTACGACTATACGGGCGATACGAACGTCGTCGATGTCTATATCCGCTATCTGCGCGCGAAGATTGACGACCGCTTCCAGAAAAAGTACATCTATACGGTGCGGGGCGTAGGATATGTGGTCAAGGATTAAATCCTTTGTTCAATCCGGGCTCGGAAAGGGGAAAACGCTGCAGATCTCGACGAAAATCACCTGCATGTACGCGCTGATTTTGTTCTTCGTGCTCTGCATGATGAGCCTCGTGACGGGGCTCGGCGTCTACTTTTCGTTTTACCATCAGGCTGAGCGCGAGATGGAGATCAGCATCCATCGCGTGATGGAAAGGATCCAGGGCGGCACGGCGTTTACGCCGGATTTCTGGCGCGGCGATCCGGTCCTGCCGGGCGTCGTCCTGCGCGTCACGGATATGACCGGGCAGGTCATCATGGAGAACGAGGCCCATTACCCGACGATTTCGGATATCGAGCGGCACACCGTCAAGCCGCCGATTTGGGCAAATCCGTCGATGGAGGTTTCGAACCTCCACAATATGAGCATTTACCACGCGAAGGTCGACGTCGTCTATCAGGGCGAGATGCTGCAGCTGCATTTTTTCCGCACGATCACGTCGGAGAAGAACTTCCTCGCCATCCTGCAATGGTTCCTGCTGCTGACGACCATCGTCAGTTTCCTGCTGGCGCTGCTCGCCGGGTTCTTCCTGAGCAAGCGAATCCTGCGGCCTATCCGCACGATGACGCACACCGTGCGCAAAATTGAGGTCGAGAACCTCGACCGCCGCATCCATGTGCCGGAAACGCACGATGAGCTCGATGAGCTCGCGCAGACGTTTAACCACATGCTCGACCGCATCGAGACGGGGTTCCAGCAGCAGCAGCGCTTCGTTTCCGATGCCTCGCATGAGCTGCGCACGCCGGTTACGGTCATTCTCGGCTATTCGGACCTGCTTTCCCGCTGGGGAAGCAAGGATGAAGAGGTGCTGAAGGAGGGGATTTCGTCCATCCGCTCGGAGGCGGAGGACATGCAGCAGCTCATCGAGAAGCTCCTGTTCCTCGCGCGCGCCGATCAGAAACGGCAGGTCCTGCATAAGGAAAATCTCGAGTTCTCAGAGCTCGTCGAGGATATCACGCGGAAGCTCCGCCTCGTTGAAAAAGGCAAGCACGAGGTCGAGCTGCGTGCGAATGACGAGGGCGAGGTCTACGCGGACCAGGTGTCCATGCGTCAGCTCCTGCGGATTTTCCTGGACAACGGGCGTAAATACACCCCGGAGGGCGGCCATCTTTGGGTCAGCTCGAAACGCACGCCGGATGGCGGCCATCTGCGCGTTGAAATCGGCGATGACGGCATCGGCATCGCGAAGGAAGACCAAAAGAAAATCTTTGACCGGTTTTATCGCGTGGATACATCGCGGACTAAGGCGGAAGGAGTCAGCGGCACAGGCCTCGGCCTGTCCATTGCGAGCTGGATTGCCGAGCAGCATGGCATCCATATCGATGTGGATAGCGATATCGGCAAGGGAACGAAATTCATCCTGACCGTTCCGCTCGTCGACGGCAGTGAAAAGGAAAGCCTGGAGGCCATGACCAAACAGGATGCTGGAGATGGAGAGAACGCCGGGCATCCGGAAAAGGAACAGACCGAGGAGAGAGAAGAGGGAGACGCGAAAGCATGAAAGTATTGGTGACGGGGGCAAGCGGGCAGCTCGGCTACGACTGCATGCGGGAGCTTGCGCTTCAAGGCATCGAGGCAAAGGGTGTTTCTAGCAAGGAATTCCCTTTGACGGATGCCGGGAAGATGCGGGCAGTGGCGGAGGCATACGCGCCGGACGCTGTCCTGCACTGTGCGGCGTGGACTGCCGTGGATCAGGCGGAGGACGAACCGGAGAAATGCGAAGCCGTCAATGCAGGCGGCACGCGGGCCCTTGCGGAAATCTGCCGGGATATCCATGCGAAAATGCTCTATATCAGCACGGATTACGTATTCCCGGGAACGGGTCTGCGCCCGTATATGGTCGACGACCATACGGCGCCGTGCAATGCGTACGGGCGCTCTAAGCTGCACGGCGAGGAAGCCGTGCGGGAGACGCTTGAACGGCATTTTATCGTGCGCATTTCGTGGGTGTTTGGCATCCATGGCAAGAATTTCGTCCGGACGATGTTGAAGCTCGGCGAGACGCACGACAAGCTCACGGTGGTCGACGACCAGGTCGGTTCGCCGACTTACACCCGCGATCTCGCGGCATTGCTCGTCCATATGATCCGCACGGAAAAATACGGCACGTATCACGCGACCAACGAGGGCTTCTGCTCGTGGGCGGAATTCGCGCGGGAGATCTTTCGGCAGGCCGGCAGGCATACGGTCGTCGAGCCGGTCTCGTCGGCCGCGTATCCGACAAAAGCGGTGCGCCCAAAGAATTCCAGACTCAGCAAAGAGTATCTGGACGCAGCGGGCTTCCAACGCTTGCCGGCATGGCAAGACGCAGTGGGCCGCTACCTGATCGAGCTGGCGGCAGAGAAAAATCGCTGATCGCGCCGCATGAATCTTATATTGTATACAGTGTCTATTTCTTGCGTACATTTTTCGAAATGTACGCATTTTTTAGTATCAATCATCAAAAAGTCTTTTTACATCAAACAAAATGACGAAAAATGCTTGTCTTATGTGCATGATTGGTGTATACTTGTCGTATGTTGTTTGCATGGCGACACACGGCTGTGCTGTCGTGCTGGATTTATACCTATGAGTCCATGGTATAGAGACAAGGAGGACTTTTTATGTTCCGGAAGATTGGAAAGAAGTATCAGGAGACGGCGCTGATCAAGCTGATTATCGTCGGCCTGATCATCGGCATCCTGATCGCCGCTTTTGCGCCAGGTGCCGTGCCGGTTGTTGCGGTGCTCGGCGACCTGTTCGTCAAGGCCTTGAAGGGCGTTGCGCCGATCCTCGTGTTCGTGCTCGTCATGAACGCGATGGCGCAGAAGAATTCCGACGCAAGCACGTCGATGAAGCCGATTGTGCGGCTCTATATTTTCGCGACGTTCTGCTCGTCGCTCGTTGCCGTCGCGTATTCGTTCCTATTCCCGACCTCGCTGAAGCTTCAGGTTGCGGAGGCGACGACGAAGGCGCCGTCCGGTATCGTGGAAGTCCTGCACAACCTGATCTTGTCGGTGGTCGACAATCCGGTCCACGCGATCGCCGAAGCAAACTACATCGGTATCCTCGCATGGGCTGTGCTCGCCGGTATCGCGCTGCATGCGGCGGACGACAAGACGAAGGTCATTCTCGACGATTTCGCGAAGGCCGTGACGAAAATCGTGCAGTGGGTCATTCGCTTCGCACCGTTCGGCATCATGGGCCTCGTCGCAAATGCCGTCGGCACGAGTGGCTTCTCCGCGTTCATCGGCTATTTCCAGATTATCGGCGTTCTGCTCGCCGCGTTCTTCACCGTAGCGCTGGTTATGAACCCGCTGATTGTCTATTTCCATATCCGCCGCAATCCGTACCCGCTGATCTGGGCGACGCTCCGCGAGAGCGGACTCTACGCGTTCTTCACGCGCTCGTCGGCAGCGAACATCCCGGTCAACCTGTCGCTTTGCAAACGCCTCGGACTCAACGAGGATACGTACTCGATCTCGATTCCGCTCGGCGCGACGATCAATATGAGTGGCGCGGCCATCACGATCGCCGTGCTTTCGCTCGCTGCCGCGCATACGCTCGGGATCGCCATTGATCTGCCGACGGCACTGCTGCTCTGCATTGTCTCGACCATCGGTGCCTGCGGTGCGTCCGGTGTCGCTGGCGGCTCGTTGCTGCTGATCCCGGTTGCCTGCGCTTCGTTCGGTATCGGCAACGACATTGCGATGCAGGTCGTTGGCGTCGGCTTTATTATCGGTGTCATCCAGGATTCCTGCGAGACGGCGCTGAACAGCTCGACCGATGTGCTGTTCACGGCGACGGCTGAGTTTGCAGAGCGCGCCAAGGAGGGCACGCTCAAAGCCTCCGATCTCGTGCCGGAAAAAGAATAACTCTCGGTTGCCGCCCTAAAGATCGTAACGATAGCAAGAAAAATCCCGCTGCTTTATCGCAGCGGGATTTTTCTTGCTATCGTATCGGATGTGGACCGGTGGGTCATCGATTGATGATCAGCGCCAT
>JALFBM010000068.1 GCA_022773425.1 Selenomonadaceae bacterium
TGTATTCGTAGGCCAATCCACAATTGGGATTAGCCTATTCAAACTGGAAACGCCGTATGCGGATCCGCACGTACGGTGTTGTGAGAGGTGTGATGCTAAAACATCCGCCTACTCGATTTTAAATAACGACAAAACTAAACCCGGGCACAGACACTTATACTCTCAGCAGCATTCCCGTCTCAGATACTTCACTCAGGAAGGCTCACATCAGCGGGGCAGGGCAGTGCGGAAGGCGCAGAGAGTCATTCTCCGGCAATGCGTCATCCGGTGACGGCCGGCTGTCAGCTCTGCCCGATCCCCTGTGAATTTGCAACGGCCGTTTCCCTCCGGGCGTCTCACCTGCCGTTAAAAATCAAATTCATGTTTCATTATGACCTGTAGGCCTTAAATGCAAATTGATCGGACTTTCTCAGGCGGTTATCATTCTCAATGAAGCCAGGCCGGGAAGCGCGGATCTGCAGGCTCCGCCTGACGCGAATGTCGCGATGGCCGCTCTGTGCGTCACGAAGAGGCTGCCACTGAACAGCCGCCTGCCAGGGCCGGTGCTGCCGCCCTCTCCGGAGGTGCATAAACCGACACGAGGTTTTTATGAGTTTCCTTGATGTAATCGACATCATCAGTAAAGTCGCCGACAACCAGGACGGCCGGCAGATCACCCGAGGCGGGATCTCCGGCTCCTCAGATCCGGAAGCCGGCCTGCTGCCTCCCCGTTTCAGAGACTCCGGCTCACGGCTTTCCGGTCCGTTCGCTCCTGACGCTTCCGACCAGTACGACACGGTCTTTGTCGAGCCGGTGCCCGGCTCGGTTGTTTACTGCGATCTTGCCGCAGGCTTCATCGAGCATTCCGGGATCTACATCGGAAACGGGAGGATAGTTGCCCTTGAGCGTGACGGCAGGATTGTAGCGAGGACCCCAGAGGGCTTTATGAAGGGCACCACCGCCTTCTGTATCTATGTGTCCTGCTCGGGCGATCATGCTGTAGGAAGCCCGGAGGCAGCGGAGAGGGCAAGGGAGAAGATCGGCTCCCGCAGAAACTATAATTTCGCCACCGACAACTGCCACCATTTTTCCTACGGATGCCTCAGCGGTGATTTTGAGAGCGGCGTTGTCATGCTGAGGCAGCTCAAGGCGGAGTGCAGAAAGGCTCTTGGCGCAGAAAGCTGGTGCGTTTGGGATTACGGGAATGCTAGGGAGCTCCTCGCGCTGAAGAGGGCGGCGCTCAATGCCGCCGGAGAGCTTGTGCACAGGAGCCGGCCGGTCTGATGGGCGCGGCGCTCAGGCTGAAGCTGAAGCTCTCTGATGCAGGGGCTTTTCATCAGGTCCTTTCAGATCCCGGATGACTGGAAGGCACTGTCATCGGGCGGACAGTGCGCTGCTGAAAACAGTGAGCGGCGGATGCAAACAGAAAAGGCGGAGCATCTGCCCCGCCTTCCATCAGAAGAACCTGTTCTGATTACTTCTTGAGGCTGTCCTGATATCTCTTTGCGGACTCAAGGATCTCCTTCTCGGCAGCAGCCTTGTCTGACCAGCCCTTTACCTTGACCCACTTGCCTGCCTCGAGCTCCTTGTAGTGCTCGAAGAAATGCTTGATCTGGCCCTTGAGAAGCTCGGGGATGTCATTGACGTCCTGGATGCTCTCATAGATCTTGGTCATCTTGCTGTGGGGCATTGCGACGATCTTGGCGTCAACGCCTGACTCATCCTCCATCTGGAGAATGCCGACAGGACGGCAGCGGATTACGGAGCCGGGGATAAGCGGATAGGGAGTGGGAACGAGGACATCAAGCGGATCGCCGTCAAGGGACAGGGTCTGGTTGATGAAGCCGTAGTTGCACGGATAGAACATCGGGGTGGCCATGAAGCGGTCTACGAAAATGCAACCGGAGTCATGATCAACTTCGTACTTGATAGGATCGGAGTTCTGCGGAATCTCTACAACAACAAAAATGTCTTCAGGAAGCTTCTTTCCTGCAGGGACAAGTTCAACACCCATTTGAAAACCTCATAATTTACGGTCTTG
>JALFBM010000004.1 GCA_022773425.1 Selenomonadaceae bacterium
TGTATGTTCTGTTTTTTTAGGGGCTGTCGGAGTATGGATGCGTTTGTGGCGGCTTTTTTTGTGGTGTTTTTGGCCGAGATGGGGGACAAGACGCAGTTCGTCGTCATGGCCTTTGCGGCAAAATACGACTGGAAAAGGGTACTGGCTGGCATGACCATCGGCATTTTGATCGTGCATTCGCTCGCCGTAGCGGTTGGCTCGATCCTCGGCCGTTGGATGCCGGAGCAGCTCATGGCCTTCCTCGCCGCGTTGCTTTTTCTTGGCTTCGGCATTTGGACACTGCGCGCGAAGGACGACGAGGGTGAGGATGCGGGTGATTCGAGTTACGGGCCGGTCTTGTCCGTTGCGATTGCGTTTATCCTCGGCGAGATGGGCGACAAAACGCAGTTCGCGACGATGGCGATGGCGGCGCAGTACGATGCCTGGCTGTATGTTCTGCTGGGCGCCGTCTCCGGGATGCTGCTCGCGGACTGCATGGGCCTGATTCTCGGCGCCCTGCTCCACCGGAAACTTCCCGCGAAGACGATGCGCTGCCTTTCCGGCGGGATCTTCTTGCTTTTCGGCGTCTTTGGGCTCGTTCAGGCCGGGATCAAATTTCTTGCGTAATCCCCCTTGTATTTTCAGTTTTCCTGCGTATAATGACTCGTAGATAGAAAGAATGGCCCGTATGGGCAACGAAGGGGAAGGAGTTTATCATGGAGCAGTTTTCGGGGTTGTTCCTGGAGTTCATTCGCGACTGGGGCTATGTGGCGGTTGCTGTCTTGATGATGGCCGAGAACGCCTGCATTCCCATTCCGTCGGAGCTGATTCTTGGCTTTGCCGGGTATCTGATTTTTGCCGGGCAGATGGATTTCGTAACGGTCCTGCTCTTCGGTATGATCGGTGGGCTCGCTGGGTCCATCTTCGCCTATGCGGTCGGCCATTACGGCGGGCGCCCGCTCGTAGACCGGTACGGTCATTATTTCCTGATCAAGCCCTCCCATGTGGATATTGCACAGCGCTGGTTTGATCGGTACGGGCTGAAAGCGGTGTTTTTCAGCCGCATGCTGCCGGTCGTCCGCACGTTTATCTCGCTGCCGGCCGGCTTCGCGCATGTCGATCTGAAGCGATTCATGTTCTATACCATCGCGGGCTCGCTGCCCTGGACGGCACTGATCCTCGCCATCGGCATGCTGCTCGGCAAGAGCTGGCAGGTCATGCTCGTGGTCGGCCATCAGGTCAGCCTGATCTTCCTCGGCGTCTGTGCGGTCGTCTTCGCGGCGCTGTATCTTCGCTATCGGCACAACAAGCGTGCGGCGCGAGCGCAGGAAGCAGATTGATGCGCGGAAAACGGACGGAATCTCGCCTGTGGCGTTGACAGTCCTCCCTTGAAAATGGTATGATAGATAAGGGAAATAAGGTAATCTCCAGACTCGAATGGGGCATTTCTCCACCATAGAGAAATACGCTGTTTGAGTCTTTTTGTGTTTTCACTTCCGCGGTGCAGAGACGCCGCCAGGTACTTAGAGGAGGAACTCACTGATGATCAAACGTTACACGCGTCCGGAGATGGGCAAGCTCTGGTCGGTCGAGAACGAATGGCAGTACATCCTGAACGTTGAGATGGCTGCCTGCGATGCGATGGCAGAGCTGGGAGAAATCCCGAAGGAGGCCGCGAAGAACATCCGCGCGAAGGCGGGGTTTGAGGTCGACCGCATTCATGAGATCGAGTCGGTCACGCATCACGATATCATCGCGTTCCTGACGAATGTGGCCGAGCATGTCGGTGAGGATTCGAAATACATCCACAAAGGCCTGACGTCGAGCGACGTCAAGGACACGGCGGTCTGCATGCAGATGCGCGACGCCTGCGACATTCTGCTCGACGACATGAAGAAGTTCCAGGAGGTGCTGCGCCGCCGCGCCGCGGAGTTCAAACACACGCCGTGCATCGGCCGCACGCATGGCATCCATGCGGAGCCGATGACGTTCGGTTTGAAGCTCCTGCTTTGGAGCGCGGAGGTCGAGCGCGACATCGATCGCCTCGAGCACGCGAAAAAGACGGTCTCGGTCTGCAAGCTTTCCGGTGCGGTCGGCACGTACTCGAACATTGACCCGAAGGTCGAGCAGATGGTCGGCAAGACGCTCGGCCTGACGCCGGTGCGCCTCGCGACGCAGGTCATCCAGCGCGACCGCCACGCGGAATTCGTGCTCGCCATCGCGATCTGCTCCTCGACACTCGAGAAGATCGCGACGGAGATCCGCAATCTGCAGCGCACGGATATCCGCGAGGCCGAGGAGTATTTCTCCCCGGGACAGAAGGGATCGTCCGCGATGCCGCATAAGCGCAATCCGATCAACTGCGAGCGCGTCAGCGGCATGGCCCGCCTGAACCGCGGCAACGCCGTCGCGGCGCTCGAGGACATCACGCTCTGGCATGAGCGCGACATCTCGCACAGCTCGGTTGAGCGCGTGATTCTGCCGGATTCGTCCATCAACCTCGACTACTGCATCGCGAAGCTCACGGATATCGTCGACAAGCTTCTCGTCTATCCGGAGAAGATGCTGCACAACATGAATCGTACGGGCGGCCTCATTTACAGCCAGCGCATTCTGCTTGCCATCGTCGACAAGGGCGTGCTCCGCGAAGATGCGTACAAATGGGTACAGCGCAATGCGATGAAGCGCTGGATGAAAGGTGAGGATTTCCGCACGAACGTCGAGAAGGATCCGGATATCACGAAGTATCTCTCGAAGGAAGAAATCGACGACTGCTTCGATTATCAATATTTCCTGCGCAATGTCGACATGATCTTTGCGCGCTTCGGACTCTAATTCAAAGGGGTAAACGCTTATGTCAACAGTAGTAGTAACCGGCACACAATGGGGCGATGAAGGCAAGGGCAAGATCGTCGACTATCTCGCGCAGCAGGCGGATACGGTCGTGCGTTTCCAGGGCGGCGCGAACGCCGGCCATACGGTCGTCGTCGATGGCGAGGCCTACAAGCTCCGCCTGATGCCGTCCGGCATCCTGTTCAAGGGCTCGCACTGCGTCGTCGGCAACGGTGTCGCTTTCGACCCGAAGGTCATGCTGCAGGAGATGGACAGTCTCGCTTCCCGCGGCATCGACCTCTCGGGGATCCGCATTTCGAACCGCGCGCAGGTCGTGCTGCCCTATCATCGTCTGATGGACGGGCTCGGCGATGAGGCCCGCGGCAAGAACAAGGTCGGCACGACGAAGAACGGCATCGGCCCCTGCTATGTGGACCGCGACAACCGCATCGGCATCCGCGTCTGCGATCTCGTGGAGAAGGAGACGTTCGCGCAGAAGCTCAAGGAGAACCTCGCGGTCAAGAACCGCGAGCTCGCGCTCCTCTACGATCACGCGCCGCTGGACTACGACGAGATCCTAAAGGAATACGAGGGCTATGCGGATCGCCTGCGCCCGTATGTCTGCGATACGATTGCCCTGCTCGACGAAGAAATCAAAGCGGGCCGCAAGATCCTGTTCGAGGGCGCACAGGCGACGATGCTCGACATCGACTACGGCACCTATCCGTACGTCACGGCCTCGCATCCGGTTTCCGGCGGCGTGGGGGTTGGCTGCGGCGTTGCCCCGCAGAAGATCGACAAGGTCATCGGCATCGTCAAGGCGTACTGCACGCGCGTTGGCGAGGGCCCGTTCCCGACGGAGCAGCTCAATGAGACGGGGAATCGCCTGCGTGAGATCGGTCACGAGTACGGTGTCGTCACGGGCCGTCCGCGCCGCACGGGCTGGCTGGACGCCTGTGTCGTGCGCTATGCCGGCATCCTGTCGGGCATCGACTACATGGCGGTCACGCGCCTCGATATCCTCGACGACTTCGATACGATCCAGATGTGCACGGGCTACCGTTACCAGGGCAAGCTCCTGAACGAGATCCCGGCGAGCCTGAAGGTCCTCAGCGAGGTCGAGCCGGTCTATGAGACGTTTGCCGGCTGGAAAACGGACATCACGAAGGTCCGCAAGTACGAGGACCTGCCGAAAGAGGCAAGGGTTTACCTCGAGCGTATGGCCGAGGTCACGGGCATCCGTCTCGGCATCGTGTCGGTTGGCCCGAACCGCGACGAGACCATCGTCCTCGCAAACGATATTTTCTGATCGCAAAAAAGAACGTAACGAGCGGGAATCCGTACAGGGTTGGCACGGATTCCCGTTTTTTGTGCAAAAACATTCTTCTGGAGAAGGAAAAAGCGAAGAAAAAAGAGAAGAATGCATAAGCGATGAAAAAGAGAAGCATCTAGACATAGTAGAGAGTTCGTATTCCATCGGGGGTTGAACATGGACGGATTGACGGGAAAGAAAAGAAGAACATGGGGCACGGTCCTGCTCATGCTGGCCGTTCTTTTCGCTGCGCTTTTCCCATGGGGGCGCGCCTGCGCGGAGGAACAGGACATGCAGACCATCCGCGTCGGCTATCGCGATATGCCGAATCTGCTGACGCGCAACGAGGACGGGGAATACAGCGGGATCCTGTACGATTTCATGGAGACCATCGCCGCCTATGCCGGCGTCAATATCATCTATGTACCGGGAACGGACGGTGAGAATTACGCACGACTCGACAGCGGGGAGATCGACATCCTGCCGGCCGTCCTGGCGCCCGCACACGGAACGAGCAAGTACCCGCTTTCCTCGGAACCGGTTTTTCAGACGACGATCGAGGCGGCGTTCCGCGACGCCTCGACCCTGGACTCCGGGCAGCAGATCAAAGTCGGGTATTTCGGGCCGGCCTTTGACCCGAACGCCGTGACGGAGTGGCTGAACCACCAGTTCAGCCACTATGTGCCTGGCTATGACCTGCGCCGCTACACGGTGCCTGGCACTATCGATCCGGATTATGACAGCGGCGCCATCGACGCCATCATAACCAGTTCCTTCCATCCGCAGGCGGGAGTCCAAGCACTGATCCCGCTGAGCTATCGGAACACCTATCTGGCCTATGCGCAGACCCCGCGCGGACAGGCGGTAAAGGCGAAATTCGACCAGGCGATGACCGATGCCCTGCTGTCGGATCCTCTGCTGCGCGAGCATATCCTCGAGAAATACAGCCAGGTTGACGCGCGTATCGATCTGACGCCAGAGGAGCGCGCCTATATCCATAGCCTCGGCCATCTGACGGCCGTGTCCTCGGAAGACCAGGAGCCGTACAGCTATTTTGAGGACAACGAAGCCAAGGGCGTGGTCGCGGAGATCATGCAGATGATCTCCCAGGAGATCGGCATCCCGATCGAAAGCCGGAACCTCGGCGACAACAACGCGCTGCTGCAGGGCTTCCACAATGGCGAGGCGGATATCATCACGGACTTTAACAGCGATTTCAACTGGGCCGAAGACAACGAAGCGCGCATCACCTTCCCGTATATCCAGATCGATTATGTAACGGTTATGCGGCGCGGGGCCAAGGTACCGGACGAACCGGTCGTCGCCTGCGTGCGTGGACACTACTACACGAAGCAGTTTGTGGAAAAGCGGTACCCGGAAAAACAGCGCATCTATTTCAATACGGTCCACGAATGCATGGACGCGGTCAGCAAGGGCCTGGCGGACATGACCTTTGCCAAGGCTATCACGGTGCAGCACGATATCTACAACGGGAATTACTACAACCTTTATACGAACGGCGGCGTAGTCTTTTCGCATGGCGTGTCGATCGCCGTGCACAAGGATGCCGACCCGCGCCTGTTGCGCATCCTGAACAAGGCCATCGTGCAGATCGACCCGAAGGCGGTGCAGGGCGTCGTCAATCAGCAATTCTTTTCCGGTAAGGAAAACCACGGTCTGCAGGAAATCCTGCTGCGGAATCCCGTCGCAACGCTTCAGTTCGCCGCTCTCGTGGTCCTGGCCCTTATCGCGCTGGCCCTGCTCTACGTTCACTACCGGCGTCGGCATAACCAGGCCATGCAGACGCTCGCCTATACGGAGCGCACGACGGGCATGCATACGCTGACCTGGTTCATCACGTTCGGTCCGCGGCTCATCGCCCAGCGGCGGAACGAGCAGATGCGCGGGCGGCTCTGGCTCATGCTGCTCACGCTGCAGCACGTGTCGCTCATCAAAGACAGCTACAACCGGGATCTTCTGATCCCGGCCGTCCTGAAGGTGCGAAACCGCGTGCGCGCAGCGCATCGCTGGATGCTCGAGGATGCGGTGAATTCGGAGCTCACGCGGCTCTACGCATTTTTTGTCATGCCGGAGGACATGACGCCGCAGCAGGCGGCGGAGCTCATCCAGCGGGAAGCTGGCTCCATGGAGGTCGGCGTATCCTTTACGACAAATTTTGAATACAACATCGGATTTTTCCAGGTGGAGCCGGACACGCACGTTGACGGCGAAGTGATGGACCGCTATCTGGCCTGCCTGCAGACGGCGCTCGACGAGGCCGTAAAGAATGCGAAGCTCTGCGTGGCCTACAACGAGAAGATGCGGGCAGCCTTGGACCGCCAGCGCGAGATGGAGCATTGGATGCACAAGGCGCTGCAGGAGGAGGAATTCCAGGTCTGGCTGCAGCCGAAATACAACATCGGTGCGCAGAAGATCGTCGGAGCGGAAGCCCTCGTGCGGTGGCAGAGCCCGGAGCTTGGCTTTCTGACGCCGGGGCAGTTCATAGAATTCTTTGAGCGGAACGGCTTTGCCGTAGAGCTCGATTACTATATGCTGCGCAAGGTGCTGGAACTCCAGCAGTTTTATGCGGACCGCGGGGAAGAACTCGTCCCGATCTCTGTCAATCAGTCCAGTCTGCATATCACGGAAAAGGGCTATCTCGAAAAAATGAAGAAAATCATCGGGGGATACCATCTGCCCCCCGGCAGCATCGAGCTCGAGCTCACGGAAACCGCCTTCATCGATTTCGGGACGCAGGGCAAGCGTGAGAACGCGAAGCATATCATCGACGAGCTGCACGCGCTTGGTTTCTCGCTGGCCATGGACGATTTCTGCACGGGCTATTCGTCGATCGCGATGCTCCGGAACCTGCCCATGGACATCATGAAGATTGACCGCGCGATGCTGATCGCGGCCGAAGAGGATGTGCGCTCGGAGGGAATCCTGCGCCACGTCATTGCCCTGGGACGCGACCTCGGCATGCTGGTGCTTTGTGAGGGCGTCGAGACGCGCGAGCAGGAGGAACTCCTGCTGTGCAATGGCTGCCACTACGCGCAGGGATTCCTGTTCGGCAAGCCCATGCGCATCGCAGCGTTTAGCGCCATCTTGGAAAAGCAGCGCGCGGAGGATTGAGAGGGATTTTTGCCGACTTTCGTCCGGCCTATTGACATTTATTCCAAAAGCCTCTAAAATAAAAATCGTTAATCCCGAGTATTTTACTAAGGTATCAACGATGCCGAGAACAGCCTCGCGATTGCGGGGCTGTTTTGGTGAGGGCATAGCGATAAGATTAGGAGAGCTGAATATGTCGGAGAAATTACTGGAAATCAAAGACCTGCACGCCGGGGTAGAGGATAAGGAGATCTTAAAGGGACTGTCCCTTTCCATCGGCAAGGGGGAGGTTCACGTGATCCTCGGCCCGAACGGCTCGGGCAAGTCGACGCTGATGAACGTGATCATGGGGCATCCGAAGTATCAGGTCACCGGTGGCACGATGCTCTTTGAGGGTGAGGACATGACGCCGCTCAAGACCTATGATCGCGCGCGCAAGGGGCTGTTCCTTTCGTTCCAGACGCCGGAGGAGATCCCGGGCATCACGCTCGAGAATATGATCCGCACGTCGATGCAGGCGGTCACGGGAAAGAAATCGAAGATTCTGCCGTTCCGCAAGCAGCTGAGGGCGACGATGGAGGAGCTCAAGATGAAGCCGGAGTACGCGGATCGCTACCTGAACGTCGGTTTTTCCGGCGGCGAGAAGAAGCGCGCGGAAATCCTGCAGCTCTTGATGTTGAACCCGAAGCTCGCACTGCTCGACGAGACGGATTCCGGGCTCGATGTCGATGCGGTGAAGATCGTCTCGGAGGGCGTCGCGAAATTCCATAACGAAAACAACTCGTGCGTCATCATCACGCATAATGCACGCATCCTCGACAAGCTCAAGGTCGACTACGTTCACGTCCTCATGAACGGTGAAATCGTCGAGGAGGGCGGCCCTGAGCTCGTCGACGAAATCAGCCGCCGCGGGTTCACGCACATTCAGAGCGAACAGGAAAAGTGAGGCGCGCAAGATGGCAGAGAAGAAGAAAACCTACGTGGAGGATATCGAGCGCACGCTCTACGATATCCGAAATGAAGACCATTCCATCTATAAGACCGAGCAGGGGCTCTCGGAGGAGGTCGTGCTCGATATCTCGAAGCGCAAGCACGATCCGGACTGGATGCGGGACTTCCGCCTGAAGTCGCTGGAAATCTACAACAAGCTCCCGATGCCGTCCTGGGGGCCGGATCTCTCGGATCTGCATATGGACGAGATCACGGCCTATGTGCAGCCGGATGCGAAGATGACGGGCAACTGGAAGGACGTGCCGACGGATATCAAAGACACGTTTGACCGGCTCGGCATCCCAGAGGCCGAGAAGAAGTCGCTGGCCGGCGTCGGCGCGCAGTACGATTCCGAGATCGTCTATCATTCGCTGCAGAAAAATATGGCGGATAAGGGCGTCATATACACGGATATGGAGACGGCGATCCGCGAGCACGAGGATATCGTCAAGGAGTATTTCATGACGCTCGTGCCGCCAAAGGATCATAAGTTCGCGGCTTTGCACGGTGCGGTTTGGTCGGGCGGCTCGTTCGTCTACGTGCCGGAGGGCGTGCAGGTCGATATCCCGCTGCAGTCCTATTTCCGCCTGAACGCGGCCGGCGCGGGCCAGTTCGAACACACGCTGATCATCGTCGAGCCGGGCGCGAGCCTGCATTTCATCGAGGGCTGCTCGGCACCGAAGTACAACGTCACGAATCTGCACGCGGGCTGCGTCGAGCTTTTCGTCAAGGAAGGCGCGCGCCTGCGCTACAGCACGATTGAGAACTGGTCGCGCAATATGATGAACCTGAACACGAAGCGCGCGCTCGTCGAGAAAGACGGTATCATGGAGTGGGTGTCCGGCTCGTTCGGCTCGCATGTCTCCTGCCTCTATCCGTGCACCATTCTGCACGGCGAGGGGTCGCGCTGCGAGTTCACGGGCGTGACGTTCGCGTCCTCCGGGCAGGACCTCGACACGGGGGCGAGTGTGATTCACGCGGCGCCGCATACGTCCGCGAACATCAACACGCGCACGATTTCGAAGGCCGGCGGCAAGGCGACTTACCGCTCGGCGGTCAAGGTTACGAAAAATGCGCCGTACGCGAAATGCTCGGTCAACTGCGAATCCCTGATGCTCGATAACGCGTCGCGCAGCGATACCCTGCCGACCATGGATATCGAGGGCGATGAGGCGGATATCGGGCATGAGGCAAAGATCGGCCGCATCAGCGATGAGGCCTTCTACTATCTGACGAGCCGCGGCATCGAGGAGAATGAGGCGCGCGCGATGATCGTGCGCGGCTTCGTCGAGCCGATTGCGAAAGAGCTGCCGCTCGAGTACGCGGTGGAGATGAACAACCTCGTCAACATTGAGCTCGACGGAACGATGGGCTGAGGGGATAGGAGGAAGAAACATGGCAAAACCAGCGGTTGAGGAAGAAATTTTCTCCGCTATCCCGATGCGCACGTGGCGCTGGCTCGGCGTCAATGAGGTGCGGGTACCGGAGCAGGTCGGCGCGAAGCTTCAGCAGACGAAGCTTTCCGTCGCGGAGAACCAGGAGGATACGGTCGTCTACGTGAACCGGAAGGGCGGCGCGCAGGAGGTCGCGGTCGATGTGGCGGCCGGCGCGCGGATGCATCTCGTGAATGTTCAGCTCGCACCGACAGACGAGGCCTATACGAGCCGCGTCACGGCAAGGGTCGGCAAGGGCGGCGCTTTTTCGTATACGGTGGTCGAGGCGGGCGCCTCGCATACGGCGTCAGAGCTCACGGTGAACCTCGACGGCGACGAGAGCAAGGCCGATGTTTGGGGCCTTTATTTTGGCGACGGTGCGCGGAAGATTGACCTGAACTACATCATCCGCCAGCGCGGCAGAAAGACCGACGCGAACATGCAGGTGCGCGGGGCGCTTCTCGGCCAGTCGGAGAAGATTTTCCGCGGGACACTCGATTTCCTCGAGGGGACGAGCGGCTCGGTCGGGCGCGAGAACGAGGAAGTTATGATGCTTTCCGACCACGCGCGCAACCGTTCCGTGCCGATCATGCTCTCACATGAGGACGACGTCGACGGACACCATGCCGTCTCGGTCGGCCGCATGGACGAGAATAAGCTGTTCTATCTGATGAACCGCGGGCTCGATCTTGCGGAGGCACAGCGCCTCGTGGTCAAGGCCTCGTTCAACCCGGTGCTTGACCGCATCCCCGACGATGCGCTCAAAGAGGAGATTCAGGCGTTCTTGAAGGGGAGGCTGAAGAACTGATGGCAGACGGAAACGATTTTCTGAAGGATTTTCCCGTCCTGCAGGAGCAGGCGGGGGGACATCGCGTCGCATACCTGGACAGCGGGGCGACCACGCAGAAGCCGGTACAGGTTCTCGAGGCCGTCGACGCGTACTATCGGAAGTTCAATGCGAACCCGCACCGCGGGGCCTACCAGCTTTCCGTCGAGGCGACGGAGATCTACGAAAAGGCGCGCGCAAAGGTCGCGGCGTTCGTCCACGCGAAGCGCCCGGAGGAAATCATCTTCACGCGCAACGCCACGGAGTCGCTGAACCTGCTCGCGTACAGCTACGGCCTGAAGAAGGTGCAGCCCGGCGATGAAATCGTCATCACGATCGCGGAACATCACAGCAACCTCGTGCCGTGGCAGTTCGTTGCGCAGGCGAAGGGCGCGGTGCTCAAATACATCTATCTGACGGAGGATGGCAACCTGTCGGACGAGGATATCGAGAACAAGATCACGGAAAAGACGACAATCGTCGCGGTGACGCAGGTCTCGAACGTGCTCGGTCTCAAGAATGACGTAAAAAAGGTCGTGGACAAGGCGCACAGCGTCGGCGCGGTCGCTATTGTCGACGGCTCGCAGTCCGTACCGCATATGCCTGTCGATGTACAGGCGCTCGATGCGGATTTCCTCGTGTTCTCAGGGCATAAGATGCTCTCACCGATGGGTATCGGCGTGCTCTATGGCAAATACGATCTGCTCGACGCGATGCCGCCCTTCCTGCGCGGCGGCGATATGATCGAATACGTGCAGGAGCAGGAGACGACCTACGCGGAGCTCCCGGCGAAGTTCGAGGCGGGCACGCAGAACGTCGGCGGCGCGATGGGTCTTTCTGCGGCGATCGACTATCTGAACCAGGTCGGCTACGATACCATCGAGGCCATAGAGAAGGATCTCGTCGCGTACGCGCTGCCGCAGCTCCAAGCGCTCCCGTATATCGAGCTCTACGGCTGCCATTCGCAGCGGGACAATAAGACGGGCATCCTCACGTTCAACGTCAAGGATGTACACCCGCACGATGTCGCGACGATCCTCGACAGCTTCGGCGTCGACGTGCGCGCGGGGCATCACTGCGCGCAGCCGCTTATGACCTACCTCGGTCAGAATGCGACCTGCCGCGCGAGCTTCTATTTCTACAACACGCGCGAGGACGTTGACCACCTCGTTGCGGCGCTCAAGAAGGTAAGGGGGGTACTCGGTTATGGGGATTGAGAGCATCTATACAGAGCTCGTCAGCGAACACAGCCGCGATCCGGAGAACAAGCATCCGCTCGAGCATCCGACCTGTTCCGTCGCGGCGCATAACCCGAGCTGCAGCGACGAGCTCGCCCTGCAGCTGAAAATCAAGGACGGCATCGTCACGGATGCTGCGTTCACGGGCATCGGCTGTGCCATCTCGCAGGCGAGCACGGATATCATGATCGACCTGATCAAGGGCAAGAGCGTCGAGAAGGCGCGTGAGCTCGCGGAGAAATTCATCGCGATGATCAAGGGCGAGGTTACGGACGAGAGCGAGCTCGAGGAGCTCGATGAGGCGCTCGCCCTGCAGAACGTCAGTCACATGCCGGCTCGCGTCAAATGCGCGGTCATGGCCTGGCATACCCTCGACGATATCCTGAAGGAAGAACAGGAAAAGAAACCCTGAGCGGGTAGAAGATAGAAAGGAGCCTGTCCGGCGTGCCGGACAGGCTCCTTTTCTATCTCGTGTTTTACTGTACGTTCATGGAGAGCTCGATGAATTTGTTCGCGAGCTTTGCCTTCTGCAGGACTTCTTCCGTGATGTCCGCGCCGGCCTCGACGATGGTCACGCCGTTATCCGTTTTGATCGTGCGCGCGGCCTTCTTGCCGAGCAGGAAGCGGCGGTGGCGCTCCTCGGTCGCCTTGTCTGCGGCGGCCTGCTTCGGATCCTTGGCCGGCTGCGGCGCCGCTTTGGGCGCCTCTTTCTTCGGCTCAGGCTTTACCGGTTCCGGCGCTGCCTTGGGCGGCTCTGGCTTTACGGCTGGTGCCGCCGGTTTTGGCTCTGGTTTTGGCGCTTCCTTGACCGGCTCCGGCTTTGCGGCCGGCTTCGGTGCTTCGACCACCGGTTTCGGCGCTTCAGCGGCCGGTGCCGGCGTCACGGTTTTTTTTTCGGCACCCGGATCGATGACCGTGACCTCTTTCCCGAAAATCGAGATCTGGTCGCTCGTGATTTCGGAGGTCGTGCCGTCCGGGGCCGTGATTTCGCATTTCTCGATTTTGCCGTCGTCGCCGATGAAGAGCTCCGTGATCTTGCCCTGGATGGTACCGGTCTTCGTGATGGCCTTTGTACCGATGACGCGGATGTTCTCGTCGAGCAGCGTCTCGTAGTCGCCGGCGTCCTCGAGCGTCAGGATGTTCTCGCTGTTCGTGATCGTGACGGCGTCGTCACCGATGGCGATGACGCTGTCGTACGGGATCAGCTTGACGCCGCGGTACCAGTCCGCGTCCTCAATCGTGATGGCCGCGACCTTGCCCTCGTGCGCATTGATCAGCAGGGTCTTGCTCATGCCGAGCTCACGGCCTTCCGTGATACTGATGATCGGCAGACCGAGGATTTCTTCACTTTTCTTCATGCTTATCTTCCTCCAAATCTGGATGATGCTTTTCTGCCTGTTCTGCTTGCTCGTCTGCAGCTTCGATTTCCTGCATCCATGCATCCGGGATATCCGGGAACTTCATGGCAGTGGCTTGATGCCTTTTCAATATGGACAAAACGGTGCGCAGGTAGAGAAGGGCCTCCCGGAACTTCTCGGCCATGGCAGCGTTGTCTGCGATAATGGGGTTCTGAAGCGCCTGCGCGTAGACCTCGATGGCGCTTGCATAGGCGGCGTTGTCCTTGTAGAGGTTCGCGAGCTCGATCATCAGGAATGGCGCGTAGGAATCGCTCCCATAGCGCGCAAGCGCACGCCGGGCCGCGTAGACCTTTGCTGGGACCTCGTCCGTCTGCAGAATGTAGTCGAGCAGCGCGTCGAGCGAATCCATCGCGTCGATGGCCGCTATCGCCGCGGCGGCGGGCGCCGGGATGGTGACCGGGCGCGGCGATGCGGACGGTTTCGTCTCCTCCGGTGCTTTTGCCGCGGCGGCGGGG
Source organism: Selenomonadaceae bacterium (assembly GCA_022773425.1). GTDB lineage: Bacteria > Bacillota > Negativicutes > Selenomonadales > Selenomonadaceae > UBA2897. Next base: position 13,595 of record JALFBM010000004.1, read on the forward strand.
AGCTGCCGCGCCGCCTGGTCGGCAGCGGAGCCCTTGGCGCCGACGATCAGCGGCAAGTGGGGCTCCGCTGGCTGCTTTTTGGCCGCTGGCATCTCGGATGGCGCCTTTTGGGGCTTGGCTGGTGCTTTTTGGGGGACGACTGGTGCCTTTTTCGGCTTTGCCGGTGCCTTTTTTGGGGTGGCCTGCGGGGCAGGCGCCTCCTCGGGCTGTTCCGCAGCGTCTTTGTGCTCTGGCACGGCAGCCATCTCCTCTGCCTTCTTTTCCCGGTGCGGCATTTCCCCGACGGGGAGCTGCTGCGCCGCGGCCTTTGCCGCCTGTTCTGCCTCGTCGTGGCGCAGCAGGCGCTCGTTGAACAGCGTCACGATGCCGGCCGCGAGCACGACGAGCCCGAACAGGCGCGCGTAATGCGCGTGCGTCAGGAACGGCGACAGCGCGATGGCGAGCGCGTTCACGACGAAGGCCATGACGGCGCACAGAACCAAAGAGGACCGTTTGAGCTCGATGCCAAAGAGACGACAGAGCTTCTCGATCAGGAAGATGCTCGCGGCCATGATGCTTCCCGTAATCAGCAAGAAGGACATCCTGCGGTCATCTCCCTTCCGTTCGGTTCCATACCCTGTACTTTTCGCGGTATGGAGGGCAAAATCCTGCTAACTCGCTTTTGTATACTTATATTTATACCATTATTTCCAAAGTTTTTCAACGAATTGCGGATTTCGCGCGACTTTGATGGAGTTTTATAGTATAATAAGGTGGAATAAAGGCAAATCGGCAGAAAATGCCGGCAGCCCCCGCGCAGACAGAAAAGGAAGACGTCTATGCTATATGAGAGGGAAGCCGTGATTCACAACGACAGTGGCATCCATGTCCGAGTCGCAGCGATGATTGTGCAGCGCGCACAGGAGCTGGGACAGAAATACGGCTGTCATCTGTACCTGCGCACGGCGAAAAGCGAGCGGTGCGAGATGCACAGCCTCATGAAGCTCATTGCCCTGAAGGTGATGGGCGGGGATTCGGTGTTCATCTCCGCGGACGGCGCGAACGAGGAAGCGAATCAGGACGCCGTCGAGGAGATGATCCCGTTCCTCGAGGGCGATTTCGAGATGCGCGACCGTACGGAGGCCCGCGAGGTCGACCGCCTGCTGCACGAGAACGCCCTGATGCAGGAACGGCTCGAGATGATCCTCGAGTCGGTGCAGGACGGCATCTGCGTTGTCGAGAAATCGGGCGTTATCACCTATGTGAACCCGTCGTACCTGCGCATCGTGCACAAGACGAAGGAAATGGTGCTCGGGCAGAACGTCTACGAGTCCGCGCCGGACGGCAACCGCGTCGGCGTGCTGAAATCCGGCATCGCGCGCATCGGCGTGCTGAGCCGCAAGAAGAACGGCACGACGGTCGTCGCGAACGTCAACCCGATTTTCGTCGACGGGGAGATCACGGGAGCCGTGTCCGTCATCAAGGACATCACGGAGATCCAAAACCTCATGGAGCGGCTCTCCCAGCTCACGGCGCGTGCGGATTATCTCGAGCAGGAGCTCCTGCGCACGAAAAAGACGGCGGCGGCCTTCTCGAACTACATCGGGAAAAGCGGCAAGGTCGTCGACGTGCTCGCGCTCGCGACCAAGGCGGCGGAGAGTGCAGCGACCGTGCTGATCCAGGGCGAGAGCGGCACGGGCAAGGAGATGATCGCCGAGGGCATCCACTACGCGAGCAAGCGGCGGCGCGGCCCGTATATTCGCGTGAACTGCGGCGCGATCCCCGGCACGCTGCTCGAGTCCGAGCTGTTCGGACACGAGAAGGGGGCCTTCACGGGGGCCGTGCGGCGCAAGCTCGGCAAGTTCGAGCTCGCGAACCACGGCACGATCTTCCTCGATGAGATCGGGGAGATGGACAAGAAAATGCAGGTTCGCCTGCTGCGCGTGCTCCAGCAGAAGGAGTTTGACCGCGTGGGCGGTGAGGAGACCATCCACGTCGACGTGCGGATCATCGCGGCGACAAACCGCGACCTCGAGCAGATGGTGCGCGACGGCATGTTCCGCGAGGATCTCTACTACCGCCTGAACGTCATTCCCATCAAGCTGCCGCCGCTCCGCGATCGCGTCGATGATATCCCGCTGCTCGTTGAACACTTCATCAAGAAGATCAGCGACGAGGCACATAAGCCGGTGCAGGGTATCACGCCGGAGGCGATGAACCTGCTGATGCATTACCGCTGGCCGGGGAATGTCCGCGAACTCGAGAACATCATGGAGCGCGTGATCACGCTGATGGATCGACAGACCATCACGGTCGACGTCTTGCCGTCGTATATCCGCGGCGAAACCGCGACGCGCGAGATCCGCGCGTCGGGGGTTGAGGCCTCGGATGCCGTGCTGCCGTGGAAGGACTACGAGAAGCAGATCATCGCGAACGCCCTGAAGCAGTGCGGTACGTTCAACGCCGCCGCGAAGCAGCTCGGCATTTCGCATAAGACCGTCGCGGCAAAGGCGCGAAAGTACGGATTGGTATAATTTACCAGCGCGTGGATAAAATTACCAATACCCCTCGAGTTTTTGGTAAAAATTACCAGAACCCGAAAGAAGGAAAAGGAATTCGCCGGAGATAAAGGCATGCTTTCAGAGGGTGCTAAAAAAAGATTTTTATCGAAGAATACCGTATACATGCGGTTTTTTCGAAAAAATAAAGAAGAATTTCTGTCACGATGTAAAAGTTGGCACGCGGTTTGCATATTATACATATGACAGAAACGATGCGCGGGAGCCGGACTCCCGCAGGAGAAGATAAGGAGAGATTCATTATGACGCAGCAGACGGTTACGATTGAGAACAAGACGGGGATTCACGCACGCCCGGCATCGATTTTCGTGCAGACGGCGACGAAGTTCAAGTCCAAGGTTCAGATCCAGGCCAAGGGCAAGACGGTGGATGCGAAGAGCATCCTCATGATCATGAGCATGGGCCTGGTCAAGGGCACGGAGATGACGATCGTTGCGGACGGTCCGGATGAGGCTGAGGCCGTCAAGGCACTCGTTGATCTCGTCAACTCGAAGTTCGGCGAAGACTAAGCAAGGGAATGTTCACGGGACCGGCTGGGGCCTTCCCCAGTCCGGTTTTTTTGAACGGAAAGAAACAAAACATTCAGACAGCCGGGATGGATGCCCGAATGTCTTACGGGGGAAAGAGAAATGGCAGTTAAAGTACGCGGAAAGGGAGTCATCTCCGGCATCGCAATCGGCAAGATCATGCTCGCGGGGCAGAACCTCGACGGCTATCTCGTCAACTACAAGCCGGGAACGGTGGCAGAAGAGAAGGAGAAGGCGACGGCCGCGATTGCAGCCGTTGCGAAGCATCTCCAGGAAAGCATCGAAACGATGCAGAAGAACGATGAGATGAAGGAACAGGCGGCCATTCTCGAGGCGCACCGTATGATGATCCAGGATCCGATGATGGCGCAGTCCATCGAAGACAAGATCGATGAGCTCAAGAATGCGCCGCGCGCCGTCCTCAAGGCGTCCGAAGAGCAGGCGAAGATGTTCGAGGCGATGGACGACGAGTACTTCAAGGCCCGCGCGGTCGACCTTCGCGATGTCGGCAAGCGCGTCGCGAAGTACATCCTCGGCGTCAAGGAGCCAGAGATCGGTGACGAGAAGGTCATCCTCTGCGGTCATGAGATCGAGCCGTCCGTCATCGCCGGCATGCCGACCGACAAGATCGCCGGCGTCCTGCTCGGCTCGGGCAGCACGACGGCGCACGCCGTCATCATCGCGAAGGCGCGCGCGATCCCGACCATCGTCGGTCTGAACAAGGAGAACCGCATCGATAAGATTGCGGACGGCGATCGCGTCATCCTCGACGGTGAGCGCGGCGAGGTCACGATCAATCCGTCGCAGGAGGAGATCGGCTCCTATCAGGAGAAGATCCGCAAGCAGGAAGAGCTCGCGGCGCATTACGCGGCGCTCAAGGATCTTCCGGCGGTCACGAAGGACGGCGTCAAGGTCAAGCTCGCGGCGAACATCGGCACGCATATGGATGTCGACAACGCACTGAACTACGGCGCGGACGGCGTCGGCCTGTTCCGCTCGGAATTCGTGTTCATGGGCCGCGAAGAGATCCCGACGGAAGAGGATCAGTTCAAGGCGTACAAGGAAGCCGTCGAGAAATGTGCGGGTAAGCTCTGCGTCATCCGCACGATGGATATCGGCGGCGATAAACCGCTGCCGTATCTCAACATCCCGAAAGAGGACAACCCGTTCCTCGGCTACCGCGCCGTCCGCATCAGCCTGCACCGCCGCGACCTGTTCCTGCCGCAGCTCAAGGCGATCCTGCGCGCCGGCGTCTACGGGCGCGTCGCCATCATGATCCCGATGATCATCAACATCGCGGAGTTCAAGCAGGTCAAGGAGTTCATCGAAGAGGCGAAGATGGAGCTCGCGCATGAAGGCAAGGTCTACGCGAACAACGTCGAGGTCGGCATCATGGTGGAGACGCCGGCGGCGGCCGTCATGGCACCGGCGTTCGCGAAATATGTGGACTTCTTCTCTATCGGCACGAATGACCTCGTTCAGTATACGCTGGCCTGTGACCGCGGCAACGCGAGCATCTCGTACCTCTACAACCACTTCAACCCGGCGGTGCTCCGCCTCGTGCAGCGCACGATCACGGCGGCGCGCGAGAACGGCATCTGGGCCGGCATGTGCGGCGAGATGGCGTCCGACCCGAACGCGGCCGTTCTGCTCACGGCGATGGGCATTCACGAGCTCTCGATGAGTGCGCCGTCCATCCCGCGTGTCAAGGAGAAGCTGCGCTCCATCACCTCGATTCAGGCGAAGGAACTACTCGCCGACGTCATGAAGATGGAAGACGGCGACGAGATCAAGGAGTACCTGAACAAGGTCCTCGGCTGATGGCTTTGCCGCTTTTGCATCACGTTACTAAGACCCCTGCTTCCGCGCAGCCGCGGGAGCAGGGGCTTTTTTGCTCACGTAAAGTATTTTGTATACATTCGTGGACAAAATATAAAATTGTGCTTGCATGTATTTTGTATACATGATACAATACAAGTGTAAAGAGAAATACAGGGCAGCCGAGGAGGCTGCGTAAAGCGTCAGAGCATAGCATAGATGGAAAGGAAGGCGAACATCATGAGAAAAGAACATGATTTTATCGGTGAGATGGAGATCCCGGATAACGTGTATTATGGTGTGCAGACGATGCGCGCCGTCGACAATTTCCACATCACGGGGCAGAAACTCGACCCCGAATTCGTGCAGAGCATCGCGAAGGTCAAGAAGGCCGCGGCGCTCGCCAATATGGAGACCGGCCGTCTCGATGCGAAGATCGGCCGCGCGCTGGTACAGGCCGCAGATGAGATCCTAGAGGGCAAGCTGCTCGATCAGTTCCCCGTCGACCCGATCCAGGGCGGCGCGGGCACGTCCATCAACATGAACATGAATGAGGTGCTCAGCAACCGCGCGCTCGAGATTCTCGGGCAGCCGCGCGGCCGCTACGATATCGTCTCGCCGAACAATCACGCGAACATGGCGCAGTCCACGAACGATTCGTTTCCGACAAGCATCAAAGTCTGCATGAACCACAAGGCGCAAAAGCTCCTGAAGGCGCTCGACCGCCTCGCCAGCGAACTCGAGAGGAAATCCGAGGACTGGAACGATGTCCTGAAGATGGGCCGCACGCATCTGCAGGACGCCGTCCCCATCACGCTCGGCCAGGAGATGGGCTCCTACGCGTCGGCGGTCCGCCGCGGCATGCGGCGCATCGAGGGCGCACTCGATGAGATCCACTACATCAACATGGGCGGCACGGCAGTCGGCACCGGCCTCAACGCGGAAAAAACCTATATCCCGAAAATCGCGGAGAAACTCTCGGAGGTCACAGGTGAGACCTATCGGACCGCCGACAACATGATCGACGCGACGAACAACACGGATGGCTTTGCCGATGTGTCGGCCTCGATGAAGGTCACGGCTCTCGTTCTGATCAAGATGGCGAACGATTTCCGGCTCATGGCGAGCGGCCCGCGCTGCGGCCTCAACGAGGTCATTCTGCCGAAGCGCCAGCCGGGCTCGTCCATCATGCCGGGCAAGGTCAATCCGGTCATTGCCGAAGTGCTCGACCAGGCCTGCTACCAGGTCATCGGCAACGACCTCGCTGTCACGATGGCCGTCGAGAACGGGCAGTTCGAGCTCAACGTCATGGAGCCGGTCATCGCGTTCAACACATTCCAATCGATGAACTATCTGACGAACGCGGTGAATACCTTCGTCGACAAGCTGCTCATCGGCATGGAGCCGAACCGCAAGCAGTGCCGGGAGTGGCTCGACCGCAGCGTCGGCGTCGTCACGGCGCTCCTGCCGCATATCGGCTATGAGAAATCCGCGATGCTCGCCAAGGAGGCCTACACGACGGGCAAACCCATCCGCCAGGTCATCTTCGAAAAGCACCTCATGGATAAGGCCCGCGTCGAGCACATCCTGTCCCCGGAGCAGATGACGACGCCGGGCATCGCGGAGTAAGACAGACCGGCGTCCATCCTCTAGGAAAGAAGTCCGGTGAAAAGATTTTCAAAGAATGACAAATCTGTAGTGGATTTCTTTGAATAACCGTGCCTTTCTGTGTTTCTTAGCCTCCATTGTAGCATGATTTCGGAGAATTTTGAATGACTGAAATTATTCCGCTACAGTTCTGCTACACCTTGCTACGTCTCAAAGTTTGATGAGCCGATTAAGTGCAATCCGGTTCATCGGTTCGCTTGTACGCGCATCGGGCAAGTCCTGCCTGATGCGCGTTTTTGTATTTCACTGGTCTCCAGATTTTTTTTAGGCAGAGTCGCTGAGGAACTGTTTATAGCAAAATACGCGAAAAAGCACTACCTCGCTAGGGGTAGTATTTTTGTATGTAACTAGGGGGTGGTGCTATGACACGGCAAAATCAATTAACAGAAAAATTGCATCGTCAGCAAGAACAGCTCTTAAAGCATGAGTTTCAAGAAATCAGACTCGAACATGAATTAGCGCAAGCGAAGCGGAAAGCTCGAACGCACCGGCTCATCACCTTAGGGGCTGAAATAGAAGCTTGTCTCGGAAGTGCACTGACTGTCGAAGAAGTCCGCATTCTCTGCTCGTATGCGCTGGAGCATGGGTACAGAGAATTTGCGGATAGCGGTAATCATCTTGACGCTGCAGGCGTCCATTCCCTTTCTTGTTAAGAAAGGGCGCAACTCCACACCCCTTTCTTTGAAAGGGGCAGTTGCGCTCTGCCATCCTACGGGATGTCAGAGTGGACGCCCTGCGGGCGCGTGGTGCTGATGCACCACATCAAGTACAAGGAGGGAGTCGTATGGCGATATACTATTTGCGGATGAGCAACAAGTCCGGCGCGAAGGGAAAGAATCCTGTTGCATCTGCAGCATACCAAAGTGGGGAACGACTCTATGATCAGATTGAAGAAAAAGTAAAGCGGGCGAACCCTGAACGCTCAGAACGTATTCGAGCAACGGGGATACTTGCTCCGGACAATGCCCCGTCATGGGCGAAGGATAGAGAACGTTTGTGGAACGAAGTGCAGAAAAAAGAGGGGCCGCGGGGGAGATATTGTAGGTCTTGGACGCTCGCACTTCCGCGAGAATTCTCTTTGCAGCAACAGATTGATCTTGCCGAGCAGTTCATACAAACCGCTTTTGTAGCTCGTGGAATGGTCGCTGATTATGCTGTTCATATTGATAAAGATGCAACAAATCCGCACTTACATGTCATGACAACAACGCGCAGCTTTCGAGAAAATGGCGCATGGGCGCCGAAAGCAAGAAAAGTATTCGAGCGGGATGAAAACGGAAAAGCTGTCTTTTCTCACCGCGACAAGAACGGAAAGAAAATCTATAAGTTTCATAAAGAAACGTATAACGACTGGGACGCGAAAGAAACGCTTAAAGCAATCCGGGCAGAATGGGCTGATGCTGTTAACGACGCATTGGGGAAAGCTGGATGCGATGATCGAATAGATTGTCGCTCGAATAAAGAACGCGGAATCGAAAAATTGCCGACTATACACGAAGGATATGCCGCGCGCGCGATGGAGCGCGGAGGTGAGGTATCTGTCCGGTGTGAGTACAATCGGCGGGTCAGAGCGTTTAACAAAAAATGGGAGGCATACAGAAATGAAAAAGCAAGAAGGGCAGAGCAGAGATCACATTGTCTTGCAGCAGCTGAAAGAGTCGGAGGATATGTCAGACCAGAAGCTCTACAATATGTTGATGAACTCGGTTGTCTGTCGGACATGCGGGAACGCCGGTTGGATGCGGTTGAATCCCCCGAGGAGCTTGATGTGCTATTGTGCGGCAATGCATCTAAATGTGTGGGACAGCACAGACCGGCAAAGAGCAGTGACCGCGTGCGCGTTCTGGGAGCCGATTTTGGAGCAGCCCGAGCTTCCGGACTTGCCGGATTTGAGTCGTTAAGCCCGGAGCCCCACATAACGCTCATTGTGCAGACTCATAATGAGTTAGTAGCGCGAGAACGGGCAATCGAAAGTGAGCGGAGGCGGCTACGCGAAGCTCTCGTCCGTAATCCGCGGCTCAAAATCAATATGGCGGTGTCACATGCGCAGAAACGACTCGAATCAGCGCGCGCAGAACAAAACAAGAACGCTGGACGGCTTGACGAGCTTCAGATGCTGTTGTCTGATAAGTACCGAACCGACAGAGAGCCGAGAGGTATTCTTGCCATCCGCGACCGCCGAAGGTGGCGGGAGGAGCGGAAAGGAGTGCAGGCCGAGATTACCCGCTGTAAAGAGATGGACGGCAAGCTCACGGCGCGAGTCAAGAGGGCTGAGAAAGCACTGTTAGACGCGCAGATGCGTCAGCAGACAGCTATTGACAAGATGATAGACGCGCAGATGCAGCGTAAGCATCCAGAACTGCAAGCTGTCCGAAAAGCGTGCAAGACGCTCTCATCGAGCGTCAAGCGCATTGAGAGGAAGGCCGAGCAGATTGCGGGCAAGCGCGGGCGCAGCGCAGTCAAGAGAGCGGTCGCGGCAGCTACATCGAAGCCGACCATACCGCAGGTCAAGGCAGTCTCGGAGAGCGTCATGCGTGGCGCAGGGCTGCCGCCGACGCTCGTTGGGAGCACTAAGGATAACGACGACAGATGGATGCGCAACTGGGCGCTGATGACGGATGCAGCAAAGGAAGAAGAAGCGAACAAACGAGTTTATCACGATATTTGAGTTTTCT
>JALFBM010000007.1 GCA_022773425.1 Selenomonadaceae bacterium
TGTATGTATCTTGTACATATCATTATGATTCTTCAATCATAACCAATCAGTTGTTTCAGTGCACTGAAAAGTGCACTGTATCTGGCTTGCATCATAAACTTTGTTTTGATGCACTGCATTGTTTAGTTTTCAGAGAACAACACCAACTCTCCGTCCGGGGCTTTCGTGCCCCTCGCTTCAAGCGACTCATTTATAATACATCAATCCATGATGCCTGTCAACACCTTTTTGCATTTTTTTGCAAAAAAAATCTCGAAACCGCAGAACTCCTGCCGTTTCGAGACCTCGTGAAGCGCGATCGATGCCATCAATGGCAGGCAAAGGCAAGGATGGTCCCGTATTCGAGGAACTGTCCTGCCTCTACCGGATCTCCCTTAAGTACTGCCTCTTTCGCGGCAGCCAGATTCTCCTCCGCCACGTTCACGCGGCCCGCTGCGATCTCATCCTCCACTTTGCTCCAAAGTGCCTTGCGGGACGCAATGGTATCTTTATAGACGTCCTGATTGTAGAGAACGTTCATCGAGTTCTGCGACTTCTCCGCATCGCAGTTAAAAAACAGGAACGCTTTTTTCGGTGCGGTATGGCGCACGGTCTTCGTCGTCTTTGTACTTTTTCTTGGCATAGAAAAAATCCCCCTTGTTTCTCCGTCTTCTCTTTATACCCATATAACTCTTAATGAATCTTATTATATCACCGGCATCATCGAGTGTAAATAGGTGCTGCTGTCGCTTCACCTATGGCAAGAGAACCAGGGATCCCTGCCGCCAAAACCACGGTGAACGTTCAAGGGTTCTCTTTCGTTTCATTCTGAAGAACAAAATCCTTTGGATTCGTTGACAAGTCCGGCGTATCTGTTAGACTATTCTATAGTAATCCATCCGGCAGGCCCCATACAGCCTGTGTCACGGTCTTTGGGAGGCAGTTCATGAAGAAAAAGCACGATGAAGGCACCGCTTCTCTTTTCGCACAGGAAGTCCCGCAGCCACTTGCGGAGCGCTTGCGGCCCCAGTCACTCGATGAATACGTCGGCCAGACGCATTTGGTCGGCAAGGGTAAAATTTTGCGCCGGCTCATCGAAAACGACCAGATTTCCTCGATGATCTTTTGGGGGCCGCCGGGCGTTGGAAAGACGACGCTCGCCCGCATCATCGCAAACCAGACGCAGGCCGCTTTCCTCACGTTTTCCGCGGTGACCAGCGGCATAAAGGATATTCGCGAGGTCATGGAGCGCGCAGAGAAGAACCGCGCGTACGGCGAACGAACCATCGTTTTCGTCGATGAGATCCATCGATTCAATAAGGCGCAGCAGGATGCGTTCCTGCCCTTCGTCGAGCGCGGCAGCATCATCCTGATCGGCGCGACGACGGAAAATCCCTCGTTTGAGATCAACAGCGCCCTTCTCTCACGGTGCAAGGTTTTTGTTCTAAAAGCCCTCACCGCAGAGGACATCCTCCATCTCTTAGAACACGCGCTGCACGATCGCCGTGGTTTTGGCGGACAAGTCATCCACATCGACCACGATCTCTTGCAGCTCATCGCGGAATTCGCGAACGGCGACGCGCGCAACGCACTTTCCACGCTGGAAATGGCCGTGCTGAACGGGGAAATCGATGAAACCGGCGCCGTAACGGTTACCGAAGATACGATCGAGCAATGCACCTCGAAAAAGTCCCTGCTCTACGATAAAAAGGGAGAAGAACACTACAACCTGATCTCGGCCCTCCATAAATCCATGCGAAACTCGGACCCGGACGCGGCGGTCTACTGGCTCGCAAGAATGCTCGAAGCCGGGGAGGATCCGCTCTACATCGCGCGGCGCGTCACACGGTTCGCTGCCGAGGATGTCGGACTCGCCGACCCGCGCGCCCTCGAGATTGCGGTCGCGGCCTACCAGGCCTGTCACTTCATCGGCGTCCCGGAATGCAACGTCCACTTGACCGAGGCCGTCGTCTATCTCTCCCTCGCGCCGAAATCCAACGCGATGGAAACTGCCTATCTCTCGGCGCGCAAGGACGCCATCGAGCACCTCGCAGAGCCCGTCCCCCTGGTTATCCGCAACGCGCCGACGAAACTCATGAAAGAGCTGCATTACGGCGAGGGCTACCAGTATGCACACGATACGAAGGACAAACTCACGACGATGTCGTGCATGCCGGATAACCTCAAAGGACACACCTACTATCATCCGACCACCCAGGGCATCGAGGGACGATTCAAGGAGCGCCTCGAGGCCATCAAGGCCTGGAAAAAAGAGCACGGCGCCGAGTAAAGCCGTCATGCCTCCCCGGTATTTCCGTGGAAAAACGAACCCAGGAGCACCTTGTGCTTCATGATATAATTCCAAACCGTCACAACGGCGGAAGCGAAGATTTTTGCGATCATGTAGTAGAGGCCTGCGCCATCGACAAGCAGCCACATGCAGAACTGATTGATGCCAAGGCCGATCAAGCTCGTCAGGAAGAACAGGATGGTTTGCCGCCCGGACTGCTGCTGCACGCCATGGAAAACATAGACGACGCAAAGCCAATAATTCAGGATGGCGGAAATCGTAAACGCAATACCGGAGGACCAAAGATACGGCAGCCCGGCAAATTCGGTCAGGAGGAACAGCAGCGCGTACTCAAACAGGAAGCCGGCACCGCCGACCAGCAGAAAACGCAGGATCTCCAGCGACCGCGCGCGGCCAGGCAGGGAAAAATGCTCAGGCTTATACAAAGGATCTGCCTCCCTCACCATCAAAAAAACGGCGAAATGCTTCGTAAATACACATTCCGCATTGTACCACGCACCGGGCGGGGACGTAAACCTTTTTTCCGCGAAAAGCCTCCGCCGAAGCCAGATTTTCTGCAAGCGTTATCACGGGTTTATCCCGTGTTTAACCTTTCCCGCTAGCCTAAAGGGCGTACGATAACCGATGAAACACCAGAAAGGATGGATCACATTCCATGCACCAGCAGAGAAAACATGTCCTTTTTCTCCTCTTCCTTAGCTTTTTACTCTATTTTGTCGGCAACGGCGGGCTGCCGATCAGCGACCCCGTGGAGGGGAATTACACCGAGACGGCAAAGGAAATGCTCGCTTCCGGTGACTACCTCTCCCCGCGCATCTTCGGAAACTATTGGTACGATAAACCGATTCTTTTCTACCTGGAGCTCATCGCCTCGTTCCAGCTGTTCGGGATCACCGACTTCGCGGCGCGCTTTGCGCCTGCCGTCGGCAGTACGCTCGGCATTCTGCTGACGTATGCCTTCGGCCGTCATCTCTACGGCGAGCGGGCAGGATGGATCGCCGCGCTGCTCACAGCGACATCGGTGGAGTTCTGGTACATCGGCCACGCCGTCATCACGGATATGACCCTCTTTTTGACGATATCCCTGACGCTCATCGCCTTCTATCTTGGCTATCAGGAACGAAAACCGCGGTGGTACCTGCTCGCGTTTTTCTCCGCCGGTGTCGCAACGCTCGATAAAGGGCCGCTCGGACTCTGTCTGCCTGGACTCATCATCCTGGTTTTCCTGATCTCGGAGCGGCGGCTGACCGCCCTGCTGAATCGCTATATCCTGCTCGGATTCGTAATCTACGCCGCGACGATCTCCCTTTGGTATCTGCCGATGTACCAGCTGCACGGTGCGGACTTCCTCGATACGTTCTTCGGCGTGCACAACGCCTTGCGCGCAACCGTCCCGGAACATCCACGAAACAGCGTCTGGTATTTTTACCTGCTCGTCTTTTTCCTCGGTTGCCTTCCCTGGTCCCTCGCGGGGCTGCCCGCCGCGGTTTCGCGCATCCGCCGCCGCGCGATAGCGTTCCCGAAGGACACGGCGACGCGCTTCCTGCTGATCTGGGCAATCACGGTATTCGTCGTCTTTGAGTGTTTCGCCTCCAAATACGTCACCTACACGATGCCATATCTGATGCCGCTTGCCCTGCTTGCCGCGCGGTATTTCCTGCAGCACGAATGGCGCACCCTGCGGATTGCCGGCGGAATGGCCGTATTCTACGTTGTCGCCGTATTCTTCCTCGCGCCGTATTTCCTGGCACAGAATTCTGCCAGAGATGCCGGTCTCTATCTCAAGCAGAACGCGCCGGCGGACGCCATCCTCATGACCTGGGGCATGCGTTACCCATCAACCCTCACCTACTACAGCGACATCACGGCCCTGCGCCTGGAGCCGCAGGAACGCATCGACGCGGCGCGCCCCGAAGAAGGCGTCATCAGCTGGAACGACACGAACGTCATGCCGTTCTACGCCCTCGAAAACCTTGGAGAGCTGCCGAGCGGCCGCACGCTCTACATCCTGACCGAGCAAAAATACCTGGACAGCCTCCAGCAGCAGATCCCCCTGTCCTGGCAGAACTGCGGCTCGTATGGCAGCTGCCTGCTGCTAAAAGCCAGCACCGATGCCGTCCTGTCTATGACCAAGGAAGAAGATGGAAAACCATGAATTCAATCGCGCTTGATACGGCAGCCACGTCGACGAAAAAGGCCCCAAAAAAGAAAACGGTAGTAATCGTCGTCCCCGTCTACAACGAGCAAGACAATCTCGAACATTTTACCCAGGCGGTCGAGCAGGCGATGCGCAGCACCGCGTATCCCTACCGGATTCTCTTTGTAAACGACGGCTCCACAGACCACAGTGCCGAGATCCTGCGGCGCTTGATGAAAAACGACGATCGCATCCGCGCGCTCTTCCTTTCCCGTAACTACGGGCATCAGATCGCGCTGACCTGCGGACTGGATCATGCCGATGCCGACGCCGTCATCACGATGGACGGCGATATGCAGCACCCGCCCGCCCTTCTTCCGACGCTTCTCGCACGCTGGGAAAAGGGATTCCAGGTCGTCCAGACCATCCGCCGCTCGACGGAGGGCGTTTCACCGTTCAAGCGCGTGAGTTCCGCGCTTTACTACAAGCTGTTCAACGCGATGTCCGACGTCCCGATTTATCCCGGCGGATCGGATTTCCGCCTGATGGATCGCGAAGTCGTGCTCGCCTTCCGCCGCTATCGGGAGTCCCACCGCTTTATCCGCGGCATCATCGAGAACCTCGGCTTCCGCCAGACACAGGTTTCCTTTACGGCGCCGCCGCGCTATGCGGGCAAATCGAAATTCACCCTGCCGAAAATGCGGCAGTTTGCACTCGACGGGCTCCTCGGCTTTTCCTCGGCACCGCTCCGCCTCGCCTTCCTGTTCGGCGCCATGAGCTTCTTCCTCGCCGCGATGAGCCTCCTGTGTGCGCTCTATGACGCCTATGCCACAAAGGACGTCTCGTCGCTCGCCATCACCCTCTTTGCGCTATTCCTGCTCGGCGGGATACAGTTCACGCTGCTCGGCATTCTCGGCGAATACGTTGGGCGCATGTTCCGGCAAGTCCAAAACCGCCCGCTCTACCTCCTTCAGCAGGATCCGTGGAACCGCGAGGAGGCGCGATGCGGTACATCGCCGAAAGCATCCCATTCCGCGGCACATCCCGGGATGACGGAGAAAAACAGCCCCAAAAGCGCGGAAGAAGAAAGAAAGGAAAAACCATCCTATGAAGAAATTGCTTCTTAACGCCGATGATTTTGGACGGGACCAAAGCATCAATGCCGCCGTGCGAGACGGTGTCTTACGCGGCGTCCTGCGCTCCGCAAGCCTCATGGCCGGCGAACCCGCCTTCCAGGATGCGGTCGACACAGCAAAAGCGCTGCCGATGCTCGAGATCGGCATTCACCTGACCCTGGTGGATGGCACGCCCGTGCTTCCAGCCAAAGAACTCCCGACACTCGTTCCCGATGGAAAGGCCTTCTATCCTTCCCATCGGGAATTTGTTCGCGCGTATTTCTCCGGCCGGATTCACCGCGAGGAAATCCGCCGCGAGCTCGCCGCGCAAGCCGAAAAGGTTCTGGCCACCGGCCTGCGCGTCACCCATGTGGACAGCCATCAGCACATGCACGTACTGCCAGGCATCTTTTCCCTCGTGCTCGCTCTCATGCAGGAGCACCATCTGCATGCCCTGCGCATCCCGAAATGCAGCCATCCCGCGCGCCGGCTGCTAAAAAACGGCCTTGGCGCAGCGATCGGCCGCCTTGGGCTCTTTTCCCTTGCCGCCATCGCCGGGCGAGAGGCAAAACGGGCGGGATATGCCTTTCCCGACGCGTTTCTCGGCGAGATTGCAGGCGGCGCCGTGACCGAAAATATGCTTCTCGCGCTCCTGCCGCAGCTCGAAGACGGCACGACGGAAGTCATGATCCATCCTGGCTATGACAACACCCGTCTCGTGCCCCTCTGTCACTGGGCGCATGACTTCGAGGCAGAGGCCGCAGCCTGCGCCTCGGAGAACGTCAAACGGAAAATGGAAGCCCTGCATATCGGCATCGGCACCTTTTCAGGCTGAATCCTGACCGCACATAGATACGAAAAACCGGGGGCACGGCAGAGTTCTCTGCTGTGCCCCCGGTTTTTGTGTGCCGACGTTTCCGTCAGTCCTCTTTTTTCTCTTTTTTCTTAACCGCCGTGCGGATGGACAGCTCGCGCAGCTGCTTTGCATCAACCGGCGACGGTGCGTCGCTCATGACGTCGCGCGCGCTCTGCGTCTTCGGAAAAGCGATGACGTCGCGGATGGACGGGCGCTTGGCCATCAGCATGACGAGGCGGTCGAGGCCGAACGCAAGTCCGCCGTGTGGCGGCGTGCCGTACTGGAACGCATCCATCATGAAGCCGAACTTCGCATGCGCCTGCTCCGGCGTGAGGCCGAGCGACTCGAACACCTTTTCCTGGAGCTCTGCATTATAGATGCGGAGCGAGCCGCCGCCGATCTCGACGCCGTTCAGGACCATATCGTAGGCCTTTGCCTTGACCTCGCCCATGCGGTCCGTGTTGAGCAGCGGAATATCCTCGTCGCGCGGCGCCGTGAACGGATGGTGCATCGCCTTGAAGCGGTGCTCCTCCTCACTCCACTCGTACATCGGGAAGTCGACGACCCAGAGGAAGCGCAGCGCATCCGGATCGATGAGCCCCCGCTCCTTGCCCATCTCAAGGCGCAGCTGGCCGAGCGCCGTATCGACGACAAGGCGCTTGTCCGCGACGACGAGCAGCAGGTCGCCCGTCTTGGCACCCGTTGCCTCAGCGATCTTCGCGAACGTCTCATCGCTATAGAACTTCTTGAACGGGCTCTTGATGCCGTCCGCCGTGTACTGGATCCAGGCAAGGCCCTTTGCGCCGTAGACCTGAACGAATTTCACGAGGTCATCGAGGCGGCGGCGCGGGATATCCGCATAGCCGTCGACCTTGATGCACTTGACCATGCCGCCGTTTTCGAGCACGGAGTTGA
This sequence comes from Selenomonadaceae bacterium, assembly GCA_022773425.1. Classification (GTDB taxonomy): domain Bacteria; phylum Bacillota; class Negativicutes; order Selenomonadales; family Selenomonadaceae; genus UBA2897. The sequence continues at coordinate 7,314 of JALFBM010000007.1, forward strand.
AGACCTTGAAGCTCGAGCCCTTGACATACTCGGAGATGTCCATGAGCGGCATGTCAAAGCGGAGATCCGGCTTATCGGAGCCGTATTTGTCCATGGCCGTATCCCATTCCATGCGTTCAAACGGGATCTGGATCTTCGCACCGATGGCCTTCTCAAAGAGCTCCTTGACCATGTTCTCCATCAGCGTCAGGATATCGTCCTGATCCAGGAAAGACATCTCGATATCGAGCTGCGTGAATTCCGGCTGGCGGTCTGCGCGCAGATCCTCATCGCGGAAGCAGCGAACGATCTGGAAGTACTTCTCAAAGCCCGCGACCTGCAACAGCTGCTTGAAGATCTGCGGGGACTGCGGCAAGGCGTAGAACTCGCCCGGGTTGACGCGGCTCGGCACGAGGAAATCGCGCGCGCCCTCCGGCGTGCTCTTGCAGAGCATCGGCGTCTCGATTTCCAGGAATCCATTGCGGTCGAAGAAGTCGCGCATGATCTTCGTGACGCGGTGGCGCAGCATGATGTTCTTCTGCATCTCCGGACGGCGCAGGTCGAGATAGCGGTACTTCAGGCGCACCGTCTCATCGACGTCGATATTGTCCTGGATGTAGAAAGGCGGCGTCTTTGCCTTATTCAAAATGCGGAGCTCGCTGCAGACGACCTCGATCTCACCGGTTTCGATGTTCGGGTTGATCGTCTCCTCGCTGCGCGCGCGGATCTTGCCGCGCACCGCGATGCAGAACTCGTTGCGCAGGGACTCTGCCTTGTGGAAGGTCCCCTCGTTCATCGCTGCCTCATCGAAGACAACCTGCACAAAGCCCGAACGGTCGCGCATATCGACGAAGATCAGCCCGCCGTGGTCGCGGCGTCTGGATACCCAGCCGCAGAGCACGACCTCCGTGCCGACATCGCTCTTACGAAGCACGCCGCAGTGGTGCGTGCGCTTCATGCCCTGCAATGTTTCCATGCTTTCCATAATTAATCCTTCACCTCAGCAAATTGCTTTTAGTTTGTCTATGATATGATCAAAGGAAACCTTTTCCTGCTCGCTGTTTTCCATGTTCTTGAGCTGGACACAGTTTTCCTTGACTTCCTCCTCGCCGAGAATCAGCGTAAAGCGCGCGTGCGCTTTGTTCGCCTGCTTCATCTGCGCCTTCATGCTGCGGCCCGCATAATCCATGCGCGCCTTGAGCCCCGCGCGGCGGAGCTTTGTCAAGAGCTCGAAGGCCTTTGCCTGCGCGCTTTCCCCGAGCGCGACGACGAACGCGTCGATGGACGGATCCATCTCCGGCAGCAGGCTCTGCTTCTCGAGTGCCAGCAACACGCGCTCAAGGCCCGTTGCGAAGCCGACAGCCGGGGTCGGCTTGCCGCCGATTTCCTCGATAAGCCCATCGTAGCGGCCGCCGCCCGCCACCGCCGACTGGGCGCCGAGCGGCGCATACTGGATCTCAAAGGCCGTCTTCGTGTAGTAGTCGAGGCCGCGCACGAGACGCGGGTCGAGCGTAAACGAAATACCCGCGTCCTGCAGGTACTGCTGTACCTTCTCGAAATGCGCACGGCAGTCGTCACAGAGGCAGTCCGTGATTTTCGGCGCGCCGGCCATGAAGGGCTTATCCGCGTCGACCTTGCAGTCGAGAATGCGCAGCGGCGCGCGGTCAAAACGGCTCTTGCAGTCGTCGCACAGGTCATCGAGCTTGTCGCGGAAATAGTCCTGCAGCATCGCGCGGTATTTCGGGCGGCAGTGCGGGCAGCCGACCGAGTTCAGCGACAGCTTCAGGTCCTTCAGGCCGAGCTCCGACAGGAAATCCCAGGCGACCAGGATCACCTCAGCGTCAACCATCGGATTCTCCTCGCCGAGCGCTTCGATGCCGAACTGATGGAATTCGCGCATGCGACCCGCCTGCGGGCGGTCGTAACGGAACATCGATCCGATATAGAACAGCTTGACGAGCGCATTGTCGCCGTAAAGCTTGTTCTGCAGGTAGGCGCGCACCGCAGACGCCGTATTCTCCGGCCGGAGCGTAACGCTCCGATGCCCGCGGTCCTCGAACGTGTACATCTCCTTATCGACGACATCCGTTCCCTCGCCGATCCCGCGGTGAAAGAGCTCCGTATGCTCGAACATCGGCGTGCGGATTTCCTCATAGCCATAGCGGGCACAGAGCTCGCGGATCTTCTTTTCTACATAGTTCCATTCGCCGACAGTATCCGGCAGAATGTCCTTTGTCCCACGCGGGGCATTGGTCAGCATAAAAACTCACCCTGATTCCTTTTTTTATTTGCTTGCGCCGTATGCCGCATCGAGCAGGGCGCGCCGCTTTGCGATATAATCCTCGATATCCCGGAGGTAGGTTGTGAGGTCCTTCGCGTTGAACGAGGACCGCATGCGCATCGTTTCGGGATGGACGACCTTCGTCGCCGCCGCACCGCCGATGCCGAGAATGGTCTGATGCTCCTCCATGATCTGGATGTTGTACATTCCCTCGGCGCCGGGCTTTGCGCAGCCGACATTCTCGAGATCGCCCGCCATATAGCCCTGCCGGTAAAGATAATACGGCTGGTATCCGGCTGCGCATACCGCGCGCATGGCCGTCTCCGACATCTGGCGCGTCTCCGCGTCGGACGGCAGGTCGACATGCCGTTCCTCCAGGATGCGCTTGAGGCGCGAGCCCCGCTTGATGGCGAGCGCATGCAAGGTGATATCGTCGGGTCCGAGCGCGAGGACCTGCCGCATCGTATCCGCCACATCGGCCGCCGTTTCGCCCGGCAGGCCGAGGATGAGATCCATGTTGATATGCGGGATGCCGGCCGCTCGGAGCGCCGCGTACATCCGGCGCACATCGTGGGGCGTATGGCGCCTCCCGATGAGGTCGAGCGTCCGCTGCTGCATGGTCTGCGGATTCACACTGACCCGCGAAACGCGGAGCCGGCGCATCGTCTCAATCTTCGCCGGGGTCATGCTGTCCGGACGGCCCGCCTCGACGGTAAACTCGAACGTATGCGCCCCATAGAAAGCATGATATACCATTTCGAGCATTTCGTCAAAATATTTATCGGGCAGCGCCGTCGGTGTGCCGCCGCCGACGTAGATATTCTGTACCGTAAACCCGAAATGCCGCACGGCCTCCTCCGCTGCCGCAAGATCTCGGCGAAATACCCGCATGAACGCGGCGAGCTTTTCCTCGCCGGGCAGGATATTGGAGGGAAAGGAACAGTACAGGCAGCGGGTCAGGCAGAACGGGATACCGACGTAGATGCTGATGGTTTTTTTGCCGCTCGTCCGCAGGAACGGGAGCTGGCGGAACGCCATCGGCGTGATGAGACGCGCCTTTTCCTCGCTGCAGGCATAATCCTGCATGAGCCGTCTTACGATCGGCTCCTCCGTATGCCCCGAAGCGATCCAGCGGTGCACGATTTTCGTCGGCCGCACCCCGTGCAGGATCCCCCACGGCGCCGCGGGATAGCCGAGATCCTCCGTAAAGATACGGTAGAGACCGAGCTTGGCAAGCCGGTGCAACGCGGCGCCCTCGCGCTCATCTGCCGCACCGGTCCCCTCCCGCTCGAAAACCTCTGCCTCGCCGGACCGGGTAATCCGCCAGAGCCGCGTGCGAACGCGAACGCCCGCGCCTTCGCGGCCCGGTGCCCCCGGGAGCCGCGTATAGACCACGGAAAGCTGCGCGTAATCCGCGGTCGCATCCGGCCCGCAGATCACTACCTTG
>JALFBM010000049.1 GCA_022773425.1 Selenomonadaceae bacterium
AATTTGCCCGCAACATCCCACTTCTGGAGCGTCCGGACTGTCACACCAAGCATCTTGGCAAAATCTTTCGGTTTATAGGTATTCATACTTATATTATACCATATATACCTATTATATTCTATATTTTATTTAACAGTTACAGTCTCCTTACGGGTATACCGATACGAAAAATCTTTTTCTGCTATCCGTAAGCCCTTACTCTCTCCATGCTTCTTCTTTCTTACGAAGCACTCTGTATAAATACATGGTAATCAATACAAATCAATTTGTCAATATAAGTCAAATAACTCCTAAATATGTTTATGGAATCTAAATATATCTAAGATTTTACGCAAAAATCGCTCATAATTCCTGTTTATAGCCTTTGTTTTACATTTGTTTCATTTTTATTTTTCTATCGTTCTTTACTTTTGTTAGAATTATTTTTTCATCCTATTGTGCTTACCTTTCCGTCCGGATGCTTGTCAGCGCAAAGAAAACGCGCTATACTATAGATAATAGTGTAAGTATTTTCCTTTTCTGTTTCATCATTACGCTATAACCGTACGTTTCGTAAATCGTCTATCAAGGAAGGAAGGTCTCGCATGACCATTTACGATATCGCAAAAGCCTGCGGTGTCTCCATCGCAACCGTATCGCGCGTGCTCAACGGCAGCGACAAGGTCAGTGACAAGACGCGGCAAAAGGTTCTGCAGGCCATGCAGGACCAGAACTATTCACCGAATCCGTTCGCGCGCGGCCTCGGCCTGAACTCGATGAAGATGGTCGGCATCCTCTGCACCGACGTTTCCGACGCGTTCTACGCAAAGGCCGTCTCCCTCGTCGAACACGACCTGCGCGAACGCGGGCTCGACGTCATTCTCGGCTGCACGGGTGAGGAGCTCGAGGCCAAGAAAAAATACCTGCAGCTGATGCTGCAGAAGCACGTCGACGCCATCATCCTGATCGGTTCCCCATACCGCGAGGAAGGCAGCAATGCCCATCTCGAGGAAGTCGCCAAAAAGGTCCCGATCATCACGATCAACAGCCTGATCGAGCTGCCGAATATCTACTGCGTGCTCTGCGACGAAGTTTCCGGCATTAAAAAAGCTGTCCACGAGCTCGTGGACAGCGACTGCCGGGAAATCCTCTATTTGTTTGACCGGCTCTCCTACAGCGGCACGCGGAAGCTGCAGGGCTACCGGGACGGCCTCAAAGAATGCGGCATCAAGAACTCGGACAAGCTCGTCTGCCAGGCCGACCGAAACCTCGCCGCCGTCCGCGAAACCGTCGAAAAACTGCTCGCGCAGCACGTTCCGTTCTCCGCGATTCTGTGTTCAGAGGACGTGCTCGCGGTCGGCGCGCAGAAAGCGCTTTCCGCGCACGGCATGAAAATCCCGGTCATCGGCTGCAACAACTCGGTGCTCGCGGAATGCGCGACGCCGTCGCTGACGAGCATCGACAACCGGCTCGAGATTCTGTGCCCGGCCGCCGTCGACGTCCTGACGAAAATCCTGGAATCCGGGCGAGACGCCGCGCCCTCCAAAACCATCTACCCCGCGATCATCGTCCATCGGGAGAGTTTCCCGGATCCATCGACAGCGCAGTGAACACGCGCGCCGGATGCGCGCACGTGCTTTGAATGAAATCGCGGAGATACGCCGGGAATACCGCCTCGCGCGCCATGAGTCGGCGCAGCGCTTCCCGGTTTTCTCCGACGTCGATGCCGTATTCGATACGGTGCAGGACCCGCGCGAGTTCCGCGCGGGTCTTTTTTGCATACAGGCTCTTGAGGTTCGCGACAGCCGACGAGGACCGCGAGGCCTTGACGAGCCAGACCTCCGTGCGCAGATCGCCTTGATAGTCCTCGAAGCCGCGCGATTTCCACGACGCTTCCGCTGCTGCATCCTCATCCTGCGCGCCGGGCGTGAACGCGATCTCCTTGAAGAGGGTTTCATGCAGGAACTGCACGACGTCCGCCTTTGCCCAAAGCCTGCCGCTCCGCGAGGGGAACCGCCCGTCGCGCATGCCATCGAGCACCGCATGATACCGGACATTCCGAAAGCCCGTGAGCATGACGCCGGTCTGCTTGAGCAGGCGGTTCAGTCCCATCACCGTTTCATAGGGTTCGTACGTCTCGGTCAGGCAGGGCTCCGCGACGATGAGGTCAAACGATTCCTCCGGAAATGGCAGTACCTCCGTCCGGTAATCGAGCACGCGCCAGCGGATAGCGAGCCCCGCGAAATCCTTCCACGAGGGAAGCTCTTCATAGCGCGTGACCGCGGTGAGCTGTGCGTTCGGGTAAAGCGCCCGGAGGCGCGGCAGGTACGCGCTGCTCTCGACCACCAGGATCTGCGCGTTTGCGGGACTTGCAAAGCAAAACGCCGTTAAATCCTGTTTCATGTCACGCCTCCTTTTAGGCTCCGATACAGCGAAAGCAGGGCCTTTTGATAGCCCTTCTCGTCCAGCAGGGCCGACGCGGGGAGCGTCTCGAGCAGGCGGCGCCGCTCCGCGCGGACGCGCGCTGGCTCGCGCGACGCTGCGATGGCCCGCGCGACATAGTCCTCTGCTGTATCCGCTGCCCAGTTCGTCCGCCCGGCGGCGCGCAGGATAGCCGCGCCGAAGCGCGCGCTATGATGATCCCCGGCGAGCGTCAGCACCGGCACGCCGAGGTACAGCGCCGTGGCCGTCATCGCGCCCCCCGGATACGGGAACGTGTCGAGCACCAGGTCGACCGCCGCATAGTCGGAAAGATACGCCTCGCGTCCGCCGCGTATTGTCACACGATCCATCGGCAGGCCAGCCCGCGCGCAGCGCCCGCGGACCGCCGCGAGCCGCTCCGGCAGCGGCAGCACATCCTGCAGGATCAGGCGGCTTGTCTTCGCTTCCCGCAGGATCTTGGAAACCGCTTCCAGCCATGCATCGCTGCATTTCAAGATATTCTGGAAGCAGCCGAACACGAACGGCCCGCCGCTTTGCCTCTCCTCCCGCAGCTGACCTTCCCGGACCTCACGCATCTCTGCCGTCGGCGTAAAGCAAAACAGCGACGGCTGCAGGCAGGCGAGCCGTTCCGTCGCAAAGCGCGGACTGCCCGCCGGATCGAGGCCCTCATCGGTGAGCAGGAAGTCCATCGCCGGGAGTCCCGTCGTGTCGAAGTAGCCCATCGCCTCGGCCTGGATGGGGGCGGGGCGCAGCGCGAAGACCGGCAGGGTCTCGCCGCCGGCACTGTGCCCGCCGAGATCGATGAGAAGATCGAGCCCATCCTGCCAGATGCGCTCGCCCGCCTCCACGATAGACCGACCGGAGAGGTCCCGATACTGCGTATTGGCTGCGACACGCCTTGAAAAGGCATCGTCCGCCGGGTGCAGAGCATACGTATAGATAGCGAGCCCCGGCGGCCTGCCTGCGAGGAACAGCATCGCCTCATAGAATCGCGCCGCGGCGCCGTCGTGGAAATGCGGCGCGAGATAGCCGACGCGCAGCCCTTCGTGCGCAGCGCCCCTAGGTGGCAGCGGCTCCGTATCGCGGTAAAGCGCCCCATAGACGCGATGCGCCGCAAAAAGCTGCTCCGGCGCAATGCCGGAAAGATAATGCAGGGCAAAGAGATAGCCCGAATAATGCTTGCGCTGCAGGCGCAGCAGACGATCCGCACAGGCCGCCTCATAGAGCGCGTTCACCGCGCCCGCCGCGTCGCCGTGCGCGCGCGCCCGCTCCGCCTTCACTTCCGCTTCCTGCCAAAGTTCCATTTTGTTCTGCTGCTAACCAAGGCAGCTATTCTCCCACCCTTCTTCTTTTGCTCATACTATCCTTTGCGTTTGCAGGTAGTTTTCGAAAAAAAATACATCGCAGCAACAACAGAGGGTCAAAGCTCGCCGCGGAACGCACGGGCAAGGATGGCCTGCTTCATGCGGTCAATGGATGCCAGCACCGACTCCGCCGACTGTCGGACTTCTTCTTCCCTGCCGAGCAGGCGGTCAAGGATAGCAACAATCTCTTGCTGCTCTAGAAGTGACGCCATCGGTATCGTCAGCTGACGCAACCCCTTAATGGGGACGGTCAGCTGAGCTGTTCCCTTGGCAATTCTTGTAGCCTCTCGATAAAAATCCTTCTCTTGCAAGGCGTACCAAAGATACCTTTGCAGAATAACATCTTCCTTCGGCTTCAGCAAAGCCATGTGACGCTGGAAACAAAACGCCTGGTCCGTGTCGACTAACACAGGAATCCCATACGTCCCGACCAATGTGTAGAGCACATCACCGTTTTGTGGCTTGCGCGTATCCGTCAGCGCATCGTAGTAATCCTGCGGAACAAATCGCGTATCCGAGAAATCGAGTTTGCCCGTGTTCACATTCGAGATGACCAAGAAAGGCACGCCGCTGCTCGATTTCGGCGGCGGCATATGGTCGCCATCAAAGATGCTGTCACAGACTTCAGCCAATGGCACGCTTCGATATTCAGGCGCATCGCTCCGCCACTTCGCTGTCAATTTCCCTGTAAAGGCAGCGTGCAGTATGGCGGCTTTGCGGGTTTCGTGGGAGTCGAGGACGGACTGCGCCTGTTCCTTGGCGGCATCGAGCTTGGCAAAGAGGGATTCGATGCGCGCGACAAGGCGATGCTGCTCGGAGAGTGGGGGCAATGCAACTGGGTATGTTCTCACATAGCGAGGTTTCGCTCTCATGAGTGAACCGCCGACGCCGGAAACATTGGATAACATGCGTTCGCGGAAATAAGGACAACGGAAGAACCACATAAGGTAATCCGATGCAAAAAAAGATTGTGCACGGACAACAATCCATTCTGATGATGCCAAACATTTGTGCGTTGTATGGGCACTGACCTTCCAAACGCGATTGATGCGAGGATTTATCTTACAGAGCAGAACATCGTCTTTTTCAACGAGTTGTTTTGTAGAGCCGATGTCCATTCCCTTTGTGATTTCGGGATAGTCATTGACGATGCTTGGCACGCTATATAGTTCAAATGTGTCATCTGGATTCGTCGAGGGTGTGATGGAACTTGATTTGTAGTCGTTCAGCGCTCCTATCCGTACCCAATTCCATCCGTCCGGCAGCGTATACGGCCATTCCTCCTCCGGCACGAGCGCGGCGGCGAGGCGTTCCTCGGGGGAGAGGGCTTGTTTTTTCTTTGCCATGTCAGTCCTCTCTTTCCGTCTGCAGCTCGGCGGCGACTTCGTCGAGGAGGTCGGCGGCGGCGCGGAGGGATTTGCTCGCGGCGAGGGCGCTTTCGACGGGGTCGGGCAGGTCTTCGTAGTCGATGATGGAGTCGTCCTTGATGAGGCCGAGGTCGAGGCTGTCGCCCTTGGCGGCGATCTCCTCGCGCGTGTAGCAGTGCCAGCGCTCGTCCTCGACACTGTGGCGGTCGGAGGCCTCGTAGGCCTTGACAAAGCCCGCGAAATCCTCACGCTTGAGCGGGTGCGTCTTGCCGAAGGACGGCATGTTCGTACGCAGGTCGTAGAACCAGACTTCGTGCGTGTTCCCCTGGTCGGATGCGCCGCGCATGAAGAAGAGGACGTTCGTCTTGACACCCTGCGCGTAGAAGATACCCGTCGGCAGGCGCAGGATGGTGTGCAGGTCGCACTTCTCCATGAGGTCGCGGCGGATGGCCTGACCGTCGCCGTCAGCGAACAGGACGTTGTCGGGCAGGACGACGGCGGCGCGCGCTTTGCCGTTTGCCTTGAGGCTGCGGTAGATGTGCTGGAGGAAGTTGAGCTGCTTGTTGCTCGTCGTGTAGGTGAAGTCGTCGCGCGTCGCGCGCTCGCCGCCCTTCTTGGTGCCGAACGGCGGATTCGTCAGCACGACGTCGTAGTCCTTCAGGCGCTTGCCGAAGTTCGAGAGCGTGTCGCCTAGGTAAATCGGGCCGTCGATGCCGTGCAGCATGGCGTTCATGAGCGCGAGGCGGTGCGTGTCGTGGACGAGCTCGCAGCCGGAGAAGGCTTCCTCGACTTCGAAGTTGGCCAGCTCCTCGGTGAGATCGGCGTAGTCGTCCGTCATGTCCCTGACGTACTGCGCAGCGGCGATCATGAAGCCGAACGTGCCGCAGGCCGGGTCGTTGCAGCGCTCGCCGGGCTGCGGCTTCACGAGACGCGTCATGACGTCGATGAGCACGCGCGGCGTGAAGTACTGGCCCGCGCCGGATTTCTTCTCGTTGGCGTTCTTCTCGAGCAGTCCTTCATAGAGACTGCCGAGCCCCTCTTCCTTGGCGGAGAACCAGTCGAGCTCGTCGATGCTCGTGATGATCTTCTCGAGGTTCTTCGGCTCGTCGATGTTCGTCGCAGCTCCGGCGTAGATCTCGCGCACGCGGCCCTGCGTCTCTGTGCCGAGCTTGTCGAGGACTTTCTTGTAGTGGTTCTTGAGGTCGAGGCCGCGCAGGTCGCGCAGCGCATCCCAGCGGCAGTCCTCCGGAATCGGATCCTCGGTGTACGTCTCCTTCGCCATCTTGAGGAAGAGGATGTAGGTCAGCTCCGTCACATACTGATGATACGTGATGCCGTCGTCGCGCAGGACGTTGCAGAGATTCCAGAGCTTCGCTACGATTTCTTGTGTGTTCATGCGGATTTTCCTCCATCGTCATAGTCGTCATAAAGATAGGTGTTGAGCTTGTCGATCACTTCCGCCAGATGGCCGTCGAAGATCCTGTCGTAGCGCGGCTGGCCTCCGTCTCTCCTGAAACGGCTGTCGTCGTGGAACATCTGCATGCCGATGACGTAGTTCTCGTCGGCGAGGAAGTATTTCTCGATCTTGCGCAGGACATTTTCCTGCGGCTTGGTCAGCTTGCCATGATGGCGCAGCTCGTCGATCAGGCGGCTGACGGCACCATGGATGCGCTCTTCGTGGCTCTTCAGCGGCGTACCGATCGTCGCACGGCGAATGAGGCTGATGATGTCGGCCGTGACGGCTGCGCCATCGCCGCCCGCGATGGCGTCGGAGAGCTGGCGCTCGGTGAAGTGGAGCGCGCTGAGCTGCTTGCGCAGGTTCTTGAGATCCTGCACGGTGAGGTCCTGCGGCCGCGTACAGACGATTCGGAGTGCCTCGACCTTGTCGCGGTTCTCGCGCACCCATGTGGTGAAGGCCTCGAGGTAGTCCTCCGGCCGCGTCTCGCCCTCGCCGTAGCCGTGGTAGACCCTGGTGACCTTGTCGGTGTGGTCGTCGATGACGATGCCCTTGCGCGTGCGGTGGATGGACTCGAGCGCCTCGATGGCGGCGCGGTTTGCCAAGAGGACGGCACGCGCCTGCTCGGGCTGCATATTCTTCACCGCATTGATGAAAGCGGTCAATGAGGCAGGTGCTGTCCCTTCGATGGCAAGCGAGGCGGCGGCCTCCTTGTCCTGTGACGTGTCGAGCAGTTTGCTCTTGCGGCGCAGTCGGCCCGTGAAGCGGCCGAGGCGCGCACTCAGTCGCTTCTGGCGCAGCGCGCTGTCAGCGGCCAGCGATGCCTCTTCGAGGCCGTCGAGCAGTTTCGCGAACGTCTCCTTCGGGTTCGTTACGACGGGCTTCATGTCGCTGACCTTCTCGAGCGCGGCATACGTGCCGACGGGGTCGTAGATGTCGAAGGCCTCCTTGTGGATGGCGGGACAGAGTCGCGTCGCGCGGCCGAGCATCTGCTCGAAGAGGATGCGCGACTTGACGCGGCGCAGGAAGACGAGCGTCGTGATTGCGGGGACGTCGATGCCCGTCGTGAGCAGGTCGACCGTCACAACGATGCTCGGATACGCTTCGTTCTTGAAGTGCTGCACGGCCTCGCGTATCTTCTTCTGGTTGCCGTTCTCGATGGTGCCCGTGATCTTGCGGATGGCGTCGGCCGGTGCCATGCCTTCATAGAGCTCCCTAAGCAAGCGCACGATAAGGTCGGCGTGCTGGTCGTTCGCGGCGAAGATCATCATCTTCCCCTGCGAGGGCTCCGTCGGGTCGAAATTCTTGGCAATCTCCTTGAGCACTTCCCGGTTGAAGTTCTCGGTGATGACCTTGCGATTGAAGTCGTCGATGTCGAAGTCGAGCTCATCCTCGAGCTGCGCGCCATTGAGGAGTTCGCCCGTCTCCGGGTCGATCATCGCGACCTGCTCCCCCTTCTTGTAGTGGATGCCCTTCGTCGAGAGCTCCGTCTCGATGTGGATGGGCGCATTGTGGTCGACGAGGTAGCCGTCGACGACGGCCTCGCGGTAGGAATACGTGAAGACTGGCGCGCCGAAGATCTGCGTCGTGTGCAGTGCCGGCGTGGCCGTCAGCGCGATCTTCACGGCGTCGAAGTACTCGACGACGCTCCGGTACTTGCTCAGGTAGTCGCGCTGGTCGCGGTAGAGGGCCGCGTCCTCGCTCATATCGCGGTCGAGGATGTAGCCGCGGTGCGCTTCGTCGATGATGACGAGGTCGAAGTCCGTGACGGCTGGCATCGACTCGCCTTCCTGATAGAGGATGCGGCGCACGAGGCTCTGGACCGTCGCGATCTGCACGCTCGTCTCACGCTCGATGGCGGCATCGTCGGCGATGCCCTGGACGTTGTAGATCTGTGTGAGTGTCTGGAGCTCGGCGAGCTTGACCTCGCGAAAGGTGTCCTCTGCCTGTGAGCCGAGGACGTTGCGGTCAACGAGGAAGAGGATGCGGCGGAAGCGCCGCGTCTTGAGGAAGCGGTAGATCAGCGCGAGGACCAGGCGCGTCTTGCCCGTGCCGGTCGCCATCGCGAGCAGCATCGAGGTCTGTCCGTCAGCGAGCGCCTGCTCGACGGCCTCGACGGCCCTTATCTGATAGTCGCGCAGGTTCAGGCCCTGCGGGTCGCGCAGTTCGTCGTAGGGCTCGGCGGCGAGTCGCTTCTCCCCTTCTGACTTGTCGTGTTTCAAGAGTGCGAGGAGGCCGTCTGGCGACACCCAGCCGTGCAGGGCGTGCGGGATATTCATCGGGTCGCGCAGGTCCTGGAACCAGATGCCCGATTTCTCCTTGTACTGCTCGATGTAGGGACGACCGTTCGTCGCAAAGGTGAACGGCACCTGATAGTCGCCCCACTTGCCGACGGCGTACGGAGCCGCGCCCTCGGCGACCGTGGCATAGCGCTTGCCCTGACCGTCGAGGACGGCGGAGACATCCTTGTACTCGGCCTTCGCCTCGACGACGGCGACCATCTTCTCGCCGCAGAACAGGGCGTAGTCGACTGGGCCCGTGCGCGTCGGCCACTCGGCGATGGCGATGTTGCGCCCTTTCTGCGGCCGCGTGCCCGCGCTGTGGCGCAAGTGTTGCGTGTCCGCCTCCCAGCCGACGCGGCGCAGCTGCTCGTCGATGAGCAGGCGCGTCTCGGCCTCACTCTTGTAGCGGTGTGCCGCCGCAAGGTTCGCGCGCTTCTGGCGCTTCTCGCGCGTCAGCCGCTCTGCCGAGGCCGACTCGATGGCCTTGGCCGCCACCTCTTCGTCATGGGCTGCTTCTTTCCGGCGTTCCTCGGCCGTCTCGTACGCCTCCATGACCTCCGGCGGCACGAAGTCGCGGTGCTCGTAGTGGTAGTCGCCGTACGTCTCGTAGAACCACTCCGCCAGCGTGTAAGCAAGCGGCAGCAGTACCTTGCAGTCCTCGACCGACTCATAGCTCTCGTGGACGGCGAGGTTGCGCTTCTTGCGCAAGGCGTGCAGGATGGCCGTGAGGTCCTGCGTGATGTAGCCCTCGCGCTCGAGCAGGTTGATGCGGTGCACGGCATCATC
>JALFBM010000082.1 GCA_022773425.1 Selenomonadaceae bacterium
AGGAGCCAGTCACTGCGAAATCCTTGAAGAGTTTTGCCTTGACATCCACGCCATAGAAGTTCTTGGCGCCAGTGTAATATCCGTCAGCCGAGTTGCCGACATCCGTCGTATGATCAACCACGCGGGAATATGCGAGATTCAGATCGATATACTTGCCGAGCGGACCCCAGAAATCGAGAGAGCCGACAACTGGAGCGCGATGCGTATTGTACGTGACGCCAGAAGTATCCCACCCAGCATGCTTACCATCAGCATCAAAGGTTTCCTTAATCTTATCTGTCCCCGAAACATTCGTCCAATCGGCAGACGGCTTCCAATACTGAGCACTCAGCCACCAACCATGGCCGCCTTCGATTGGATGGTACGTCGCGATACCATCGACCTGTCCGCCGAGCATCAGGTTCTGCATGCCGATGCCGTTCCATTTACGACCAATGTTCGTGTACCAGTCATGTTTCGGGCCGAGCTGCATCTCTACCCAGATATTGGAAATGGAACCATTGTGGTTATCATCGCCAAGAATACTGTCCTTATTAATACCAGAAATCGGATTATCCAAAGTTACGAAATCTGCTGTACCATCTCTGCGAGTCAATGGTACTATCTTCTGAATCTTGCTCTTCGCATATTCCTTATCGCGATAATGCGCATTCTTCTCAACCGTGAAACGAGCCGTCATGCGATCATTGATCTTCATCGCACCCTCAAAGTCCATGTAGAAACGGTTGTTGTATGTAGCATTATGACCGTCAGCTACCAAGCCGTTATCATCACCGACCTGGGCACGAACCATGCCCCAGACTTTGAACTTATCCGTCTTTGCGTTGAGGGCTTTGATGGCCTGCGTGTTCGCGTCGACTTTCTTGTTCAGCGTTGCGAGCTCGTCTTTGTACTCACTGGCGAGTTTGTCGAGCACGGCCTGGTCGCCAAAGCTGACGTCTTTCTTCTGCATCGCTTTTGCGACGATGGAGGCCATCTCATAGCGGGTCATGGTGCGGCCGCCCTGGAACGTACTGTCACCCATGCCGTCGATAACGCCTTCCTTGGCGAGGTAGTCGAGCGCCTGATACGCCCAGTGATCTTTCGGTACATCCGTGAAGCTGTCCGCGCTTGCAGCGAACGCCGTCGAGCTGAGGCTTGCGCCGGCCATGGTCAGGCCGATAGCAAATGCGAGTGTTTTCTTGTTCATTTTCATCCCTAAAACGCTTCTTTCTTCTCTTACTCTGCGGAAACCACTTTCCGCGGTTCCCATATCCCACAACTTATTCTGCGAATCATCGATAGAGTCTTTCGAGCTTTTGAAGGATTCCGACTTTTTTTCGGCCGCCCGAGGGCTCTATTGTCCCCGGATGATCCGCAAGCTTTTTTCTGTCTTACCGAAAATGGTCGAGCATCGCGCCAACGCTGGCAAAGCTAGCCTTAGCCTCCGCCTGGATCGCCTCCCTTGCCGTATCCACCGTGTAGCCGCCAAACGCGCGGAGCATCGGCAGATCGTTGCTTTCGTCTCCAATCGGGTAGAGCTCTGCGCCCTGCCAGCCCATGACCGCAAGGAGGGTCTTCAGCCCCTGTTCCTTGCTCACGCCAGCCGGTGTAACGTCGAGACTGCATCCGTTGGGAAATGCGGTAACCGTCGTTCCAAAGTGTTCATTCACCACTTTGGAGCACGCCACGGATTCCTCGGGCTTCGGGAACCCAAGCGAGAGCTGATGGATGCCGGAGAGCCCTCCGACGTCCTTCTCCTCGATCGGCGTCAGCGGGAAATCCCACTCCTTCGCCTCACGCTTGATCCACGAGCCTTCGAACTCATGACAAATATATGTGGTATCCACCGCCGAAAAGGCGAAGTGGAATGAATGACGAACGGGTTCAAGTTTCAGGATAGCGGCGAGCACCGCTCCGGGGATATCGCCCTGGAAGCGGACCTTGCCCTCGCCGTCCCGGATGATCCCCCCATTGTTGCAAATGGAGAAATCGTAGGTGATGCCGTAATGTTTGAGCTGCGGGATCAGCATCCCATAGTCACGGCCGGATACGACACCAAATTTATGGCCGGCCTCGCGCCACCTTCGAACGCCTTCGACGTCCTCGGCGGCGATGGTCTGCTGACGGAACAGCGTCCCATCGTAGTCGCTCGCTGCAACCTTCATGCCTGTGCCTCCTTCACATAGATCACGGACTCAAGCGGACGGAGCACGCCTGGCTCATCCTCTGGATAGGTTCCGGTGACGGGCCTTGCTCCCTCGATGAGCGCCGGGTCGTAGTTCGCACGGCGATTCGAGAAGTTCACGAGCGTCAGCGTCGCGCGGCCGCCGAGGCGGCGGACGAACGCGAAGATCTGCGCATCGTCAGGCAGGAGCTCCTCGTAGGTGCCCTGCTCGAGGATGTCCGAGATCTCGCTGTCCTCCCGGAACTTCGCGAGGTGCCGATAGTACGTCAGCACCGACCGCTCCTTCATCGCCTCGGCCTCGACGCAGCATGTCGCGTAGTCCTCATGCACGGGGAGCCAAGGCGTGCCGGTCGTGAAGCCGGCCTGGCGCTCGTCGCGCCACTGCATCGGCGTGCGGGCGTTATCGCGGCTGAACGCGTGAACAAAGCCCATCGCCTGCTTGTCGCTGTAGCCCTCGCCACGTGCCAGGTCGTACTGGCCTTTCGACGAGATATCGTTGTAGTCCTCGATGCAGGGCCACTGGACGTTTTGGAACCCGAGTTCCTGTCCCTCGTAGATGAAGGGCGTACCGCGAAGCGTCAGCAGCACCGTCGCCATCGCCTTTGCACGCAGCGCCGGGTCGCCGCCCTCTGGGAAGAACTTGTCGACACAGCGCGGCTGGTCGTGGTTCTCGAAGAAGATCGGATACCAGCCGTTCGTGGCGGTCGCCTTCTGGCTCGCCGTCAGCGCCTGTTTCAGTGCGGGGAGCTTCCACGGCTTCGCGTGGCACCACTCCTCGACCTCCGGGAACGGCAGATTCATATGGCTGAACTCGAACAGCATGGAGAACACACCGTGCGCGCCAACCCAGTCCGGGAGCTCGGACGGCTGCACGCCGTTCGCCTCCGCGACCGTGAAGATATCGTGCCCCTCAAAGACCTTTTCGCGGAACTCATGCAGATAGTCGAGGATGCCCGGCGTATCGGCAATCATCGAATGAATGCTGACCGTGCCGTCCTCCGCATCCGGCTTGCCGTCGACGAACGCCGCCGGCTTCTTGATGTAGACAATCGCGTCGATGCGGAAGCCGCCTACTCCCTTGCCGAGCCAAAAGTTCGCCGCGTCGTAGAGGGCCTGCCGGACATCCGGGTTCTCCCAGTTCAGATCCGGCTGCTCCTTCGCGAACGTGTGCAGGTAGTACTGCTGGCGCGCTTCGCACCAGGTCCAGGCAGAGCCGCCGAAGATCGAGCGCCAGTTGGTTGGCGCGGATCCATCCGGTTTTGCGTCCCGCCAAATGTACCAGTCCGCTTTGTCGTTCTCGCGGCTCGCCTTTGAGGCCTGGAACCAGGCGTGCTGGTCGGAGGTGTGGTTGAACACGAGATCCATGACGATGCGGATGTTCCGCTCCTTTGCCTCAGCGATCAGCTCCTCCATATCTTCCATCGAACCAAAATTGGGATCGATGGCCGTGTAATCGGAAATATCGTATCCATTATCGACCTGCGGAGACGGGTAAACCGGCGTGAGCCAGATGGCGCCAACCCCGAGGGTCTTCAGGTAATCGAGCTTTTTCGTGATGCCCCGGATGTCTCCGGTGCCGCTGCCAGTGGTATCGAGAAAGCTCTTCGGGTATACTTGATAAACAATGGTCTTTTGCCACCATTTGAGTTTTTCCATGGGTTATCTATTCCTTAAAACGTGAGAATCGGGGATTCGTTGACCGTGACGGCCCCGTCGGCGGCCTTTTTCATCTGCGGATACTCCGCGCTGTTCGTGATGGCCATGATGACCGTGTCCTTGTAGCCGGCGTCCGCGATGACCTGACGATCGAACGTGATCAGCGGGTCGCCCGCCTTCACGTGTGCGCCCTGCGTAGTCTTCAGCGTAAAGCCCTTGCCGTTCAGCTTGACCGTATCAATGCCGATGTGGATCAGCATCTCGGCGCCGTTGGCGAAGCGCAGGCCGATGGCGTGCAGCGAATCCTGCATGATCATCGTGACCTCGGCGTCCGCCGGCGCGACGACCGTGTTGCTCGTCGGGTTGATGGCGACGCCGTCGCCCATCATTTTCTGCGAGAACATCTCGTCCTCGACCTCGGTCATGTCGATGAGCTGGCCGGAAACGCAGGCCTTGAGCTTCATCGCGACGCTCGCTGCCTTGTCGTCCGTATTGGCGGCCGGTGCAGCCGGAGCTGCCTCCTGCTGCTCGGCGGCTTCCACCGCTGCGGCGTCGCCCTTCAGGAACGCGTCAAAGTAGGTGCGGACCTGCGGGACGTTCATGCCGACGATGACCTGAATGGCGTGGCCGTTCTTTACGAGGCCGTAGGCGCCGGCCTTCGTGAACTTGCTTGCCGAAGCGACCTTGTCCGGATCCTTGACCGTGATGCGAAGGCGCGTCGCACAGTTCGTGACTTCCTTGACATTGGCAGGGCCGCCGAGGCTGTCGAGATAAACGCGAGCCTGCATCGCGAGCTTGTTGCCCGCAACGCCCATGGCCTCCATCTCTTTCTTGGCCTTGTACTCAGCCTTCGAGAACAGCTTGTCCTCCTCGTCGTCGTCCGTGCGGCCCGGCGTCGGGTAGTTGTTCCTCAAAATGAGATAACGGAACACGAAGAAGTAGATGAAGAAGAAGGCGATGCCGATGGCGATCTGCATCAGGTACGTGCCCCAATGATACTTGAACAGCGGGATCCAGTTCTGCACAAAGCAGTCGATCAGGCCGCCGCCGAAGTTGCCGGAAAGGCCGATGGCATAGAGCGTCGAGGAAAGGGTTGCCGCGAGGACCGCATGCACAACGTACAGGAGCGGTGCGACAAACAGGAAGGTGAACTCGATCGGCTCGGTGATGCCGCAGAGGACGCCGGTCAGCGTCGCCGGGATCAGCAGAGCTGCGACCTTCTTTTTCTTTTCTGGACGTGCGCAGACGTACATGGCGAGTGCCGCGCCCGGGAGGCCCCAAACCTTGGAGGAGCCGTGCAGGGCAAAGCCGCCCTGCGGGAACATATCGCGGAGCGACTGTGCGCCCGTCGCGAAATCGTTGAGGTGCTGCAGCCAGTAAGCCTGGATACCGCCATCGCAGACCGCCGGTCCGAACATGAACGGCAGATAGATGAAGTGATGCAGGCCTGCCGGGAGCAGGATGCGCTCGGAGAAGGTGTAGCACCAAACGCCGACGATACCGGAATTTTTCAGGAAGAACTGGAAGTTCTCAATGACGTGCTGGACTTCCGGCCAGACGAAGCAGAACACGAGCGCCGTCGGGATCATCACGACGAAGCCGACCGCTACGACAAACGCCGGGCCCTTGAAGATGCCGAGCCATTCCGGGATCTGCGTATCGTAGAAGTGATTGTGCAGATACGCGGAAACGCACGCGATGAAGATGGCGCCGAGCATGCCCATGTCGAGCGTCTTGATGTTGGCGATCATCGCGAGGCCCGTGCCGGCGCCGGCCTTCTGGCTGTAATCAACGCCGAAGAACGAACCGTCGAGCGTCAGGAAGCCGGAGATGAAGTAGTTGAACACCATGTAGATGACGAACGACTCCATCGCCGCACGGCCTGGTTCTTTTTTCGCGAAACCGATAGGAACCGCGATAGCGAACAGGATCGGCATCTGAGCAAATACCGTCCAGGCGCCCTGTTCGACCACATACCAGAAGTCATACCAGAGCGTGCCCTTAGCCGCGATGTCGCCGAGCAGCATCGTGTTCTTCGCCACGATGGAGATCGCGACCGTCAGGCCGAAGAAGGCAAACAGGATGACTGGCGTGTACATCGCGCCGCCAAAACGCTGCATGCCTTGCATGACCGCGTCTTTGTTTACTCTCATTTTCCATACCCCCAGGTTGTCTTACTGTCAAGAAGGTTCGATGTTTTCAGATATCTTACTTTTCTCTCGTTTCCCTCTTGCTTTTTCTTACTTTCATCCTAACAAAGAAACGCTGCGAACTCAATAGGTTCGCGGTGTTTCGGGCCATTGCCCCTTGCTCGCAACGAAGTACATTTTCTGTACTTCGTTGCATCCCAGTGTGGATGCGGGTTTACACGTCCTTTTCTTTCTGTTTTTTCTCCATCAACTGATGTAAATACATGCGATATTTGACGTACCAGATCTCGGTCAGCAGGAAGTACGGCATCATCGATTTGAAGGGCGCACGCCCCTCTCCGTCATCGTAGAGCTGGAACTGCCCCGGCGACACATAGAGGTTCACCGTCGACAGGCTCGCGAGCGTGTTATCGTGAAGCTGCGTGACCGAGATGACCGGCACATCGCGGAGCTGGAGCTCCTGCGCAAAATCGACAGCTGTCGGCGTCTCGCCGGAGAGCGACACGAAGATGAACAGGTCGTCCGGCGTCAGCTTGTCGAGGATCGCGCGGAGTTCCTCCCGGCCGCTCACGCGGTAAATCAGCACGCCGTCGTAAAAAAACAGGCGTTTTAGCTCCTGCACGACGTTCATCTGTACGAAGCCGGACGCATAGGCGAACACGCGGTTGCTCTCGTGGATCAGCCGGCTCGCGTCATCGTAGTTGCGCTCGATCAGCTTGCGCCAGGTCTGATCGTAGAACGTACCGAGGTCTTTCAGCACGTTCTCGCGGTAGGTGCTGACGCCGACGTCCTCCATCTTCAGGATGGCTTTGAGCTCGCCGAACCCGTCAAACCCGAGCTTTTGCGCAAAACGCACGATGGTCGTGCTCGAGACCGCACAGGCGCGCGCGAGCTCGTGGATCGAGATGTGTTTGGTCTCGGAACGGTGGTTCAGGATATATTTCCATACCACCATATCCGTGTCGTTTAGTGCTGAACGATGTGCATTGATGACTTCTTCTAGCTGCATAATGAATCCCCCCTGAAAAAGTGTCCCCTATTTACACTTTTACCATATTGTCTATTCCCTTATGTATTTTATATTCTAACCCAAATCAAGTCAAATCAAGAATGAATGAAAAACTTGCTTGACCTTGCCTGAAAAGGGGAAAATTCGTATAATAGAGGGCATAAAAAGGAGGGAGCCGCATGCACACTTCGATGCGGGGAAATGTCGCACTGCTGATTGCCGCCGTGATCTGGGGCGGCGGATTCGTCGCACAGAGCGCCGGCATGGACTATATCGGGCCGTTCACTTTCAGCGCCGCGCGCGACGCCATCGGCTTTTTCGTACTGATTCCCGTGCTCCTGCTGCTGACCGACGGGCGAGGAAAGGCGCTGCCCGCCCGCCTGTCCGTCACGCGGATCACGCTCGTTGGCGGCATCGTCAACGGGCTCGTGCTCGGCGTCGCCGATACCTTCCAGCAGGTCGGCCTCATGATGACCACCGCCGGCAAAGCCGGCTTCATCACGGCACTGTATATGGTCTTTACGCCATTGCTCGGGTATTTCGTCGGGCACCGGCTGACAAAACGCATCGCGTTCTGCGTGCTGCTTGCCATCCTCGGCTTTTACTTTCTCTGCATCGCGGAGCAGTTCACGCTGACGTTCGGCGACCTGCTCGAGCTCGGCTGCGCCGTATTCTTCGCCGTCCATATTCTGACCATTGACCACTACCTCCTGAGGCAGGCCGACAGCGTCAAGATGGCCTGGGTGCAGTTTGCCGCCGCGTTCTTCTTCTCCGGCACGCTGACCATGCTGTTCGAGCAGCCAGACACCGCGACGATCTGGGAGGCACGGATCCCGATCCTATACTGCGGCGTGCTGTCAAGCGGCGTCGCCTACACACTGCAAATCGTCGGGCAGAAATATACGGACCCGACCATCGGCACGCTGATCATGAGCCTGGAATCCGTGTTCGCCGTGCTGTTTGGCTGGCTCGTGCTCGGCGAGCTCATGACCGGCCGCGAAACCCTCGGCTGCGTCCTCGTGTTCGCCGCCGTCCTCCTCGCCCAGCTGCCGCTCTCCTTTTTAACCAACTGCATAAAAAAGGCCAGACCGTAAAGCGTCTGGTCTTTTTCTTTTTTCGTTTTTTACCCTTTTTCCATGATGGCATCGATGGACTGGATGCAGGCGTTGCGGAAGCCCTCGCGTTCGAGGGCGGTCAGGCCGCGGATGGTCGTGCCGGCCGGGGAGCAGACGTTGTCCTTGAGCACGCCGGGATGGAGCTTCGTCGCGAGCTGGAGCTTGGCGGAGCCGAGCACCATCTGGCTGATCAGGGCATAGGCGTCCGCGCGCTTCATGCCGTACTTGACCGCCGCGTCGCCATACGCCTCGAGGAACAGGTCGACAAAAGCCGGACCGCAGCCCGTGACCGTGCCGGCAATCCCCATGAGATGCGACGGGACCTCCTCGACGAGGCCGACGGAGGCAAACAGCTTTAGGATCTGCGCGCGCTCCTCCGCCTCGAGCGAATGCGTCTGCTCAAACAGCAGCACGCCCTCGCCGACCATCGCCGGCGTATTCGGCATGACGAACTGCAGGCGCGTGCCCGCGGGCAGGTATTTGGCATACCGCGCGAAGTCCCAGCCCGCCGCGATCGAGATCAGGGCCTTGCCCGCGAGCTTCTCCCCGAGCTCGCGCAGGACGCCTTCGATCTGATACGGCTTGCAGGCCATGATGAGCGTATCGCAGGCGTCCGCCAGCGCCTGCACGCTCTCCACCGGCGTAAAGCCGATCTTTGCCGCGTTCGCGCGCAGCTTGTCCTGATGCGGCGCGAACGCACAGACATCCGCCCCCGCGATGCTCCCGGACTGGATAAAGCCGTGCGCAAGCGCCTGCGCCATATTCCCCATACCGATAAAACCGAGCTTTTTCATCGTCATTCCTCCCGATGCACCATACCGCCGCCATGCCGTCAGGTGATCAGCCCCTCCGGCGTGTGCAGCACCGTTTCCTCATAGACTTTTTTCGTGTATGCCGGGCGCAGCAGCCGCACATCGTTCGTGCGCGCGAGTGCGCCGAGCATCGCGTCGGTAAACGCGATCATATGCGGCGTCGTGCCGACGCCGACACACGCCTTCTTGTGCTGCCACCACGCGTATTCCGACTGGAACGTGAACGCATCGCGCCCATAGGATTTGCCCGCGCCGAGACAGTCACAGATCATCTCGACCGCATATTTATACGGCATATCCGTTGGGTGCGGGTGAAGGTCAAAATTATCCCACCACGCCTCATAATGGTGCAGGTTCCGTCCGTGATGATGAATCCATGCGAGCGACCGGCCGTGATTTCGCTCCTTGCAGATTTTGATGGGCGAGACCTTCCCATTGTAGTACTTCACGCTCTCGCAGAATTCCATGGGCGAGAATTTCGACCAGTCGTGCAGGAAGCCCTGCCACGGGATGCCCGCGAGCCGGCAGAAATGAAAGACCCAGTATTTATGCCGCAGGATCATCCAGGTGTGTCCGACAATACGCGCAAAAAGATGCATCGCTCTCACCTCGGGAACGCAAGTTCACAAACAAAAAGAAGGGTGGCATCCGCAAAAAGGATGCTGCCCTTCTATTATCTGCTTTTTTTATGAGAAAATCCAGTCTTTTCTCAGGCCTTCGCCTTGCTGCCCTTGACAACCTTCGAGAAGATCGCGAGCACGCAGACAAAGACGATCAGACCGAGCCATTCCGCCGTATCGGCAAAGTCCTTACCGACGAGGCCGAGCGGATCATCGCTGCCGCCGCCCGAAAGCGAAACGACAATGATGCCCGCCATGATGACGCCGATGATCGACTCGCCGACGATCAGGCCGGATGCGAACAGTGTGCCGCGGCGGCGTCCCGCACGGGCCGCCTGCTCGCTGCGCGCCTTCATCGTCTTGTCGAGGAAGTAGCCGAGCACCGCGCCGATGACGAGCGGCGTCTGCACGGAAGGCGGCAGGTAGATGCCCATGCCGACCGCGAGCGGCGGCAGGCAAAGGCTCTTCGTGTTGCGCTTCAACAGCTGGTCGACAACGACGAGCACGACGCCGAGGCCAAGGCCGATGTAGATGTACTCCCAGGCAAGCTGGCTCGAGAAGATACCCTGTGCAATCGTCGTCATCAGGGCTGCCTGCGGCGCGGCGAGCGCCTGACTCGGATCCATGTCCGGACGCGGCAGAGCGCCCGGGAAGCCGTACGCCTCATAGAGGAGGTTCAGCACCGGTGCGATGACGAGCGCGCCGATCACGACGCCGAGCAGCAGGGCGACCTGCTGTTTCCACGGCGTAGCGCCGACGAGATAGCCGGTCTTGAGGTCCTGCATGTTATCGTTCGAGATGCAGGCGATCGCCATGATAATGGACGTCGTAAAGATGGCCGTCGCCGTCGCGAACTTCTCGCCGCCCGGCATCGAGAAAATGCCGAACGAGGAGCAAAGCGCGTACATCACGAGCGATGCCACGATGATGCCGAGAATGCCGATGCCCGAGATCGGGCTGGACGACGTGCCGACGAGGCCGGCCATATAGGCGCAGGCCGCTGCGACGAAGAAGCCCATGAGGACCGCGACGCCGACGCCGATGATCACGAACGTGAGGTTCTCGCTGAGCGGGAGGCCCTCCGGGGATACGAACGCATAGAAGATGCCGAGCAGGCCGGCGACCGTCACGACGAAGACCAGCGCGACGCTCTTGATGGACATATCGATGTCCATGCGGTGGCGCGCCTTCGCTTCCTGCGGCATGCGAACGGCAGCAAGCGACTCCTTGACGCCCTCAATGACCGGGCCTGCCAGGGAAATCAGCGTCCAGATGGCCGCGACGCCCATCGCGCCGGCACCGATCAGGCGAACCTTGTCCTGATAAATGCCGCTCGCGAACTTCTGCATCGTCATGCCGTCCGGCACGACGCCCGTCATCGTGAAATACGGGACGAAGCCCGCCCACGCGATCAGGATGCCGACAAGCATCGCGAGGCCAGACGCGATGCCGATCAGGTAGCCCGCGCCGACGAGCGCCGAGGAATACCCGATCGGGAACTGCGTCATGCCGCGGCCGACGTGGAACCACAACGAGAGGCCCGAGCCGAGCACATGGAAACCGCTCGAGCAGAGGGCGATGAGCCCAGCGATGATGCCGCCGGAGAAAATCTCCTTGATGCCGCTGCCGCCAGCCTTTTCCTGATCCTCTTTCGAGCTGCTGCCGACCTTCAGGATCTCAGCGGCCGCAACGCCCTCCGGATACGCGAGGTCGGAATGCACGACCATCGCGCGGCGCAGAGGAATGGTGAACAGGACGCCAAGGCAGCCGCCGCATGCGGAGACCAGGAGCGTCTGCCAGAACTCGAACCCCTGCCAATACCCAATCATGAGCATGCCCGGAATGATGAAGATGATGGCGGACAGCGTCCCCGCTGCGGACGCCTGCGTCTGCACCATATTGTTCTCGAGGATGTTCGAACCCTTGGCCATCTTCAAAATGGCCATCGAGATTACCGCAGCCGGTATTGCCGAAGAAAAGGTAAGACCGACCTTGAGTCCGAGGTAGACGTTCGACGCGGTGAAAATCACTGTCAGGATCGCGCCGAGTATCATGCCGCGGACGGTGAGTTCGTCATGTGAATCGACTCCTTCTGGAAAAGATAAATGCCGGTTTGTCCATCGTATGTGAACAAACCACAAACACTATTATACGCATATTTTGGACATTTGTAAACCCTTTACACGATGTATACAAGAACAAAAAAGACGCATTCCGCGCACGGCGGGAAGCGTCTCTTATAAATATGCTAATTTTTCGCAACGTTTATTCACTCTTTGAGCCGGATGACGCCCGGCTGCTCGATATGCCAGCCGTTAGAATCCTTGCGAAGCAGCGCGGGGAGCCGCACCTGGATGCGATGGTACTCCTTGCCGGCCTCGTAATTCGACGCGAACGTCTCCTTCATCCCTCCCTCGGCGTGCGCCTTTTCGCCGTACACGCGCAGGGGATTCGGCACGACGACAAAATGCCCCTTGTCCTCGGGGACCTGCCAGGCCCAGAACGCGCTGATGGAGAACGGCGCGAGCGTAAATTTCGGCGCGTGGTCCCCCGTCGTCTCGTCGACCGCGTCGTGGTCCGTGCAGCGCAGCAGGCGCAGCTGATAGTTGTCCACGAACGCCTGGCAGGCCTCCTCGGCGCGCGGCACATCCATGCTCGCAGAGAGGTTGTTGTAGTCCGTCACGAACCGCGACCAGACGGCCTCGGCCTCCGGCTGGCCGCCGTCCGCCGCCTTTGCGCCGGATGCCGCGTGCTCCGGCGCGCCTTTCCCCGACGGGACGCCGGCGGCAGCGGTGATCGCCGCGACCTGCTCCGCGGTCTGCGCGCCGCGCAGCGACTCGAACTGCCGCCTCAGCTTCTTCACCTCGGCCTCGAGCGCATAGACCTTGTCGACCTCCGCGGCCTTCTGCCGCACCGTCGACAAAGCATACGCCGCCGCAACCAGCGCGAGCACGCTGACGACAAACGCGAAAAGCGTCAGTATATCCCCCACCATCGGCGAAAATATTCCCATGAGCGGTTCCATTCCGCAGCACCCCCTTGCCTTCTTTCTATCCTTGTTTTAGAGTTCTACAACAGCCCGGCATTTCCCTCCATTCCCGCAAAGAAAAAAGCCCTCCCCGGATGGGAAAGGCTTTCTCTCAGGAGGCTTTCTCCCGCCGCACGTGATAGGCCGCCGCGTACATGGTCGGCAGCACGAGCAGGGTCAGGACGGTCGCGATGAACAGGCCGCTCGCGATGGCGACGGCCATCGGCCCCCAGAACTCGCTCGTCATGAGCGGGATCATACCGAGGATAGCTGCGGCCGCCGTCAGCATGATCGGGCGGAACCGCAGAACGGCCGAGTCGACGACGGCGTCCCACGGCGTTTCGCCGGCAGCGAGATGCTTCTGTATCTGGTCGATCAGGATGACCGCATTGCGGATGATCATGCCGAACAGCGCGAGCACGCCGAGCATCGCGACAAAGCCCATAGCCTTGTCAAAGAGCAACATGCCCCACGCGACGCCGATCAGGCCGAGCGGCGCCGTCAGCAGGGTCAGCAGCATATCCTTTACGCTGCGCAGCTGGAACATCAGCAGCGTCATGATGAGGAAGACCATCGCAGGGATCGGTACGAGCAGATGACCGACCGACTTATCGCTGTTCTCGAGCGTGCCGGCCCCCTCGATGCTGCAGCCGAGCGGCAGATCCTGCTTGAGATGCTCCACTGCCTTTAGCGCCTTGTTCGTCGCGTCGTTTGCCGTACCGTTTGCGACGTCCGCCTCGACGGTGATCGTCGGGCGCAGATTGTAGCGCTTGATGAAGCCATCTTCCGCGTCATAGGAAATCTTCGCGATCTGGCCGAGCGGCACATAACCAGCCTTGCCGAGATAAATTGGAAGCGACTTCATCTGCTCGAGATTGCTGCGGTCGACTTTCGCCAGCCGCAGATCGATGTCGATCGTGCGGTCGCCGGCGTAGAACTGCGCGCCAGCCGCCCCCGTGATTTCCGTGTAGATCATCTGCGAGACCGCCTGGCTCGAGATGCCGAGCGAACGCAGCTTATCCTGGTCGAGCGCGAGGTGCATGGTCTTTTGCTTGTCACCCCAGTCGAAATGCACGTCCGAGACGTTCGGATCCGCCGCGATCTCGTCGCGCACGCGGCCCGCGAGTTCCTTCGTCTGGTCAATCGTCAGGCCCGTCACGCGCACCATGATCGGGTAGTCGGACGGCGGCCCCGTCTGGATGTACTGAAGCCTGCCGCGCACGTCAGAGAACGCATCGTCAAAGGCCGCCCGCAGTTCTCCGGCGAGCTTTTCGCGCGAGGCCGTATCCTTGGCGACGATGACGAACTGCGTCTCGTTGTCCGCGTCGGCCTTCGGGTCGACCGTCAGCACGAAGCGCGGCGCGTACTGCCCGACGTAGTACGAGTAATTGTCGATTTCATCCTCGTGTTCCTGCAGGAACGCGCTCATGCGGTCCGCGACCTTCTGCGAGGCCGCCATAGACGAGCCCTCCGGTAGATCCATCGAGACGAGGATCTCCGGGCGCAGAGAGGACGGGAAGAACTCCTCCTTGATGTACCGCATCGAGAAGACAGAGACAAGGAACAGGCAGACCGTCGAGATCAGCACAACCCTCCGGTGTGTCAGGAACCAGCCGAGCACGCGGCGGAACATCTGATAAAACCGGCTCTGATACGGATCCGGCCGGCCGCTCGCATCCTTCACGACTTTGACCTTGATCAGATACGTGCCGAAAAGCGGCGCCACCATGACCGAGACGATCCACGACAGCAGCAGGGCCGTGCCGATGACCGGGAACAGAGCCTGGCAGAACTCACTCGCCATGCCCTTTGCGAACGCAACGGGGATAAAGCCCGAGCACGTGATCAGCGTGCCGGTCAGCATCGGCTTTGCCGTCGCGCGGAACGCGTAGCAAGCCGCCTCAAAACGGTTCCTGCCGAGCTCGAGCTGAACGCTCATCATCTCGACCGCGATGATCGCGTCGTCGACGAGCAGGCCGAGCGCGATGATCAGCGAGCCGAGCGAAACCTTGTGCAGGCTGATGCCCGCCGCGTACATCACGACGAACGTGCCGCAGAGCACGAGCGGAATGCAGCCGGCAACGACGAGGCCCGTGCGGAAACCGAGCGAGAGGAAGCTCACCGCCAGCACGATGACGATGGCCTCGAACAGCGTCTTGACGAAGTCGTGAATGGAGTTGTTGACGACGCTCGGCTGGTCGGAGACCTGATGGATCTCGAGCCCTAACGGCAGGTCGGCCTGCACGGCCGCGATCTGCTTTTTCAGATTGTCACCGAGCTGCAGGATGTTGCCGCCGTCCGCCATCGAAACGGCGATGCCGACGGCCGGTTCGCCGTTAAAGAACATCTTCGGCTCCGCCGGCTCGACGCTGCGGCGCTCGACGGTCGCGATGTCGCCGAGGCGGAAAATCCGTCCGTTCGCGTTGATCGGCAGGTTCTTGATATCCTCGATGTCGTCAAACGTCCCGCTCACGCGCAGATAGACGTTATCCGAGTCGGTATCGAGCATGCCGGACGCCGTCTTTTCGTTCTGCGTCTTGAGCGCCTGCAGGACGACCTGCGGGCTGATGCCGAGCTCGGAGAGCTTGGCCGTCTCGACCTCGACGTAGACCTTTTCGTCCTGCACGCCGAGCAGCTCGACCTTTTGTACGTTTGGCACCTGCATGAGCAGCCGGCGCGTATCCTCCGCGGTCTTGCGCATCTCCTCGTAGCTGTAGCCATCGCCGGTCACCGCGTAGACAGAACCGTAGACGTCGTCGAAGCGATCGTTGTAGTATGGGCCGTAGACACCATCCGGCAGCTCGCGCTTCTCGTCCTCGCAGAGGTTGCGCACATCGTGCCAGACCTGGCGGATTTCGTTTTTATCGATTTCATCGTCGAGCTCGACGTAGATGACCGTCTGCCCGGCGCGCGTCTCGCTCTGAATGTTGTCGAGGTGCCGCGTATCCTGCAGCTTCTTCTCGAGCTTGTCCGTGACCTGATCCTGCATTTCCTGCGCGGTCGCGCCCGGCCATGCCGCCGAAATGACCATCTGGCGGATCGTGAACTGCGGATCCTCCATACGACCGAGCTTGTTGTAGCAGAAAATGCCGCCGATGGCCGTCACGAGGATAAAATACCAGACGAGAACTTTGTTTTTCAAGGCGACTTCCGTGAGATTCCTCATGACGCGTCACCCTTACCCTCGTCCTCCGTGCGGACGGACTGTCCCTCGGTCAGGCGGTGCACGCCGGCCGTCACGAGGATGTCGCCCGCCTCGAGGCCGTGCACGCGGACGTTGTTCGCATCGAAGGACTCGACCGACACATCCTTTAGTGAAACCGTGTCGTCGCTGCCGACAACCCAAACCTGCGGCGTATCGCCGGTCTGATAGATGGCGGAAAGCGGCACGATATAGCCGTCCGTATCCGCCGCCTCATCCGTGACGCTGACGCTCGCCGTCATACCGAGCTCCATGCCCTCCGGCGGGTTTGGCACGGAGACGCGCACGCGGTACGTGCGCGCCGCGCTGTCCGCCATCGGCGAAACCTCGCGCACGACGCCCGGCACGCGGCCGGAAAGCGCCCAGAACGTCACCGTGACGTCCTTGCCAACCGGCACGCTCGCGAGCTGATTTTCCGGCACGTTGATCTCGATCTCGAGCTCATCCGTCTGCACGAGCGTCAGGACGGGCTGCCCGGCGGCGACGACCTGGCCCTCCTCCGCGTTCACGGCGGAAACGACGCCTGCGGCGCCGGCGGTCAGGTTCGTGTAGCCGACCGCGTTATGCCCCTGTGCGGCCTGCGCGAGCGCGTTCTGATAGCTCGCGAACGCCGCGTCGTAGTTCGCCTGATACTGGTCGAGCACCGAGGCCGCAACCGCGCTCTCATCGTAGAGCTGCGTATAACGCGAGAGGTTCTTTTGCGCGAGTTCGAGCTGCGCGCGAGCCTGCTCGACAGCCGCATCGCCCTGATTCGCCTTCTGCACGACGTCCTTCGCGTCGATGACCATCAGCACATCGCCCGGCTGCACGCGCGAGCCCGCCTGCACGTTGCGCGAGAGGATCTGCCCGCCGACCTGAAAGGACATATTCGTCTCATAGCGGCCGCGGACGGTTCCCGCGTAAGTGCCGGCGGACGTCTGGCCGCCCGCCCCGACCTGCATGGTCTTGACGAGCGGTGCCTTTTCCTGCGCCTGCTGCTTGGCGCCGCAGCCCGCAAGGACTGCGAGCAGGCAGAGCGCGAGCAGGAGCGCAAGCCCTTTAACGGCGTTCCTGCTTCTCATGGTTCTGTCCCTCTTTTTCCACCTCAAGGATATACCCCCCTTTTTCCGGCACATCGGAAATATGGCGCGCGAGGCGCGGCAGATTGGCCTGGCTCGCGCGCTCCGCCAGCGCGCGGAACCCGGCGATCATCGTGCGGACTTCCTCTGGATCCATGCCCGCGGTCAGATAGTCGACCCAGCGCTGGATGATGTTGCGCAGGTACGCGTGTTTCTCCCGTCCATAATCCGTCAGGAAGATCCGGCGCACGCGGCGGTCATCCTCGTCCCGCTCGCGCCGCACGAGTCCCTTTTCCTGCAGCAGGTTCATCGTGCGCGTCACGACGGCCTTGTCGAGGAACAGCATCTCCGCGAGGTCATCCTGCCGCGCGCCCTCGTGATCGTAGATACGGATGAGCATGACATACTCCGAATAGGTCAGATGCATCTCTGCACAGGCCTCTACCACAAACAGCTGGGAACGCCGGTTCAATATCGAAAACCACCGGCCAATATCCACATAATCGTCCTCCATAGGACAGACCTGGTATGTAAAACATAGAAGAATATAGTCAATGTCTGATTTTGGCTACATTAGCAGGAGAGATACATACCTCTCCTTTCCTGAAACTTCTACAGATTTACTCATCGCCGTCATCATCCGTATTCCGATATCCCGATAGAGGGGTAATCGCATGGACGGACTCCTGCGACATTTTACGGACTCTCGTCCGTTCGGCGTTAACCCACGCCAATATCTGCATTCGTTAACTTATGTACGTTTGAACCAAAGAAGGATCAGCCAGTGCAAGGAGGTTCAGCACAGCATTTCTGTCGCGATTATTCGTATAGCCGCATTCGTAACAGATATACTCATCGTGACGGGTGTGATGCTTTGCATTGCCGCAGAGCGTAATGTGGTCATCTGCCGTCTTCACATGACCGCAATGTGCGCAGCGCTGTGTGGATGGATAGAACTTATCCGCAAGGATGAGCTTTTTCCCATACCATACCGCCTTGTACTGCATCTGCCGTTTGAACTCACCGAACAGGGAGCGATGGACGCCTTTCGACGCAATACCCATTTTCATGCCTTTGACATTCAGATCCTCGATGACGATGGTATCATAATCGTTTACGAGATGCGTCGTGTACTTTGAAACGATATCGTGCTGGATGTTCCTGGCCTTGGCATACGCACGCCGAAGCTTGGTTCTCGCTTTTGCATAGCGTCTGCTCTCTGTGCCAGCAGCCTGTCCATTGGAAACACGTTTCTTCACGAGGACGCGGTTGTAATAGGCAATCCGCTGATACACGCGGTTCAGCCGTTCCGGCAAGATATTGATTCTGCCTTCCAGGCTGTCGAAATGCGCGACGTTGACATCGACGGCATTCGTTTTTCCAGTCTTCCCTTTCGGGGCAACGTCTTCTTGATAGACCAGTGCCGCGTAATAATGCCCTTTCTCCTTGAAGAACGAGCAGACCTGCACTTCCGTCATCTTGAGCTTTTCATAGCTCTTGACATCATGCCACCAGTCCTGTTTCTGTTCTTTCAGATATTGGTTCAGCATACGCGGCTTGTCGAAACGGATCTTGCCATTGACAATCTTGATGCGGTCGCTCTTGAATCCTTGGCGCGGTGCTTTCTTTGACTTGAATTTCGGCATCCCCCAATCGGGCTGTGCCTTGTCGAAGAAATTCTGCCATGCCTTACCAAGATCCATGCAGGTCAAGGCAACGATCCGGGCGGAACGGTACGTTTCCCAGTCGGCCTTGTTTTCCAGCAGCTCTTTCTTGACTGCCTGCCAGCAAGGAGAGGGAACTTGCTCCAGCAATGCTTTTTCCTCGCTCGTGAGCGAAACATCTCTGCTTCTCAGCTTCTGCTTCAGCGCATCAGGCAGCATGATTGTCCTTGCCGCATACATCTTCTGCCAGGTATCGAGCGCTTGGTTCCAGATATACCGCCGATAATCGCAAAGATTGTCGAAATATCGCCGCATTCCGCCGGAAAGTTTCAACTCCACGACCTGCGTCTTAACGACCTGCATCTCCATCACCAGCTTTCAAAGATTTATCCTCTTTGATTTTGGACGGATATTTCCTAAGCCCATAAAGGCGGCTTGAAAACACATGGATGATGGATACAAGGTCATCGACAAGCTCTTGCGTAGGAGAACTTTCCTTGTTGTTCAAGGCAATGAGCTTCGTCTGATGGTTCTGGCAGAAACGCTCGAAATAGTCATACCCGAAACGGATGAACCGGTCTTTGTATGTCACGAAAATCGTGCCAATCTCATTGCGGTCGACCGCTTCAAGCAGTTCCAGCCATTTCTTGCGCTTGTAGTTGAGTCCGCTCCCGAAATCCTCGATGGCCTCATCCAAGATGATTCCTTTGCCGTTTGCGTACATCTGGATGAACTGAATCTGATTCTTCAAATCATCTCTCTGACTGCGCGTTGGCACTCTGGCATACGCGACCACTTTGCGTTCTTTTGCCTGATTTTCGCCGATATAAGCAAGATATTGTTCCTCTGTATAATATCGACGGTTTGTCGGTGTGCGGTAGGCTGGCAGTTTCCCGCTGCAATCCCATTTCTGAAGTGTCCGGACGGTAACCCCAAGTTTCTCGGCCATTTCCTTTGGTTTGTACATCGTCATAATGTTCACCTTCTATCTATTCCTGCTGTGAACATTATAACATATAGTTCTATTTTATTCCATATATTTAGTAATCATTCATCATCTCCTCGTACTGACAAAACGCACGCCGTCCCGGTACGCCTCATCGGCTATTTTATTCGCTCTTGGGAATTCGTTGATTCCATCAAAATAATTTTAACAAAAAAGATGAGAATGTCAATCCGTTGACACACTCATCTTTCTTTTTCTTCATGTAAAAGGACTTATCCTTGTTCTTTCGCGTTAAAATTTCATAAAATTACATACAATTCCCACCGATATCTGCATTTCAGCGTTTTCAGAGCTGATGCAGCAGCTTCATCGCGACGATGCGGCGCACGGATGCGTTCAGCCGCTCCTCACTGATCTCGCCGTTCTGCACCGCGTCGAGGATGCCCATGTAGATATCCTGCTCGTGTTCGTACTCATGGCAGATCATGACGATGTCCGCGCCGGCCTCGATGGCCTTCGCGCCGAGGCTCCGATAGCTGCCGTGCTTCGCGACGGCGCCCATCTCCATATCGTCCGTGATGATGACGCCCTGATAGCCGAGCTCGCCGCGCAGCAGCCCGTCCATGATGGCGCGCGACTGGCTCGCCGGATTCTGCGCGTCGAGCGCCGGATATTTCAGATGCGAGACGAGGATGAGATAATCCGACGGCTGGCGGTTGTCGATGACCGCCTTGAACGGGACGAGATCCTCCTTCTCGAGCGTATCCTTCGAAGCGCCGATCTCGGAGATCTCCTGATGGGAGTCCACGCGGCCCTTGCCGATGCCTGGGAAATGCTTCAGCGCGTAAATCTCGCCCTGCGATTCATAGCCCTGTGCCGCGGCCTCGACAAGCGAGCGCACGGTCTCCGGATCCTTGCTGAACGAGCGGCGGTCCGGCGAGCCGACATCGGCGACCGGCGCGAAGTTCACGTTGATGCCGAGGTCTTTCAGCCGCTTGCCCGTCTTTGCGGCCCAGTCCGTCACCGCCATCGCATTGCCGGCCCTGCCGAGCTCAAGCTGCGCGGGCGGCGGCTCGATGATGCCCTTGCCGCGCACGACGTCGCCGCCCTCCTCGTCGATGCCGATGAGGAGCGGCACCTTCTCGTCCGCCTGTTCCTGCAGATGCTGCGTCAGCCGCTGCACTTGATCTGCGGACTCGAGGTTCCGGTCGAACAGGATGACCCCGCCGAAATGGAACTGGTGCAGCATATAGAGGCTGTCCTCCGTCACGTCCGTCCCGTGGATGCCGATCATGACGAGCTGACCGACCTTTTCCGTCATCGACATCGAGTCTACGATGGCGTCGACTTTCTGATCCATGGTCAGCTCTTTGCCGGAAGCATCCGGCACGGAGGCTGCCCCGCCGGAAGCGGTGAATCTTCCATATAGGTATCCTCCGGCCACCACGCATAGGATGGCAAACAGCAAGGCGATGATCCGGTACTTCTTCGCTTTAGGATTCATTTCATCTCTCCTGTTCTTTCATTTCCTGATCGGCTGCGGCGGCTGCGGCCGCCCAGTCGCGGTTCACGACCTCCCCGATCTTCTTTTTCCCTTCCACGTCCTCGTGCAGCCCGTCGAGCGCCATCGCGAGCGGCAGGATGCCGTCTGGCGTCTCAAATGCCGCGGCGACGTCGATGTGCGGCTTCGTGCGGATATAGGCGTTGACCATCCCGAACCGGTCCTGCCAGTCGTCGACCGTCGGCTCCTCGAAGACATGCGCGATCGCGTCCGGATTGATGGGCGGCAGCGTCAGCAGGATGGGCCGAATGCCATGCTGCAGGGCCTTTTCCCGCATGGTCTCAAGATCCTCGATAACCTTTTCGGGGTCCTCTCCCGCGCGCAGACTGTTGGTCCCCGTAAAGATCATCAGGTATTTCGGATGAAACGGCAGCACGTCGGCGTCAAAGCGCGCGAGCGTCATGCTCGAAAGGTCGCCGCTCTCCGAGAGGTTCAGCGCATCAAAATCGAGATAGGACAGCCAGCTGAAGGCAAAATCCGCAGGGTTGAACGAATAATGCCCGCCGCCATGGCTGATGCTGTCGCCGAGCACGGCCACCTGCCAGTTATCCTCCGGCAGCGCCTGAAAAGACCGGACGCGCGACCAGGTCCCGACGGGCCTGCGGTGCCCGTCCCATGCGCGCACGCGCCAGTAGTACCGCCCGATGCGCGGCTTTGGATCGTAGATCTCCGACATATTCGTATGCAGGACCTCGGCGGGCCGCGCGGCGGGATCGGTCTCCGGGTTCTCCGCGTAGACCGCGACCTCATAGCTGTCCGCGCCGCTCAGCCCCGCCCAGCTGTAGACCGGGTAGAGGAGCGTCTGCCCGCGCCCGCCCTGATACTGCGCGAGAGGGCGGGGCGCCTGCTCGCCGGGGAGCTGCGGATCGATGTAGAGCGGACATACCGGGCTCCAGCGGCTTACCGGTTCCCCGTCGAAGCCGATGGAGCGCACGCGCCAGTAGAGCGGCGCCTTGCCGAGCTCCTCCCCCGCGATGTGCGCGAGCGGCGGATTGTAGACGTGCGTGTAGACCTCCCGCGTGCGGTACACCGCCTGTTTCGATGGCTCGTCCTCCGAAAGCCGCAGGGGCTCATGTGTGAAGAACTCCAGCTCATACACCACTGCATTCGTATCTTTCTCCCATACCAGGAATGGCGAAACCGAGACAGGATGGTCCGGCGACGTCTGCGTGAGGATCGTCGGCGGATTGCCGAGCGGCTGATCCTCCCCGGCCTCACAGGTCGCAGCGCCAGGCCACGACGGATCCGAGATTTCCTTCGGCAGCAGAAAGGCGCAGCCGGCTGCCGCACAGGCCGCGGCGAGGATCCCCACGCGGAGCCAAAATTTTTTGTTCTGTTGCATGCAGCGCCCCCCTTTTTTCAGTCCTTTTCCAGCCTTTTCCATGCTGTTTCCATGATATCACAAAGTGTTAATTCCTGCCTATTGAAAATTTAGTTTACTTAATCAACTTTTAACAGCAGAAATATTGCCCTCTAAGTGCCTCTACGTATACTAAATACTGTCGAAAGGAACTCCACGGATTGGAGATCGCCTTTCCTCAATCATTTCGATTCCTAACTCTCAAAAATCTCTTATTCTCTCTACTCTATCCCATCGGATGCAATGCCGATGGGACTTTTTTGTGCGAGGTCTTTAGAGATATTCCTCGAAGCGGTCCATATCCGCCACGCGGATCACCTTGCCGGAAAGCGCGAGGATACCGTCCCGCTGCATCGCGGAGAGCTCACGGGAAAGCGACGGCCGCGTGACCGCGAGATAGGCCGCGAGATACTCGCGGCTCCCGCCGAGCTGCACTGTGCCGTCCGGCCGCAGATTTTGGAACAGGAACCGCACGATTTTCTCGCGCAGGGAGCCGGAGGCCAGCACCTGGATCTTTTTCTGCATAAAAAAGGCCTTGCGCGCGAAAACCCGCATGAGATTCCGCTGAACGATCGCCGCCTCCCGCGATTGGTCATCCGCCGTATGGAACGTGAAGAGCTCGCTTGCTATCTCGAGGATCTCGGTTTTCTGAACCGCCTCGACATACATATCGTACGGATGCCGGATGACGGCGTAGACCTCCCCGAACATGTCCCCCGGCTCATCAATCTCCGAGAGGAAGATCCGCCGCCCGGAGAAGGTGTCCTTTAGGATATGGACCTCCCCGCGCACGAGGATGTAGAGACAATCCGGCACGTCCCCGTCCCGGAACACCATTTCCCCTTTGTCATAACTGCGCAGCCGCACCTTGCTCGAGGCAAGAAGCTTCTGGATATCCGCTTCCTCCATATCCTTGCCGAGCACGCTGCGCCGGATGATCGCCGCGATATTCTCTTTCTCCTGCGCCATGTTTTTCCCCTTTCTCCACCACTTTATCCACAGGAAGAAACGCGATATCCGCGATTTTCTCGCGAAAAACACGTTTTTGTCCACCTTTTCCACAGGCTTATCCACTACATTCTGTGGAAAAGGTGGGTTTTCCTGCCTTTCTCGCCAACAAAAAAAGCCGCCTCTTATCGCGCGGCCTTTTGCTATTCCTTCTTCGCGGCCTTTTTCTTCACGGCGGCGCAATTCCATGAAAAACGTCATATACTCCACCTTCATTTCCTTGTTTTCTTTCGCTGCTTCTCAAAGGTGTTGCACTTGGCTTGACCACACGCCGCCAAGATGCATACTCTCCTTATTGACATATACCTGTTATACAGGTATAATAAAAATATGATAGTGAATTTTCGCGATAAAGAAACTGCAAAAGTATACCAATAATGAGAAGGTGAGTTTTATGAAGAACATGATTCCAACCCCTACCATGTCTGAAATCCTCTGGGAAGAATTCATGGAGCCGATGGGGATCTCTGCGTACCGGCTGGCCAAAGACATCCATGTGCCGGTATCGCGCATTCAGGAGATCCTGCGCAACAAGCGCAAGGTCACCGTGGACACCTCCCTGCGCCTCGGCAAG
>JALFBM010000001.1 GCA_022773425.1 Selenomonadaceae bacterium
CGATATCATGTCCACAAAACTCATCACGGTCGGGCCGAAGACATCCGTGCGCAAGGTTGCCGAGATCCTCGTGAACCACAAGATCTCCGGCGTGCCGGTCGTCGACGAGGAGGGCAAGATCCTCGGCATCGTCAGCGAGGGCGACCTCCTCTGCAAGGCGACGTCCCCCGAGATCCCGGACGGCCTCTGCATTCTCGGCGCGGTCATCTTCTACAGCGGCGTGCGCGAATACCGCCGCGCGTTCAAGAAGCTCGCGGCCATGGATGCCGAGGAGATCATGACCGCCGGGGCCATCACCCTGCCGTCCAACGCCGAAGTCGGCGAGGCCGCGAAAATCATGCAGGACAAACACATCAAACGCGTCCCCATCGTCGACAAGCAGAACCACCTCCTAGGCATCGTCACCCGTCAGGACATCGTCAAGATGCTCCTCGCCGAAGATTGAGGGCAGCATTCAAAAATTGACAATGCGGGATCCGCGTGGTATAATATTTCGTGTTGTCAGGCGCTCGTAGTCCAGTGGATAGGACGTTGGCCTCCGGAGCCGAAGGCGGGAGTTCGACTCTCCCCGAGCGCACCATAGAAAATAAGCGGGTGGAAAAGGATCATGCGATTCTCTTCCACCCGTTTTGTTATGCTTTTTACCCCGTCCTTCAGCCCTTTGACTGGTTGTGGCGCGGATGTGCGCGGACGACCTCGATGGCCTGCAGGATGGCCTGCAGGATCTTAACGGCGTTTTGGGTCTCCATCTCGTTGACGCGGGAGAAGACCTCGCCGCGTTCGGTGGAGACGTACTTTGGCGGAAGCTGGTTCAGCGCGAGGGCTGCGATGTCGGATTTGCACTGCTCACAGTGGCAGATATCCGGGTATTTCGCGAGCACGCTGTCGAGCTGGTGTGCGACCGCGTCTTCCATGAAGTTTCTGATATGCATGTTGCATTCCTCTTCCCTGAGGGGCGCTGGGGAGTATCCCCGGTCTCTTACTCTCTCGTTTTCCGTCTCTTTTAGAACTTGATGGCAAGGCCGACGCCGACGCCGTTTTCGCGGCTGCCGTGTTTCGGCTTGAAGTTGTGGTAGTTCACATTGAGGTCGACGTTGAACAGGATGTTCTTGTTGAGGCCGGCCTGCACTTCGTTAAAGTCTTTGCCCGCAATATAGGACGTGTAGACGTCGAAACCGAGGATTTTTGGCGTGCTGAGCGCGACGCCGCCGAATGCGTTGTCCTTGTTGCCCGGCAGGTTCCAGCGATAGCCGCCGATGAGCTTGGCCTCGGAGCCGACGATGTCGTACTGGAGGTACGCGTCCTGCTGGTCGCTGCCGTACTGATCGCGGTCTGCATACTCGTAGCCGAGCGTCGCTTTGCCCGTGACCTTGTGCTCGATATAGGATTCCTTTGTACCGACGCCGAGGTTGGTCTCGTGGTTGGCCATCTGATGGATCGGCGCCGCCATGGCGGTGCCGGCAGTCAGCGTGAGTGCGGCTGCGGCGAGAATGGCAAGTTTTTTCATAGATCAGTCCTCCTAAAGTTGTTTCGCTTCTTATCCCAGATTCAAAACTCTCTAATTTCCTATTTTATCGTATCCCATAAACCGCGTCAAGGACGGCATTCGTCCCAGGACAAGACGGTTCGGCCTGTCCCGTTGGCCCGGAGAAGCGCGCCGGGAACGGGCGATTTGACAGGGCCGCGTGTTTCGTGGTATTCTTTTGAGCAAGGAAACGGGAGATATGCCGTTTCTAGAGCGCCGGGGCGATTCCCGGGGCGCATCGAGTGATGGGCGGCTTTGCCGCCCGCTGAAAAGAGAAGCCGGTGAAAGACCGGCACGGTCACGCCACGGTAACGGGGAGTGAACCTGCGGGGAGCCGCTTTGCGGTCCCTTCGCCATGCGCTGGGCAACGAGGAAACCAGTGCGCGGCGGTCACTGCTGTCCCTATGGGATGGTGGGAAGGCGCGGGGGAACGTGGATCCGAAGTCCGGAGAACTGCTCGATGGACAATCACCGTTTGACCCGCGGACGACGGGGAGGGGGATTTTGTAGCGGCCCGCGCTATGGGCGGACGGCCATTCGGATGGCTTTTGATGCGTGTCCGGGGCCTTGCGTGCCTGCGCTGGTTTTTTGGCCTGCTTTCTTTGTGTGTACAAAGACCCTCCGGTTTCGTCCCGGAGGGTCTTTTTATGGGTACGGCAGCGCGGATGCGCCGTGCCCGCGAGGAAAGGAAGGAAACGAAATGACAAAGAAGCAGACGCTGACGATGCTCGTTTGCGCCGCACTCGCGGCCGGCAGCCTCGGCGGGACGGCTTTCGCCGCGGACTATCAGACCAAGGACATCGAGGTCACGGCGGAGCGCATCCCGTCGGAGAAGATGGAGACGCCAGCCGACACGACGGTTATCACGGCCGACGAAATCGCGGAGAACCACTATAAGGACGCCGCAGAGGCCCTCGCGAATGTGCCGGGCGTCGTCATGACGAATGGCAATAACGGCGCCGAGCAGATCGTTCGCATCAACGGCGATGAGCGCGTGGTCGTGCTCGTCGACGGCGAGCGCATGAACGACGACAACGGCTCGATGTCGCGGGCCAGTGCGACGCTGACGCGCGTGCCGGCGGCGCGCGATATCGAGCGCATCGAGGTCGTGCGCGGCGGCGGCTCGGCGCTCTACGGCAGCGACGCCGTCGGCGGCGTCGTGAATATCATCACGAAGAAGCCGACGCAGGGTCAGCAGACGAGCATCGACCTCCAGACGGGTTCGTGGCGCTCGCACCGCTATAGCATCCGGACGCAGGGCAAGACGGACACGGGGTTCTCGTACCTCGTCTCGGGCGGCATCGACCGCCGCGGCTTTATGGACTACGTGGATGAGCACGGCAATTCGCGCCGCATGCCGCATTCCGATTACCGCAACGATGACGGCTATATCAAGCTTTCGCAGGATCTCGGCCATGACGATTCGCTGACGGCTTCGTTCCATCATTATTCACAGGACGCGAACCGCTGGTACCGCGGCAGCAGAGCAACGACCTTTTCCGCTTCTTCGAAGCACCGCGCATTGCTGAATGACGCGAGCCTGACATATCGTTTCCAGGAGAAGTCGGCATTGCCGGGCTTTATCCGCTACTACAACCATTTCAAGACCGTGGATTTCTCCGGGAAATTCCACACGCGCCTGCAGGGGCTGGAGGCCCAGCAAGGCTGGCAGCTCGATCCGCGCAACCGGTTCATCGCGGGGGCGGAGTGGCGCCATTCCAGCTCGAGCAACGCGGCCTCTGGCTATGCGGATAAAGGGATTACCAACACGGCCGTCTACCTGCAGGATACGATGACACTCGCGCCGAAATGGTCGTTTGTGCCGGGTGTCCGCATGGACCATCACGATGCCTTTGGCACGCACTGGTCCCCCAAGGCTGCACTGAACTACCGCGCCGACGCAGCGACGCGCGCGTTCGCTTCCTGGGGCCGCGTGTTCAAGGCACCGACGGCCGATGACCTGTACTACTTTGTCGATTATGGCAGCTGGGGTTCTTATAAGGGGAATCCTAACCTGAACCCGGAGAGCGGCCATACGGAGAGCGTTGGCGTTTCCCATGCGTTCGGCAAGAACACGATGCTCGATGCCACGTATTTCTGGTCGAAGCTCGACGACGCGATTGTCTGGGCTGCGCCAGATTCCCTAAATTGGACAGCATCGAATGTACAATGGGAGAAAAAACATGGGCTGAATCTCCGCTGGACGCAGACGCTTTCCACGACGCTGGACTACGATCTCGCCTATACCTATACCCATACGAAGACGCCGGACAGCAACACGGCTTCGACGGCGGCTTTTTTGAAGAACAATAACCAGCCCAACGCCTATCAGGCCGGCCTGCACTACCACGAGGGTGCATGGGCCGTCAACATGCTCGCCCGCATGGTGACGGGGCTGAACCGCGCGCAATATGGGGAGAAAAACTACACGCTGCTCGACCTGCGCACGGAGTACCACGCCACCGATACGCTGACGCTGTACCTGAACGGCCTGAACCTCACGGATGAGGCGTATTCGGAGTATGCGGGCCTCCGCTATCCGGCACCGGGCCGCTTTATCGGCATCGGTTTGAACCTCCAGTTCTAAGCACAAGGGGAGAAAAGCATGAAGAAGGGATGGAGACGGCGGCTTTGGGGCGTATTTGCCCTGGCGCTCGTCATCGCGCTGCTCGCTGCGGGCTGCCACGCTCCCGTCGGCAAGGGCCCGCAGGGGAACGAGGGGAGCTATACGGTCACGGACGCCGCGGGAACGGCGGTCAAGGTCCCGCACAAGCCGCACCGCATTCTGACGCTCTCGATGAGCACCGATGAGATCGTGCTCGGTCTCGTGCCGCCCAGCGATATGGCCGCCTGCAACAGCCTGCTCGACGATCCCGTGAGCTCGAACGTCACGGCCCTCGCGGCGCAGATCGAAAAGAAGATCACCAACCCCTCTGCGGAGGAAATCGCGGCTCTTGAGCCGGATCTCGTGATCGTACCGGACTGGGGCGACCTCTCGCGCGTCGATGCGCTGCGGGATCTCGGCATCCCGGTGGTCGTCTGCGAGGCCGGGCGCGACCTGCCCTCCATCGAGAGCAGCATCCGCCGCATCGCGGCGGCGGTCGGTGAGCCGCAGCGCGGCGATGATCTGATCCACCAGATGCACACGAAGCTCGAGGAGATTCACGCGAAGGTCGAGGAAATCCCACCTTGGGAACGCAAGAGCGTCGTGCTCATCTCGCTGATGAAGACCTATGGGGGCAAGAACTCCAGCTTCGATGCGGCATGCCAGCTTGCGGGCGTCACGAACGGCCGCGCGGCGGCCGGCATCGAGGACGGGCAGGCCATGAGCAAGGAACAGCTCGTCGCGATCGACCCGGATTTCCTTTTCCTGCCGACCTACCGGAACCACGGGAAATACGACGTCGATGCGTTCCGCAAGGAATACCTCGGCGACCCGGCCCTGCAGACGATGAAGGCCATCCAGAATGGGGCGCTCCGCGAACCGTTCGAGGGCTACCTCTACAACTGCTCGCAGGACTTCGTGTTCGGCGTGCAGGAAATCGACTACGCCGTCTACGGCGACGCGTTCGCCCAGCCGCATGACGAACACCTGACCGCGGTCGGGAAATAGAGATTCACCGGACAGCAAGGGCTG
Source organism: Selenomonadaceae bacterium (assembly GCA_022773425.1). GTDB lineage: Bacteria > Bacillota > Negativicutes > Selenomonadales > Selenomonadaceae > UBA2897. The sequence goes on from JALFBM010000001.1 coordinate 5,163, forward strand.
CCGCATCATTGTGCGGTGGCCCTTTGCTATCCTTGGAAGCGCTTGACAGGGGCAGGGACAGCCGATAGAATGGGAATCATTGAATGGAAAGGGTGGTATATCTTGCAGCGCGAACCTTTATGGACGCCGGAATTCTTGAGCATGGGCGGCACGAATCTTTTTATCTTCATGAGCCAGTATATTTTCGTATCGGCCCTGCCCATCGCGATCATGGAGAGCCTCGGAGGCGGCGAGGTCGAGGCGGGCCTCGCCATGACGTTCTTCCAAATTGGGACGATCGTCTGCCGGCCGATTGCGGGGCGCATTATCGACAGCGTGAATAAAAGGCGGCTGCTTTTCCTCGCGACGCTCGCGCTGGTTCTCGTGATGATCGCGTTCTACCTGCTGCGGACGCTCGATGCCATCTACGGGCTGCGGCTCGTGCACGGCGTGATCTTCTCGCTTTCGACGACGGCCGCGGCGGCGATGGCGGCAATGGTGCTGCCCGGCTCGCGCAAGGGCGAGGGCATTGGCTATTTCGCGCTGTCGACGAATCTCGCGATGGTCGTCGGCCCGCTCGTCGGCCTGCTGATCATCGGCAGCCTCGGCGCGGACGCGCTGTTCGCGTTCATGATCGGGCTCGCGCTCGTGACGTTCTGTGTCGCGAATGCGCGCCGTCTGCCGGATGCGGTCATCCTGCCGCAGCATCAAGCAAGGGAGAAGCGGTCGTTTTTCGCCAGCTTTCTCGAGAAAAAGTCTTTGCCGGCAGCGGGGCTCGGCGGCCTCGTGTTTTTTGCGTATGGCGCGGTGCTGACGTTTATCCCGCTGTTCGCGCGCAGCCTCGGCCTGCAGGCGGAGACGAGCCTGTTTTTCGTTGTGTTTGCCATCGTCATCATCCTGACGCGGCCGTTTGTCGGGCGGCTTTTCGATGAGAAGGGGCCGGACTACACGGTCTACCCGGGCTTCGTGCTCTTCGCCATCGGCATGGCGTTCTTCGGGCAGATCGGGACGCTCGCGGGCCTGCTCGGTTCCGCCGTGCTGCTCGGCATCGGGTTCGGCGCGCTCGCACCGGCGTTCCAGACGCTCGCGGTGCAGGCCGCACCGCCCGCGCGCGCCGGCGTCGCGACGGCGACGTATTTCTGGTTTCTCGATCTCGGCGTCGGCGTCGCCGCCGTCCTGCTCGGCTTTGTCGCACAGGCCTGCGGCTACGCGTTCCTCTACAGCGTGCTCAACACGGCCGTGATTTTGCTGACCGCCGTGCTGTATTTTCTCTGGCGGCGCGCTTGACATAGGCAGGGAAATCTTTCAGAATAGAGAGCAGCAGGGGGTGGAGACATGGACGAGAAGAAGGCAGCGGATGCCGTGCGGCTCTTCCTCGAGGCGCTCGATGTGGATATCGAGGCGCGGGGCATGGAGCGGACGCCGACGCGCGTCGCTACTCTGTTCGCGGAGCGGTTCCGCGGCATTGGCGTGGACGCAGCGGCTGCACTCGGCAGACCGTTTTCGACGGAGGCAGAGGGCCTCGTGGCGGTCGAGCGCATCCCGTTTGCGTCGATCTGCGAGCATCATCTCGTGCCGTTCTATGGGACGGTGGATATCGTGTATCTGCCGCATGCGGGGCAGGTGGCCGGGTTCAGCCATTTCGTCTCGATGGTCGATGCGCTCGCGCGGCGGCCGCAATTGCAGGAGCGCCTGACGCATGAGATCGCGGAGGCGGCCCAGCGGGGGCTCGGCGCGGACGGCGTGCTCGTCGTCACCCATGCACGGCAGCTCTGCATGATGCTAAAGGAGGAGGGCACGCAGCAGACGGCTACCGTCACGAGCGAGGCTCTCGGCGCGCTTCGAGAGCCATGCCGTGCAGCAGAAGCGTGGGCAATGCTTGGAAAGCGAGAGGAGCGGTAACAATGGAGAAACGGCCGGTCTATACGTATCGGTTCAAAGACGGCAAGGAATTGACGGTCGGGCGGCGCACGCTCGTCATGGGAATTTTGAATGTGACGCCGGATTCGTTTTCCGATGGCGGCAGGTTCGACACGATCGAGACGGCGCGCGCACATATGCGCGAGATGGTCCGTGACGGTGCGGATCTCATCGACATCGGCGCGGAGTCAACGCGGCCGGGGTCGGCGAGCCTGACGCCGGAGCAGGAACAGGAGCGGCTGCTGCCGTTCCTCGAGGCCATCGTGCCGGAGTGCCCGGTGCCGGTGTCCGTCGATACGTATCATGCGGAGACGGCGCGGGCGGCGGTCGAGGCAGGCGTGCATATCCTGAACGATATCTGGGGCCTGCAGTATGAAAACGAGCCCGGCGCGATGGCGCGCGTGGCTGCGGAGACGGGCCTGCCGGTCATCGTCATGCACAACCAGCACGGCAAGGCGTATCATGAGGATGTCATCGCCTCGATGCAGCGCTTTTTCCGCCGTTCACTCGCGATCGCGCAGGAGGCGGGCGTGCGGCAGGAGCAAATCCTCCTCGATCCCGGCATTGGCTTTGGCAAGGACACGGCGGCGAACCTGCTCGTGCAGCGGCGGCTGTCGGAGCTGCTCACCGTGGACGGCGTGCGGTATCCGATGCTGTTCGCTTCGTCGCGCAAGCGCTTCATCGGCGATACGCTCGGCCTGCCCGTGGATGAACGCATGGAGGCGACCGGTGCGTCCTGCGTGCTCGCCCTTGCAGCGGGCGCGGACATGGTGCGCGTGCACGATGTGAAACCCATCGCGCGCATGTGCCGCATGGCCGATTTCATCCTCGGCCGCGAGGCGTACGAATGACGAAACGGCTGGAGTGCAATAGCCGAAAAGCTACGACGGATGGCCACGAAAGGAAACAGGGGGGAGGACTATGTGCGAGGAACATGGACGGGATCGGATCGATCTCGAGGGAATGCGATTTTACGGGTATCATGGCTGCCTGCCGGAGGAACGGCGCGAAGGGCAGGATTTCTACGTGGATGCCACGCTTTTTCTGTCGCTTGCAGCGGCCGGGCGCACGGATGATCTCGCGCAGACCGTGAACTACGCGGAGGTGTTTGACCTCGCGCGCGACGTCGTCGAGGGAGAGCCCGTCAAGCTCATCGAGACGGTCGCGGAGCGGATCGCGGACGTCATCCTCACGCGTTATGCACGCGTTGACGCCGTCCGCGTGACCGTGCACAAGCCGTCGGCGCCGCTCGGCGGGTCCTTCCGCGACGCGTCGGTATCCATCGTGCGGAAGCGCCGGGGGGAGGGCGTGCGATGAAGGCGTGGGCATGCTACCTCTCCATCGGTGCAAATCTCGGCGCGCGGGCCCAGACGCTGCGCGAGGCCGTTCGGCGGCTCGCCGCGCTGCCAAAGACGCGGCTCGTGCGCTCGTCGGCCTTCTATGAGACCGCGCCCTGGGGAAAGACGGATCAGCCGCCGTTCCTCAATGGCGCCGTACAGCTCGCAACCGGGCTTTCGCCGGAGGAGCTGCTCGCCGCCTGTCAGGCTATCGAGCGCGCGCTCGGCCGCGTGCGGCATGAGCATTGGGGCGCGCGTACGATCGACATCGATCTCGTGTACGGCACGGATGGCGCGGCCATCGTGCGGTGCCAGACCGAGCGGCTCTGGCTGCCGCATCCCTATCTCTGCGAGCGGGCGTTCGTGCTCGTGCCGCTCGCGGAGATTGCACCGGACCTCTCCATCGAGGGAAAGTCCATCCGCGCCCGCTGCGAGGCCGTGCGCAGCCAGAACGTAAAGCGCAGCGCGGCACTCGCGGATCCCTGGCCGCTGCGGCTCATCGCCTGCATCGATAAAGGGCGCGGACTTGGCCGAGAGGGGCAGCTGCTCTATCGGATCCCCGAGGATATGGCGCGCTTTCGCCTGCTGACCGAGACGCCGGGCAGCGTGCTCATCATGGGACGGCGCACGGCGGAGAGCCTGCCGCATGGGCCGTTGCGCGGCCGGCTGAACCTCGTGCTGTCGCGGGAAAAGCAGCCGGGCGGCCTCTATCGCGCTTGGCCGACCGGCATGGCAGATGCGCCGGGAGCATCGCGTGCGCGTCTGACGGATCTTGTCGCGGCGCCGGCCTTTTTCCTGCTGGACGGGATCCCCGCGCTCTGCGGCGCGCTCGCCGCACTCGATGACGCGCAGATCGCGCGCAGCTTCTGGGTCATCGGCGGCGCCGCCGTGTACCGCGCGCTGCTGCCGTATACGGGCGAGGCGTATCTGACCGAGGTCGATGCTACGCGCCCCGCCGATACGTTCCTGCCCGTGCTCGATGGTTTTTGCTGCATCCAAAAAGAAGCGGGCCCCCAGGGGGTCCGCTTCGTCCGCTATCGTCGGCAGGGCTAGCGCTGCGTACAGCCTCGTCCATCCCGGCAACGGTATCTTGTCCTTTTCTCTGCCAGGAGGGGACGGGATACCGTTATTTTTTTGAAAGGATCCGGTGGACGTAGAGGTCCGTGGCGGTGTCGAGCATCTCCTTCCAGCTGGAGAACTTTGTGTGGCGCCGGACGTGCGCATCCATCTCGGCGTCAGGCAGTGCCTCGAACTCCTGTTGCGAGTGGATCGTGAACGGCGCGCCGCGCAGGAACCGATCGAACGAACGGTACTGTGTATAGCGCCGCATGAAGGACGTGGAGAACAGGACATCGAAGCCGACGGGCTGCGGCATCTGCCCCGGGAGCTGATAGTATCCGGTAATCTTGACCATAGGGCACCTCTTTCGCAAAAGACAATCTTGTTCCTAGTATACGAAAGAATCTGGAAAAGTGCAAGCAAAAAGAAAACGTTTACTATTTTACCAAATGCGTTGTAAAACCACGCCGTTTAGAGCTGGGGATATAAGGCACGTCCGCCGAATTTACGCAAGGGATTGAAGGCGGATAACTCCCTGACGGTTGTCTTTATTCTTTTTTCATTTGTAACAGATCCTGCCTGATGGAAAACATGCAGTGCCTTTGTTCTCTGTTCTTCTGAATACATCATTGGCTCCTTCCTGAGCCCTATATGTGTCCAGGTTTTTGTCCGTACCCCCCCCTGGGTATTGACATTCCCAAGCCGTTCCACTATATTATATGCACGGGGATACTTTTGGATACTTTTTTCATGTTGTTTTGGGAACCGTCGAGGAAACGCACTCCCTCTGAAAGCGGTTCCTCAATGAGTGTAGGAGTGGTGTAACCATGAAGGGAATGACCCTTGTCAAAAAATCGACCTGCGGCTTTCTGCTGCTGATTGCGTTCTTCGTCCTCTTCGGCATCTACGCGATCTATGCCGGCGCGAAGATCAACCAGGCAGCGGGCATCGTCAAGTCCTGGTCGGACAATTTCAGGATCATCAGCGATATGTCTGACGACCTGAACACCGCGCGCCTCAAGGCGTCGATGATCTTCGTCACCAACGACCCGGACAAGCAGGCGCAGTTCCTCAAGGAGGTCAATGACTCTAAGGCAGAATTCGAGAAAAACCTCGACCTCGACGAGCAATGGGTGACTACGCACGAATTCACAAACCCCGAGGACAAGGAAAAGTCCGAGGCCGCGCTGCAGACGATAAAGGAGAACTGGAAAGCCTATCAGGACGTCTCGAAAAAAACGCTCGACCTCTATAATGCGGGCAAAAAGGAAGAAGCAGCGAACAGCTTTGAAAATGTCGCGCATCCCTCCTTCCTGAATATTCAGAAGACCATTCTCGAGACGGAAGGCTTCACCGCGGATCAAATCGACAAGTACGACAACGAGGCCAATGCGACCTATGCGAGCGTCCGCACGACGACGATCATCGTGCTCGTGCTCGTCCTCCTCATCACCATCGGCGTCGTGCTCTATCTCATGCGGGAAATCAAATCCGGCGTCGACGCCGTCCTCAAGGGCGCCAAGGAGGGCGAGGCGCGCAACCTCGCCTATCGCATCCCCGAGGATCGCACGGATGAGTTCGGCAGTATCGCCGTCTCCTTCAACCACATGTTCGACGAGATCCGCGACATGACAAAGGAAATCCAAGCGTCCGCCGACATCGTCGACCAGTCCGCGAGCCAGCTCACCGAGACGGCTGAGCAGTCCGCTGAGGCGACGCAGAGCATCGCGCAGTCCATCACCGAAGTCGCAGGCT
>JALFBM010000018.1 GCA_022773425.1 Selenomonadaceae bacterium
ATCTACCGCAGCCTCAAGGCGGACGGCAAGGCGCGCGCCGCCGTCGTCCTGCCGGACAACGTGCTGTTCGCCGAGGGTGACGGCACGGCCATCCGCCGCGACCTCATGGAGAAATGCGATCTGCATACGATCCTGCGTCTGCCGACGGGCATCTTCTACGCGCAGGGGGTCAAGACGAACGTGCTGTTCTTCCGGCGCGGTGCAGGCGACGAGGGGAACACGGAGCGCGTCTACTACTACGATCTGCGCACGAATATGCCGAGCTTCGGCAAGAAGCACCCGCTGAAGAAAGAGGACTTCGCGGGCTTTATCCGCGCGTACACGGCAGACGACCGCGCGGCGGTCAAAGACGAGCGCTGGAGCAGCTTCTCGCGCGAGGAGATCGCCGCGAAGGGCGACACGCTCGACCTCGGCCTGATCCCCGATGACTCCATCGTGCGCTACGAAGACCTGCCGAGCCCCGAGGAAAGCGTGCGCGAAGCCCTCGAGGCACTCAGAACCGCCATGCAGGAGCTCGAAGCCGTCCAGAAAGAACTCAAGGACGGTGAGCAGGCATGAAGGAAAAAGATTCGCGAGAGGAATATGGTGCAAGCAGTAATGCTTGGAAAACAATCAGATTGGGAGATATTTCATCTACGCAATATGGGTATACAGAAAAAGCCATTTTCGATGATTCATTACCGAAATTCCTTAGAATAACAGATATCCATTCTGCAGGTGTTGATTGGCATGCTGTTCCTAATTGCGCAATATCGAAAGAAGACTATTCGAAATATGAGTTGCATGATGAAGATATTGTCATAGCTCGGACGGGTGCAACAACAGGGAAGAGTTATTTCATAACTAACCCGCCTCCGTCAGTATTTGCTTCCTACCTCATTCGGTTGACGGTTGATAAAGGCTACAGCAGCAAGTACATCTATTACTTTTTGCAATCGAATGAATATTGGTCGCAGATTATTGACTTAGCGGCTGGTATTGCGCAACCAGGCGTGAATGCCAAGAAATTAGCGAATATAGTTTTGAAAATGCCGTCTCTCGATGAGCAGCGGCGGATCGTCGCCTGCATTGAGCGGCTCTTCGCACATCTGGACGCCGCGGAACAGAAAGTCCGTCAGGTCCGCGAGGCCAGCACCCGCCGCCAGCAATCCCTCCTGCACCAAGCCTTCCACGGCGAACTCACCAAAAAATGGCGCGAAGCGCATGGGATAACCAAGGAACGCTGGCGCACAGTAAAGTTATCTGAAGTGTGTGATAGGATAACAGATGGGACACACCATAGCCCTCCCAATACCGCGCACGGGGATGTAATGTATGTGACGGCAAAAAATATAAAGGAAGACGGAATCGATTTAACAGACATTACTTATGTGAGCCATGAAGTTCATGATGAAATTTATAAGCGATGCGATGTGAAAAAAGGCGATGTTCTCTATATTAAGGATGGAGCTACGGCAGGAATTGCGACAATCAATGATTTGGATGAGCCTTTTTCGCTATTATCATCGGTTGCTCTATTGCGTCCTGACAAAAAGAAATTGCTTGCAGGGTATTTGAAATATACACTCAATGATCCTTATTTGAAACGGAAAATACTGACGAGTGTTGCAGGAAATGCGATTACCAGACTGACGTTGAAAAAAATAAAGGAAATTCCGATATCGATTTGCGATATCGCAGAGCAGCATGAGATCGTCCGCTGCCTCGATGGCCTGATGACCCACGAACGCCGCATCGCATCCGCCTGCGGTACCGCCCTGCGGCAGATCGAGGCGCTCCGCACGACCATCCTCGCCCGCGCCTTCCGCGGCGAACTCTAAAGGGTTCATGGCATGGATCTTGGTGCCGATGATACCAATTTCGATTCCGCTGATACCGTTCGTGATACCAATGATACCAATCATGGCACCAGTGACACCGTTCATGATACCGAAAATGATACCAATGGTACGAATGGGCCATTAAGCGATAGTCATGCAGTATAAAAATGTCAGATAAACCGGTTTGTGAGTAAATGGTTCGCTATTTGCTGACATTCACAATCATGAAAAAATTATAGGAGGATACAATCATGAAAATCTGTTTTACGAAAAAATGGTGGAAATACTTTGCTGCTGTTGGCATGGTCACAGCTGCGTTATTTTGCGGTAGTGGTACCTGGCAGCCAACTCCGGCAGAGGCAAGTGACTATTACATAGGTACGTATACAGATGGGGGCAATGCATTCCTTGTGACGGAATCCGTATATATCCGTAGCTATCGCCCGTTCGCTTTTTCGTGCACCGTAAAATATGGTTATCACCAATCGTTATATTATTGGTTCTATCCGACTGTAGATGGCCCGTATTATAAGAATTCGGAAGGCTATCATGGGTACGTCTTTGATGGGAACTCTCCTGTAGCCGAAAATATTTACCGTTTTGTACGGAACAACTGGTGATGAACATGAAAAACTGGATACGACATAGCGGATGGATGCTTTCCGTTCTTTTGCTGGTGTCGAACTGTGGCTTTGCAGCAATGGCAGGGAATGGTCATGGTTCGCAGACAGCAGTGTCCACAGTCAGTAATGCGGATATCGCCAATGAGATTACGTACCTTGCTCATGGCGATGCCGGTACGCAATATGCAGCCTATGTTTTTTATCCACTTGAAAACCGAGATGAGTATATTTTCCAGTCAGAGCCAATGCGTTCTGCTAGCATGATCAAGGTGTTCATACTCGGAGCCGTGATGGAGCAGGTGAAAAATGGGCACCTTTCACTGAATCAGTCCATGACGTTGCATGGTTATGATAAGGTTGGAGGGGCTGGAAGTCTTGCCGGTCAGGCGAGCGGGTCGGTGTATTCATTGGATGAAGTTCTTCGTCTTATGATTACGCAAAGTGATAATACGGCTACAAATATGGTAATCAACTTGCTGGGGATGGATTCCATCAATACGTATATTCAGAGAGAAGGATATAGAGATACCAAGCTCCAGCGTAAAATGATGGACAGTGTTGCTATGGCTGCAGGAATGGAGAATTATACATCCGTGCGAGATTTAGGCCATTTTTTCTGCAAGCTTTATAATCGTAGCTGCGTTTCTCCAGAACTCGATGATGTGATGTTGCGATATCTCGCAGGCCAGACCGATACGGAATGTTTCCCTGCAGTATTTCCACAGATGATGATTGCGCATAAGACCGGCGAACTTGACGGACTTTATGATGATGGAGGAATTTTTTATAATGGAGATGCGCCATTTATCCTCGTCTGTATGACGGAACATTATTCTTCACGCGGGACGGCAATATGGATTATGCAGGAGATGGCTAAAGCAGCGGCTTTATATGCGCATCCGGTCCAAGCGCAGAAGGAAAATGGTTCAGCTTTTGGTATTCCAAAGTTGGAGAGCATGCAGGTAGAGAAACCGGATATTATCCAGAAGCCGGTTCTTTGGAATACTGAGCGTGAAAAGCTTACTAGAGAATATGCTTTGAAGCACTATGGTACAGAGCAGGCGGATATCAAGCCGCAGGCGATTATACTGCATTGGACGGCAGGAAGTACATGGAAGTCCGCATATAATCATTTCTACGAACCGAAGCGTGATGATGGCAGCGTTAACGTATCATCGCATTTTCTTGTGGATCGAGACGGTACCATTTATCAACTATTGCCAACGGATGTCATGGCACGTCACGCGATTGGGTACAATTGGTGCTCTATCGGTGTAGAAAATGTCGGTGGCGTAAATGGTGCCGCAGACCTCACGGAGGCGCAGATCAGAGCCAATGTGAAGCTTATTCGTTACCTGCAGAAACAGTATCCGGATATCCATTATGTATTTGGACATTATGAACAGGATGCAGCCCATGCAACTGGTCTGTATAAAGAAAAAGTAGTGGGGTATCATAGCAGTAAAGTGGACCCGGGATCTAAATTCATGCAAGCAGTTCGTGCAGAATTGGAAAAGTAAATGCTCAAAGCATCTTTGTATTCGGGTCAATATGACGGATTCTCTGAGCGGGATAATCAAAGGTGATTACGACCTTGAGCCGGAGAAGGGCCAAGCCTTGAGAAAAAATATGAGAACATTCATTGTTTGCGAAGTCTAGGAACCTTCTCTATAAAAACATTTGTTCTTGGAAAGAAGCCTGTATTGCGGTAAAATAATCATAGAGATGGAATTTATCATGGAGGATAAAACTATGGTGATGCCGCATAAGAGCAAGGCAAACCAGCTCAACGATCATGAAAAGGAGGAACTCGCTATGAATGATGCAGCGATATACGATGCTATGCAGGCGGCGCGGATCTTTCTGAGCAATGATGCGGAGCGCCATGCATATCTGAATCGGGAAATGGCCATCATGGATCAGCAGGCACAGCATGAGGCGGCAATCGAGGACGGTTATAAGCAAGGCATGGAGCAGGGCATGCAACAAGGCATTCAACAAGGCAAGCAGTCTGCCGCAGAGGAACATGCAAGGCGGTTCCTGAAAATGGGGCTTACACCAGAGCAGGTTGCTGAGGGAACAGGGCTAAGCATAGAAGATGTGAAAAAATTGTCCGAGAAAGGATAATTTCTGTTTTTGGGAATTCCGCGGAAGTACGAGCAAAAGAAATCTGCGGAAACCAAGACAGACGCAGGAATTTCTCTTGACATCGATGCGGGGCTATGTTATGATTCTTAACTGTGGACGCATGAAGTGTGTCCGGATTGGCTGTGCGCTTGCACGGCTATCCCCAACCGCACAGCGGGGCCGGAAAGTCAGCGTTTTCGCTGCGCCGAAGCTGGCGAGTAATCCATAGGGAGGTGTTTTCATGTACGCGATTATCAAAACGGGCGGCAAGCAGTACAAGGTTGCTGAGGGCGACGAGATCTTCGTCGAGAAGCTCAACGCAGCAGAGGGCGATGCCGTGACGTTCGACGAGGTTCTCACGGTGGTCAGCGATGGCGACGTCAAAGTCGGCAAGCCGGTCGTCGAGGGTGCCAAGGTAACGGGCAAGGTGGAAGCCCAGGGCAAAGGCAAGAAGATCCGCATCTTCAAGTACAAGGCGAAGTCCAACTATCGCCGCCGCCAGGGCCACCGTCAGCCGTACACGAAGGTTGTCATCGAGAAGATTGAAGCCTGATGATCAAGGTTCGGCTTTATGAGAATGCAGAGGGTAGGATTGCGGGGTATTCCGTCAGCGGCCACAGCGGCACGGCGGAATATGGCAAAGACATCGTCTGCGCCGGGGTATCGGTCCTCGCGCAGACGGCGCTCCTCGGGCTCCTCGAGCAGCTCCATGCCGCGGTGGACTACCGCGTCGAGAGCGGCGATATGGAGGTCACCTTGAGGGACGCGCCGGACGACGCAACGGAAAACCTTCTGCGGACCATGCTTCTCGGCCTGCGCCAGATTGCGGCACAGGCGCCGGAGGCAGTGAGTATATCGGAGCAAAGGGACTCCGCGCGGAGGTGAAATCCATGTTTACTTTCGATTTGCAGCTGTTCGCTCATAAGAAGGGCGTCAGCTCCACGCGTAACGGCCGTGATTCCGAGTCCAAGCGTCTCGGCGTCAAGGAGCATGCCGGCACGGTCGTAACGGCTGGCAGCATCCTCGTCCGCCAGCGCGGAACGCATTTCCATCCGGGCCACAACGTCGGCATCGGCAAGGACGATACGCTGTTCGCGAAGGTTGCCGGCAAGGTAGCCATCGAGCGCAAGGGCAAGTATAACCGCCAGATCAGCGTTTATACGGCTGAAGAACAGGCTATGTAATAGCAGATTGGACGTACCTGCGTTATCCCTGCGATGGCGCAGGTATTTCTGTATTTGTACCTATATTGGAATATTCGGCGTGAAGATGCGTTGTGACAAGGAAGGAGCCGGTATTCCGAGGGGAATACCGGTTTTTTCGTTATCACAAGGAAAAGAAAGCTTCGAAGGGAAAGGAGACTACTATGCAATTCATCGATCGGACGCCGGTCATCCTGAAGGCCGGGGACGGTGGGCACGGGAAATCCGCGTTCCGCCGCGAGAAATTCGTGCCGAAGGGCGGCCCGGCGGGCGGCGACGGCGGCAAGGGCGGCGACATCATCTTTGTCGTCGACCCGAATCTGAACACGCTGCTCGACTTCCGCTATCACCGGAAGTTCAAGGCGGAAAACGGTGAGAACGGCGATATCAAGAATATGTATGGCGCGAACGCACCGGCATGCTATGTCAAGGTTCCGCCTGGAACGCTCGTCAAGGATGAGGAGACGGGGGAGGTTCTCGCGGACCTCACCGAGATCGGCCAGCAGGCCGTGATCTGCAAGGGCGGGCGCGGCGGCCGCGGCAACGCGAAATTCGCGACAGCTGCGAACCGCGCGCCGACGTTCGCGGAGTTCGGTGAGCCGGGGGAGTCGCGCCGCGTTATCCTCGAGCTCAAGCTGCTCGCGGACGTCGGGCTCGTCGGCTATCCGAGTGTCGGCAAGTCGAGCCTGATCGCGAGCTGCAGCTCGGCGAAGCCGGAAATCGCGGATTATCCGTTCACGACCATCACACCGGTGCTCGGCGTCGTGAAGACGGACTACGAAAAGAGCTTCGTCATGGCGGATATCCCAGGGCTCATCGAGGGCGCGGCGGATGGCGTTGGTCTCGGGCATGACTTTTTGCGCCATATTGAGCGCACGAAGCTGATCCTGCACATCGTCGATGCGTCGGGCATCGAGGGGCGCGATCCGGTGGAGGACTACTACAACATCAACAAGGAGCTGCGCAAATACAGCGACAAGATCATGAGAAAAACGCAGATCCTCGTCGCGAACAAGATCGACCTGCCGCAGGCGCAGGACAATTTGCCGCGCCTCAAGGCGCTTGCCAAAGAGGAGGGACTGGCGTATTTTGAGATTTCCGCGGCGACGCGGCAGGGCGTGCGCGAGCTGATCTCCTACGTCGGCACCTGGCTCGATAACTACGTGCCGGAGCCGGAGGAGGAAGAGACGGAGCAGGTCTACGATGAGAACGAGGAGGATCCGGAAAAGATCACGATCACGCGCAATGACGCGGCCGATTTCATCGTACATGGCAAGGCCATCGAGAAGCTCGTCGCGATGACGAACTTCAACAACGATGAGGCCGTGCGCCGGTTCCAGTACATCTGGCGCATCAAGGGTATCGATGAAAAGCTCAAGGCCCGCGGCATCAAGGAGGGCCAGACCGTGCGCATCGGGGATATGGAGTTCGAGTACCGCGAGTAAGCGGCGCAGGCGTATAGATAGGAGATATTATGCTGAGACATTCTTTGACGGGAAAACAGAAGAGCTTCCTGCGCTCGATGGGCATGGGCATGGACCCGGTCGTGCAGATGGGCAAGGACGGCCTGACGCCGGCCGTCGTCCAGTCGGCGAGCGAGGCCATCAAGAAGCGCGAGCTCATCAAGGTGCGCGTGCTGCAGAACAGCGCGGACGATGCGGAGCAGATCCGGAGCATGATCGAGACGCTGACGGAGCGCGTCGACGCGGAGCTCGTGCAGATTATCGGTCGGAACGGCCTGCTGTTCAAGCGGAATTTCGATAAGCCGAAAATCGAGCTGCCGTAATCCGGGCAACGAACGGAACGAAAGGAGTGAGACGCATGGCGATGGATGGCAGAGCGCGCCTAAAAGAGGCAAAGCGCATCGTCGTGAAGGTCGGGTCAAGCACGCTGACGCATAAGACGGGCAAGCTTAACCTGCACCGCATCGAACATCTCGTGCGCGATCTCGCGGAGCTCTCGAATGAGGGGCGCGAGGTCATCCTGGTATCCTCCGGCGCGCAGGCGGCGGGCATGGGTCGGCTCGGGCTCGCAAAAAAGCCCGCGGACATGCCTGGCAAACAGGCACTCGCGGCCATCGGGCAAGGGATCTTGCTGCACATCTACGAGAAGTTTTTCGCGGAATACGGCAAGACGGTCGGGCAGGTCCTGCTGACGAAAGAGGATGCCGTGCGCCACAACCACTACCATCACTCGCGCAACGCGCTTTTCGCGCTGCTCGAGATGGGCGCCATCCCGATCATCAACGAGAACGATGCGATTTCGGTCGATGAGTTCCAGATCGGCGATAACGATAACCTGTCCGCGATCGTCGCGACGCTCGTCGACGCGGATGCCCTTGTCATCCTTTCGGATATCGAGGGACTCTATACGGCGAATCCGCAGAAGGATCCGTCCGCAGCGCTCATTCACGAAGTGCCGGAGGTGACGCCATCCATCGAGCGGATTGCTGGCGGCGCGGGCACGCGTCTCGGTACGGGCGGCATGATGACGAAAATCCAGGCCGCGAAGATCGCGGGCGGCGCGGGTGTCACGATGGCGATCGTCTCGGGCCTGCGTAGGCACGCACTGCTCGATGTGCTCGCCGGCGCGGAGGTCGGTACCGTGTTCCCTGCGCGTGAGGATCATCTGCAGCTTCGGCGGAGCTGGCTTGCGTTCGGCAAGCGTCTCGCCGGAGATATCTCGGTCGATGCGGGCTGCGAGCGCGCGCTGCGCGAAAAGGGCGCGAGCATCCTGGCGGTCGGCATCACGGACTGCGCCGGGGAGTTCCCGACGGGCAGCACCGTGCGGATTCTTTCGGAGAACCAGCAGGAAATTGCACGCGGCATCGTGAATTATGATAGTGAGGCAATCCGGCGTCTGATGGGGCATCAGACCGAGGAATCCGCGAAAATCCTCGGCGTTGCGCCTGCGGACTGCCCGGCGGAGGTCATCCACCGGGATAACATGGTCCTGATGGTCTGACGCGGGAGCCGGAGAGTTTGGAGGAATCGCTATGGCAGTCGATATGGAACAATCTATGCGGGCAAAGGCCGAGGCCGCAAAGGCAGCCTCACGGGCGCTCGGCGTTCTGCCGACGGGCGTGAAGAATCAGGCCCTGCTCGAGATGGCGAACGCGCTTGAGAAACGCGCGGCACTCGTTTTGCAAGCGAACGCGGAGGACCTCGAGGAGGCGCGCGAGAAAGGGCTGAAACGCTCGTATCTCGATCGGCTTATGCTCGATGAAAACCGCATCGCGAAAATGGCGGAGGGCCTGCGTCAGACAGCGTCCCTGCCGGATCCGGTCTGCCAGGGCGACTACTCGACCGTGCGTCCCAACGGGCTCGAAATCCGCCGCGTGCGCGTCCCCATCGGCGTCATCGGCATCATCTACGAGGCGCGTCCAAACGTCACGGCGGACGCGGCGGGACTCTGCCTGAAATCCGGCAACGCCGTGATGCTGCGCGGCGGCAGCGAGGCGATTCGCTCGAATACGGCCATCTGTTCGCTGCTCGCGAAAGCAGCCTATAAGGCCGGTATCCCGGAGGGCGCTGTGCAGTTCGTTGAGTACACGGACCACGCGGCGGTCGATATCATGGCCCATCTTTCCGGCCTGATCGACGTGATCATCCCGCGCGGCGGCGCGGGACTTATCCGCCATGTGGTCGAGAATAGCTCGGTGCCGGTCATTGAGACGGGGACGGGCGTCTGCCATACCTACGTCGACGATTCGGCGGATCTGGATATGGCCGTGCGGATCGCGGTCAACGCGAAATGCTCGCATCCGTCGGTCTGCAATGCGATGGAGACGCTGCTCGTCCACCAGTCTATCGCAGCGGAATTCCTGCCGAAGCTCGCAAAGGCCATGCGGGAAAGGCATGTCGAGCTGCGCGGGGACGATCGCGCGCGCGCCATCTGCCCGGATATGGAGGAGGCCACGGAGGAGGACTGGAGCATGGAGTACGGCGATCTGATCCTCTCCATCAAGGTCGTCGATGACCTGGAGGCGGCCATCGCGCATATCAATCGGTACAATACGGGGCACAGCGAGACCATCGTTACGGAGAACCTTGCGCACGCGCACCAGTTCCAGAAAGAGGTCGATGCGG
Organism: Selenomonadaceae bacterium; assembly: GCA_022773425.1. Classification (GTDB taxonomy): domain Bacteria; phylum Bacillota; class Negativicutes; order Selenomonadales; family Selenomonadaceae; genus UBA2897. Next base: position 9,861 of record JALFBM010000018.1, read on the forward strand.
CGGCGGTCTACGTCAATGCGTCGACGCGTTTTACCGACGGCTTTGAGTTCGGTTTTGGCGCCGAGATCGGCATCAGCACGCAAAAGCTCCACGCGCGCGGCCCGATGGGGCTCGAGGCACTGACGAGCACGAAATATCTGATTTACGGCGAAGGCCAGGTTCGCGAATGAACCTTCGGCGGGCGCTGCGGCAGCTGCGGGGCTATATCCGTTCCGGCAGGGCCTATCTGCGTACGGAAAAGGGCAGCCACGATGCCCGCGATTACGGGCGGGCGCTGGTCCTGCTTTTCGCGAGCATCGCGCTGGCTTGGATGCTTGCTAGGCTTTTCTTTGGAGGACAGGCGAAATGAGCAGACAGATCGGCATTATGGGCGGCACGTTCGATCCGATTCACGAGGGGCATCTGATCACGGCGGAGGCCGTGCGCAGCGGGCTCGGGCTCGACACCGTGCTGTTTATTCCGGCGGCAGTTCCGCCACACAAACGGCATCAGCAGGTCGCGTCGGCACAGGACCGCTATATCATGACGCAGCTCGCCGTCTGCTCGAACCCGCATTTTATCGCGTCGGACATCGAGCTGCGGCGCAAGGGTGCGTCCTACACGGTCGACACGATCCGCGAGCTCCGCGCGTATTACGGGGCGGGCACGGAATTCTATTTTTTCATCGGGGCGGATGCCATCAACGACCTCGATACCTGGCACCGCGTCGATGAGCTGTTGCAGCTCTGCCGTTTTGTCACGGCGACGCGGCAGGGGACGGAGCTCGATGTCACGCGGCTGCACGAGCGGTTCGGCGATGCCGGCTGTCAGCGCATCCACCGCATCGACACGCCGCAGCTCGAGATCTCTTCGACCGATATCCGGCATCGCGTGCACGAGGGGAAATCCATCCGCTATCTCGTGCCGCAGGCTGTTCGCGAATACATAGAGAAAGAGGGCCTTTATCTGTGATTACGATGAGCATCGACGCGATGAAGAAGCAGCTGAAAAGCCGGCTGAAACCGTCGCGTTACCAGCATTCGCTGGGCGTTATGGATACGGCGGTATTCCTTGCCGGCCGTTTTGGCGTCGATGAGGAGAAGGCACGCGTCGCGGGCCTGCTGCACGACTGCGCGCGGCAGTATCCGAACGAAGCGATGCGCGGAGAGGCAGACCGACGTGGCCTCGTCTACGGCGCCATTGAGAGCGCGATGCCGCTATTGCTGCACGCCTATATCGGCGCCTCGCTCGTGCGCGAGGACTATGGCGTTGAGGACGAGGAGATTGCAAGGGCTATCTACCGTCATACGGTTGGCGGCGCCGGCATGTCGAAGCTCGACAAGATCATCTGGTATGCCGATATGATCGAGCCGTCGCGCAGCTATCCGCAGGTCGAAGCGCTTCGCAAGCTCGCGCGGACCGCGGAGCTCGACGAGATGCTGCTCGAGGGGTTCAGCCAGTCCATTGCGTTTGTCACGGAGAAAGGGCATATGATTCACCCGGACACCGTCCTCGCGCGCAACGAAATCCTGTTGCGCCGGATGGCACGGGATTGAAAGACGCCAGGACGAGGGACGGACAGGGAAGGGCGGCGTGAGAGGTATGGACGATAGGGAAAGAGACCAGATCAGTATCACGCGGGCGAATATCGAGCGGAAGCGGCGGGCGCTCCGAAGGCGCAGGCGGCGCGCGCTCGTGCGCCTGACGGGGGTGCTGCTCGTGCTCGCGGCTTTGCTCGCCGCACTGCTCGTGGCCGGGTTCGCGCTCGTCCGGTTCGGTGTACATACCTATTATGAGGTGCAGAGCCGGTATAGCGGCTATCTCGAGCGCCAGCAGGCATGGCGCGGTGAGACCGACCCGCGCTTCGATGGCTATACGAACGTCCTGATCCTCGGTCTCGACGACGGGGCCGATGCCGCAGAGGATGACGGGCGGCGCGCGGACACAGTGCTGCTGCTGAGCTCGGATAACCAGACCGGCAAGGTGCGCTTCTTGTCTATCCCTCGCGACACCTGGATCCACTATCCGGGGACACAGCAGGGCGGCCGGATCAGCGGTGCCTATACGGTCGGCGGGCCATCGATGATGGTGCGTGCGGTCAGCAATCTGCTCGGCGGCGTCTCCATCCATCAGTACGTCGTCGTCGACACGAAGGCGTTTGCGGATCTCATCGATCAGCTCGGCGGGATCGACCTCTACGTCGAGGGGGATATGGATTACGAAGACCCGGCATCGGGTCTCACGATCCACCTGAAGCGCGGCTATCAGCATTTGGACGGCCGCCAGGTCCAGGGATATTTGCGCTACCGGAGCCCGGAGATGGGCGACACAGGACGTGTGCAGCGGCAGCAGAAATTCGTGCGCGTGCTCTACAACAAACTGTTGCAGATGGGCACCATCCCGCATTTGCCGGAAATCGCGTCCATCCTGCGCGAGGAGGTCGACACGAGCGCGGAGATCTTCGACGCGGCGCATCTCGCGAACGTTCTGCGCGGCATCAGCAGAGAGCAGCCGGAGACCAAGATGTTGCCCGGCGCGCCGGCACAGGATGACGATACCGTCTGGGTGCCGGATGAGGACGCCATCCGTGCCTGTGTGCAGGAGTTTTTCCCGGAGGAAAAGGAAACCAACGAGGATTCGTAAAAATCGTTTTTAGGAGGAATCATTTTGACAGAGAAAGAAGTATGCGAGGCCATCTGCAAGGCGGCCAGCGATAAGAAGGCGCGCGACATCGTCGTCATGGATATGCAGGGCATCTCGAGCTCGACGGATTATTTTGTCGTCTGCTCGGCGAATACGGCGACGCAGGTCCGGGCCATTGCCGATAACATCGAGGAAGAGCTCGCTGAAAAGGGGGCCGCGTTCGGTCATAAAGAAGGGTACCGTGAAGGCGAATGGGTCCTGATGGACTATGGCGACGTCATCGCGCATATCTTCCGACAGGACGCACGCGAGTACTACGCGATAGAGCAGCTCTGGGGCGAAGCGAAACTGACCACCTATGAGGACTGATACCATGGATACGGAAAGAACCGCGGACACGGCGCCGCGCGCGAAGAAAAGGCTGAAGCCCAGCACGGTGGAGACGCTGCGTGTCGCGCGTCTCGGCGAAATGGGCGCATTTCTCGACGCGGGCACCGGCAATACCTCGGACGATATCCTGCTGCACAAGCACCAGCAGACCGCGTCGGTAGCGGTTGGCGACGAGGTCGAGGTGTTCCTTTACCGCGACCCAAAGCATCGGTTGACCGCGAGCATGCGCGTGCCGAAGATGAAAGAGGGGCAGATCGCGTACGTGAAGGTCCTGAATGTCGACAAGGACGGCGCCTATGTCGATGTCGGCGCAGAGCGTGGCATCTTCCTGCCGTATGCGGGCATGCGCGGGCGGCCGCAGGTCGGCGAAAAGGTCTGGGCGAAGCTCTACACGGATAAGTCCGGTCGCCTTGCTGTGACGATGGAGGTCGAAGACGAGATGCGCCGCGCCTCCGTTTCCGCCATTGGCAAAGCGCGCCGCGGGGACAAGGTCACGGGTGCCATCTACAACTATACGGACGCGGGTGCGTTCCTGTTCTCCGAGGAGCATTACATCGTCTTCATCGCGAACAAGGAGATGCGGGAGAGGCCGCGCGTCGGTGAGATCGTGACCGCGCGCGTAACCTATGTGCGGCCGGACGGACGGCTGAATGCCTCGCTGCTCGAGGCGAAGGAAAACGCACTGCTTGCGGACGCCGGCCGCATCCTGACGCTTCTGCAGCAGCGCAAGGGCAAGATGCCGTACAGTGATAAGACATCTCCAGAGGTCATCCGCGACAAATTCCATATTTCTAAGGCCGCGTTCAAACGCGCGCTCGGTCATCTGCTGAAGAACGGCATCGTTGAGGAGCGCGAGGGATGGACCTATCTATCCGATGCGGGGAAGGACACGGGCACCGTCCAGCCGGAATCGAGAAAGTTGTAAAAGTTTTCGCGGAATAGAAGGAATTTACCGGTCTTACGCGAATATCTTTTAGTAGAAATTGAATTCTACCGCCGGATCCGGATTGATGGTCAAGGCAATCGACAGGATACAGGAAGATGGAAGATAGCAATATGGGGGCGAATTTGATGGCAGCAGAAAATCTTACAGCAGAGACGAGCGGGGATAAAAAGGGCATCCTGCTCGAAAGCGGCACCAACGAATTTGAGATTGTGGAGTTCAGCATAGGGAACGTGAACTATGGCATCAACGTGGCAAAGGTACGCGAGGTCGTGACGGCGCAGCCGGTGACGGCGATGCCGCAGGCTCATCCGTACGTGGACGGCCTGTTCACGCTCCGCGGCAAGGCAATCCCGCTCGTGAATCTGCCGCGTTGCCTGAATGTGCAGCCGAGCGGCGATCTCAAGAACATCATCGTGACGGAAATCAACAACTACAACATCGGTTTCCTCGTCGAGAATGTCTCGCGCATTCACCGCATTTCATGGAAGGATATGGAGCCAGCGCCGGAGGTCGGTGATCAGTCCCGCGTGGTCGGCATCGTCAAGATGAAGGACCGCATCGTGCTGTTGCTCGATTTCGAAACCATCATCGCGGAGATCAACCCGGAGGTCAACGCGAAGCTCACGACGTTCGAGGAAGCGACGGAGGACGTCAAGGACAAGCGCGCGAAAGTGCATGTCGTCGTCGCCGAGGATTCCGCCATGCTTCGCGACCTGCTCGTCACGACGCTGCATGAGTCCGGTTACCGTTTCGTCCGCGACTTCGGCAACGGACAGGATGCCTGGGAGTACCTGCAGGGGCTCGCGAAAAAGGACGGCCCGATCGACGATCAGGTCGGCATTGTTATCACGGACGTCGAGATGCCGAAGATGGACGGTCACCGCCTGCTCAAGCTCATCCGCGAGGATGACCGCCTGAAGGAGGTCCCGGTCGTGCTGTTCTCATCGCTGATCAGCGATGAGATGCGCCTGAAGGGCGAGCATCTCGGTGCATCTGGACAGGTATCGAAACCGGAGATCAAAAAGCTCATCCACCTGCTCGACCACCTCATATTCGGTACCCCGCTCGAAGAGGACAATAAAGAGAACGAGTAAGTGATCGCTGCCGTATCGGCGGATGATTTGCCTTCCCCTCGGGGAAGGCTTTTCTTTTTGGAAAGAGGAGAAACATCATGCGTGAGAACCTGCAGGTCGAAGCGCATCACGCCCCGCTTGCGACGATATCGACGTACGAGCGGAATCCGGTTTACGATTTCACCTGGAAAGACTGTGTCGTTCAGCATGCGGGCTCCTCTGGCGGCCATGTTTTCCGGCTTGAGAACACGCCGGCGGAGAATGCTCATGTACGGTAAAGAAGCAAGCAACCGAACACAATAGATAGACCGCCAGCACTACACTATTCCGAACCAAAGACCAAAAGATAAGCATTGTGGGAAAATCTAAACTTTTGGATTTTCCTACA
>JALFBM010000021.1 GCA_022773425.1 Selenomonadaceae bacterium
CGATAGTGGATGCTTTCATAGCGCCCGCACTGGTTGTTTCAATCCACGCTCCCGCGCGGGGAGCGACCAGCGACGGAATCGTAGCATGCCCCAGTGTCAATGTTTCACTCCACGCTCCCGCGCGGGGAGCGACCGCCGGGGAACTCCATCGACTATCGTCTGCTCGTCGTTTCAATCCACGCTCCCGCGCGGGGAGCGACCACGTCAAGCTCGAACTCATGTGCAACATCAAGGGTTTCAATCCACGCTCCCGCGCGGGGAGCGACTTGTGTTCAAGGTCAGCAAGGCGGCCGCCGAGGAGTTTCAATCCACGCTCCCGCGCGGGGAGCGACCCTGGCAAATTACGGCAGGCTGCTTTGTGAGTTTGTTTCAATCCACGCTCCCGCGCGGGGAGCGACGGCAGAGGGTTCCACTATCTCCCTTCTGCCACGTGAAAAAAGGGATTGAAGCTCCACTTTTCCCACGATTTTTTCTGTTCTTAGGGACCTTGTAAATTCTTTCATCGGAGTGACGTCCAAGCCAGATGTGCTATTTACTTGTCCTCAAAGGATCCCGCGCACATCGCAGAAATGGGGATTTCTGTTTGCTTGGGATTCGCACTCCGACTAGATAATCACCACCTCCTCAAGGTTGAACGATTGCTTTGTTCCATAATGCTCTACTTTGAACCGCTTTTCGCTCCCGAGATAATAGATCCTCAGGCTGTCTTTCGCCTCATCGATACACCTCAGGAGATTCGCTTTCAGTTGGGCGAGCTTTGCCGCGTCGATCTTGCATTCAAAAACCGAATTTTGCACGCGCTGACCATAATCCTGGCAGTACTTTGCTACCCGCCTCAGGCGTTTTACTCCTTTCGGATCCGTCGTGGCGATATCATATGTAACGAGGATATACACCGCAGTCACCTACTTCCAGAGAAACGCCGGATAGGCATCTAGGTCTCCGCGCAGAGCCCTTGCTAAGAGCAGCGCCTGAGCATGTGGTACCAGGCCCCATTTCATGGTTTCCTGGAGATACGGGTGCTTTAGTTCTCCTTCTTTCATATCGTGCCATGCTTTCAGCGTCTTTTTCCGGCCTTCCTCCGTGAGCAGCACCGCCCCGTTGCTTTCCTGGCGGAAGTCCTGCGCTCGCAGCGCTTTTCGATTGACGAGTGATAGCGCCAGCCTATCTGCCATCACGGGACGGAGTTCCTCCATGAGGTCCAGTGCCAAAGAAATCCTCCCCGGCCGATCCCTATGGAGAAAGCCGACGTACGAGTCCAGTCCGACGCCTTCCAGGGCTGCTGCCGCATCGTTTGCCAAGAGCGCGTAGAGGAAGGAAAGCAGGCAGTTCATCCGATCGAGTGGCGGCCGCCTGTTTCGTTCCGTGAAGAAAAAGTCTTCTTCCTGCTGAAGGATCATCGCATCGAATCGAGAAAAGTAAGCCTTCGCTCCCTCTCCTTCGATTCCCCGCAGGGCGTCTAGGCTCTCACACTGCATGACCTCCTGATAGGCGCGCTTCAATCGATTGCTTTCTCGCCGGAACACTTCGACATCGATCCGGTCCGGATGATCCCGGAGCATGCGTTCTAGGACCCAACGCGCATTGTAGAGTTTCCCTGCGAGGAATCCCTGCGCGTAGAGCAGGCTTTTCGCTGTATCGTCGGAGCAGCGATATTGCTCTTTCCGCAGCAGGACATTCCCATTGGTCCTGCCGATGATGCGTGCCATGAAACGGCCGCTAGGCGTCATGAAATTCAAGGCAATGTTGTCTTCTGCACATTTCTTCATCAGGGCTGGGCTGGCACCCAGATAGCCAAAGACAGTGACCTGTTCGAAATTATGAAGCGGAACGCGCGCGAGCACCTCTTTCTCTTTCGATATGACGATGGTTTCCCCATCCAGCCCGAGATATACTCCCTCCGTCGTAATAAACAGCGTATTAAGCAGTGGTTTCATTCGGAAATCACTCCCATCATGTAGGCATGCGCCGACTTGGTCCTGCTTAGTTCCGGTAGGCAGAGATCTTTCAGGGAACAGCTCTTGCAGCCACGCCGCCGCTTCACGCGCGGCGTCTGCCGATGCTCCCGGAAATTGCGGATCTCCTGCAAGGTCTTTTCGATCTGCGTGCGGATTGCCCCCTTCAAGGGGACGGTCAAGCGATGATGGGTCTCCCCATAGTACAGGCAGCCTTCGTCGATCCTGGTGACCAGCATGTCCTCGAGACACATCGCCTCGAGCGTCAGCTGGAAGATATCTTCCTTCCCTTCCTTCGGCCGCCCACGTTTATATTCTACCGGGAGCACCCGATATCGCCCCTGGTATGCAGGGAGGCTGATGCCTGTCTCGTCGCGGATGAATTCGACAACATCGCACATCCCCACGACGCCGAGCCGAGGAGACGCTACGCGCAGCGAGCGCTTGACGATACGGCTTCCTCTTTTTTCTTTGATCTCTGGATCATGGGCCTTCTGATGCAGGAGCGTGCCTTCCACCGTCAGCACGTTCTCTGCCCACTGATGCTCCAGATAGATGAGCCCCCACTGCCTGGGACAGAACTGGTAATGCTGAATTTCCGCGATCTGCAGGTACTCGTCTTCCCCATACGTGGTGAAATCGTTGTGCTCGCCCTGCGCGTGCATGGCAATCCCTCCCTCAGCCTTTGCGCTCTCCCTCTTCATAGAGCTCAATCTCTAACGCCGGCAATGCCCGGAGTGCCGTATCGTCCATCGTATAGTCCGCCAAGGACTTCGGGCGCTCCACTCCTTCCTTCTTCCGCACGGTGACACTGCGATGGACTTTCACGCTGGCAATGCCTGTCTTCCCGGGGTGCTTGACCCAATAGAGCCTTGCCACATCGATACTGCCTTCCGGGCGTGCCGACGACGCGTCATTCTCGAAAAGCGTCACGAGCGCTCGCTTGATTTCCTCGGCATCTTCTGCCGAGAAACCGGTTTTCTCTGCCAGTTGGACGTTGATGCTGCCCTGGAACCGATAGAGTCCGAAGTCCACGCGATGCTTCATCCCCATCGTGTCTGAGCCCTTCGTTTCCCCCGGCTCTCCATTCGTGCTCTTCGTGATCTGTTGGTCCGTGATAGTCACGGGGTCGAGCGAAACGGCCGGATGGATGGACACCGGACCGCGCACCCCGACGGACACCGCGTCTACGCCGGTTGCTTTCTTGAGGGCAAACACCTGCCCGAACGCGCGCACATCGATCCAGGCCTTGGCCGCTTCCTCCGCGAACATCTGCGTACGGCCTTTCTCTTTCTCCTTCATCTTCAAAATTTTCGCCAAGGCTGGATTGGACTCCACGCGTTCGCGGATGCTGGTGAAGCCATCATCGCTGCGGTCATTGGACTGCACGAGGATCGGCTCCCCCATGTCCTGCAGACGGTTCCTGATTTTCCGTTTCAGGCAGACATCAGAGATCTCTCCATAGCCATCATAGTCGGTGCGCGGCTGATTGCCGTTCAGGGGATCGCCATTCGGGTTCGCCCTCGTGACCGTAAGGAAACCGATAAAATCAATCTTGTTCTCAAGTGCCGTCATCATGCATTCTCCTCTCCTGCGACTTCTTTTTGTGCTTTCGCCTTTTTCCGCTCTGCAATTTCCTGCTCGATGGCGTATTCCTGCGCATAAAAGCCCAAAAGGAACCTGCCGTCGAGAGGCCGGTCAGAGAGGAAGTCCTCTTCCTTAAACATACTGCCGACTTGATGGATGAGCTTCCGCTCCTTCCCTCCGTAGGCTTCCCTGCGGTGTTCGTAGGGAAGCAGTTTCTTCTGTAGCGTCCGCCAGGTCGTTGCGGGACGGTCAGAGAAGATCTCCATATACCGCATCGCATTCGTCTGGCGTGTCTTTCGGTCCTCCGGCCGATAGGTCGCGAGCTCCAGCTGATCCGCCAGCGCCAGCAACCGCCCGTAGAGGTACGAGCGGTTCGCATTGCATTCGTCAAGTGCCACAGAGTATTCCTCCTTTTGATGATGATAGAAGTGATAGCAGGCGATGGAGCAGACCGGTTCGACAAGGGCGTAGAGCCATTGCCATCGGTTGCTTTCCACCGCCGCCTGCTTGACTGCCACGCGAAGCCCCGTAACCAGGAATTCCTGTGGGAGATCGCGCCCCTGCTCGATGGCCGTGAAGATCCGCTCGGTCTCAAGCCGCAGCTTGCTATCCGAGAGGTTCCTCCCATAGCATGCCTGGATCAGCTTCTTGGAAGATGGTACGCCGAAAAAGGCGAAGGTCTTCTTCTCCTCCTCATCGTACGCATGCTGCCGCCACATCCCATGCGCGTGCCACATCTCCAGGCGAGAGATGAACTCCTGTCCCGCCAGTTCGTCATAGTAGCAGATCGACATGCGGCCCGAGGTCGCGGCATCGAGGATCATGACATTTACCTGGCTGCCCTGCCGACGCCTGAACTCATGGCGATAACCGTCCATCGCAGCGGTCAGTGCCTTCGCCCAACTGGACATCGTATCCGGCTGCTTGGCGAGTCCCGCCCGCCGGGCACCGCCGAACAAGAGCCGCGGGGTACTCACCGCAGGCGAGGGGACATCGATGCCCAGCCTCCCCCAGGCGAGGAAGACCCTCCCAGCCACGAGATATCCCTGCTTGCGGATGAGCCACTTGAGCGCATTCATCGCCTTTTGCGACGCTTCATAGCCGACGGAGAGGCATTCCTCCGCCTCCGCGAACCTGCCGCGGAAGGTAAAGCCTTTCTTATCATTCGAGGAAATCAGCTTCGCCCCATCACCGGAAAAGCGGATCCCCTTGTTATGCTTCGTCGTCAGGGGTGCCATCGTCCCCGTCGCATAGCAGAGCGCCTGCTTCTCCGCGTGACAGCGCCCGAAATACGCCTGCCAGGCTTCCTGTACCTGCCGGTCAAGCCATAGCTCCGGTATACGGTCCGTTCCGATCACGCGAAATCGCACCATGGATTTCAGCAGCGGTCCCACCGCGACCTGGTAGAGGAGCGGTTTCTCCCCCGCCGCGCCTTTCCACTTCTCCAGAAGTTTCCCCGGCGCCTCTTCGTATAGCACTTTCGCTCCGATCAGGTCATGGATCAGGTCATGCTGCGTCACATAAAGGTAGACCGCTCGCACTGACGGCGGGCAATCCGATGCGTCCGTCCATGCCTTCAGCTGCTCGATATAGAGTGCATACGGAGACTCTTTCTTCACGGTCCCATAGCTGCCATAATCCCTTGCGATGTAGGAAAGGTTATCATGCAACGGATGCGGCACGGGACTCGCCGTGCGCGAGGCGGAGTCTGGCGTGCAGGGGATGAGCGTCGGCTCCTCCTCTTTTGGGATGGCATTCGCTTGGACGAACTTCCCTTGCGCATCGATGGTGAGCTCGATCTGCGCATTGACGATCATATGTCCGACGGGCGGCAGTTCATCGCTGATGCCATGCGGCCCAGGAGTGCCCGCGAACGCCTGATTGTCATCGTACGTCGCCATGAGCTGCTGTATCCAACTCATCCTTGCGCACCTCCCATCCGTTCCTCCGCCAATTCCCTCGCTTCTTCCTCCACGGCCTTCACGTCCTCCGCGCGAAACGCCTTCGGCACGATGCCGCTGCGGACCGTGCGGACAAGTCGGCAGGCCTCCGGGCGAGGAAAGTGCAGGATACCATGGTCCATCACAGCCTGCCAAAGCCGCACCTCCAGCGTATCCCGCCCCGTCTCGTCCGGGTAATTGAAGCCATGGAACATCACGCCCAGCGGTATATTCCCGGCATCATCATAGAATCCCTTTTCCCTGCCATACGCTACGGGTTCCACATAGCCCTGACATTCCCGCGTCCCCAGGAAGATGTCTCGCCGCCCGCCGCGCTCTACCATGCGCCTTGCGATCTGCCAATGCTTGTTCTCATTGCGGTCCGCCGCGAGGTCGGGTCGATGCGGGTTGAACTCGAAATGTGCCTTGACCTCGTAGCACACATCGCGCAGATACTGATAGATGGAGAGATCATTGCCCGCTTCCTGATATTTCCTCGGCTTGACGGCACGCGACTGGGTGCGGATCTCCTTCATCACGCGCACCTCATCGATATACCAGAGGATCGTCGGCTTCCAGTAGATACTTTCCACGATTCCCTTGAGCGCCTGGTAGGTCGGCACGGCATAGCTGGCCTTCTCGCCGCCGATGCGCGTCAAAGGATCTGTAAAGAGCGCCATGCGTCCATACACTTTGAACATGATGCCGTTTCGCATGCTTTCACCTCATCCTATGAAACAAAACTCATTCTTTTGCTTTTCGAATTGAACTCCAATACTTTTATCATAGTATTCTTCTCTCAGGCTATAGATTCCTGCCGGAGATTTCCACAGAGCACCAGCTTCTTCTAATTTCTTGAGCTCCCAGGAAAACAGATTGACCATATAGGGCTGCGCCGCACGCAGCTTCCGATACGCCTCTGCCATTTCCCACGGCTGCGGAGGCGCAGAGAACGCCTCGATATACGATCTCCCTTCCCCATAGGGGACGAGCACGCTCACCGTATTCCGATCGATGACGAAGAACTCCTTCCCCGCCCGCTGGAACGCCTGCAGGAAGCACGGGAGCTCCGCCTCTGCACCTCCTCGCTCGAGATAGGCCTGGAGCCCGTGCGCGTTGCAGCTCAAAAGGTCGAGGAGCGTGATGCCGTCTGCAAGCGCATACGCTTTCTCCGCCTCCGTATACCTCCGGTAGAATGCCTGGAAATATTCCTCGATAGCCTCGGGCTCGAGCAGGGTATCCGCCTCTCGCCCCAGCGCGAGAAGATCCTTTGTCACCTGCGCCCCCTTGGCGAGATCCGGAAGATGGGCAAGGTTCTCCTGCTCGATGGAAACGATCTTCACCCTGCCATACGGCTTTTCCCCGTGACGGTTGCAGCGTCCCGCGGCCTGCGCGATCGAGGCGCTGCCCGTAAGGACGCGGTAGACGCAGGCAAAGGAGATATCTACGCCCGCCTCGATCAACTGGGTGCTGAGCACCAGCAAGGGTGTCTTTCCTTTCAGTGCTTTCCTGATGCGCGCGAGGCACTCTCGCCGATGCGCCGGGCACATCTTCGTGCTCAGGTGATAGATCTGAAGCGGTGCTCCTACCTCTGCTACCGTTTCCTGTGCCGCCTGATACAGCAGGCGCGCTTCCTTCGTCAAGTTGCAGATGAAAAGGAGGCTCCCCTCCCGCATCGCTTCGTGCACGGCTTTCGCCGCGAGCGCCTCGATGCGCTCTCCCCCGGGAGGCAGCTCTGCTTCGATCCGCGTCCGCCGGAAAGCGGCAAAGAGCGCCGAGCGATCTTTGAGGATCTCCGCCTGCGCCGCGAAGCGGAGCGGATAGCTCAATGCGCCCAGCGACGGCTGCGTCGCCGTGCATAGGACGACCGTATCCCTCTGGAACGCCGCGAGATAATCGATGGCGAGATTGAAGAGGTCCGTGCATTTCACAGGAATCGTCTGCGCCTCATCGAAAATGATCACGCTGTCGCGCAGGGAGCGGAGGCGGCGTGCCGAAGCGGCGCTGCCCGCGAAGAGCACCTGCAGGAATTGCACCTGCGTCGTGAAGATGATGGGCACATCCCAGCGCTCGGCGAGCAGCGCCCGCGCCGTGCCCTCCTCATCCGCCGGCGCCAGCGTCTCCTCCGCCAGCACATCGGAATGATATTCCAATATCGCCTCGTCCTCCTGCAATACCTGGCGGATGTCCCGCGCATTCTGCTCGATGATGGATGTGTAGGGCAAGATCACATAGATGTGCTTCTGGTGCTGCCGCAAGGCATGGTGCAGGGCAAACCGCAGGCTGGCATACGTCTTGCCGCTGCCCGTCGGCGCGCTAAGGCGGTAGATGCCTCGCGGGCGAGCCGCGGCCGCATAGGCTTCCTCGCTCACCTGCGCACGCGCCTGCGCGATGGGATTGCCGTGCCCCTCCCGCCCCATGGCAGCGAGCCGCGTGTCCAGCCTTTGCGCGAGCCTCTGCCAGAGCGCCTCCGTCTCCCAGCGGCACTCCCAAGCAGTGGGGTCCTCCCCCTGTACGAACGCCGCTGTGTCGAGCCAATCCGCATCGATCAACAGGCTGTACATCATCTTCTCCGTCATGCCGCAGAAAAAGGTCACCACCTCCGGCATATGGTCGGTAATCCCTTCTCCGTAGCTACCGAACTGATCAGCAAGAGCGACGACCTCCCGCACCGCCGCCTGGAACAGATCGTCCAGCTCTTCAGGCGAGATCACCGCTTCAAAAAAGTAGGAAAGATCCACCTCGGGAAGGTCCTCACCAGAGAGCCGTCTCCGGTAGGTATCCTTCCCCTCCGGGCTGAGGAAATCGAACAGTCCTGTTGGCGAATGATGTGAAAAGATAACGAGGCCAGCCAGCTGGATGGTCTCTATGACGCCCGGTTCCTGCAGCGATCCATATCGCTCCATGAGGAACTTGCCGCCGGCCGTCGAATGGACGACCGTGCCACGCGGCCACTTCTGATCCGGATGCTCGACGTTATGACGAAGATACCGTTGGAATTCATCGCTGATCTTCCCCAGGTCATGCAGGATGCCGATCAGGCGAGCGAGCGCGGAGAGCCCCATCCCCTCGGCATCCTTCCCCATCAGGGACGACACGTGCTGCAGATGTTCCGCGACGGTCTGCACTTCTTCCGTGGGTTCCCCCTGGTGATGTCTGCGCGTGATATGTGCTGCATAAGTGTTCAAATGGCACCCTCCTTTTCCGGCTCATTCAGCCAAAGGATGCTTCGATTTTAAGTATGGTCTATCTTTGAAAGCGCATCCTTTTTCTATTAGATTTCCTATTATCTATTCTTTCTCTTTCTTATTTTTCCTTCCATGAAATCAAAGAAACTTTTGGCAAAGCGACGTCTGCGATCGTGCCGGATCCTGCGAAATGTAACGCTCCCATCCGCACCCCCCTATACGACAAAGCGGGCAGGAAGCATCGGCTTCCTGCCCGCTTTGTCGTATCAAGTTTCATAGCGGATCGTGTGATCGTCACAGAACACGAGGCGCGCGTCGGCCAGGCGATCGGCCATATGGCGGTCATGCGTCGAAAAGATCAGGGTCTTTCCCGCCTGCTTCAGCGAGAGCAGGAAGTCGAGCACAAAGTCCGCGGTCTTTTCGTCCAGCGCGGCCAGTGGCTCGTCGAGCGTCCAGACGGACGGGTTCATCGTGAAGACCGAGGCGATGGCCGTGCGTTTCTTTTCGCCGCCGGAAAGAGTATACGGCGTGCGGTCGGCCAATTTCCCCAATTGGAACAGACGCATCGCGTCCTCGGTCCGCCGCTGGATCTCCGCGTCCGACAGTCCCATCTGCTCGGGACCGAACGCGAGTTCCTCGCGAACGCTCGCCGAGAAGAGCTGCACGGACGGATCCTGGAACACGAACCCGACGCGCTGATGAAACCATTTCGAATAGCGGTGCTCCCGCATGTTACGCGCCGTGATTTCCGTTCCCTGGAAGCGGTAGCATCCGATTTCCGGGAAGATCAGGCCGTTCAGCATGCGCAGGAGCGTCGACTTCCCGGCGCCGTTCGGCCCGAGCAGCGCGACCGCTTGTCCCTGCGGGATCCGGAAATCGACATGCCGCAGAATCGGCACGCCGTCATAGGCATAGCAGACATCTTCAAAGTCCAGCATGTTCGGCTTCCTCTCTTTTCTGCCTGCCGTACGTACCGGTAAAGCACCGGCAGGTCATGGCCTCGGCCATCTCCTCGGACATCGCCTGTGAGCGCAGAAAAAGCGCCCCGAGCACGCCGGACACGGCGCGCCCCTTCCTGTGGTTATGCCCGACGGAGCGGAGCTTCAGCGCGGTGAGCATCTGCTCCGCCTGTTCCCCGAGCAGCAGGATACTCCGAAGCGTCGTATCCAGCAGGAAAATCGCGATCTGCGGCAGATGTGCCGCCGCGAGCGCCGCCGTCAGTGCGTGCCAGGCGTAACGCTCCGCAAGGATAGATCCCGCGCACATCGTCAGGAAGGTCTTGCCCGGCAGCAGCAGCACGCGCGCCCCACTGCCGAAAAACAGCGCGGGTAACACGAGAAGCAGCGAGAAAAGAGCGGCAGCGCAGCCTGTGGCGAGCACGCGCCGGATGGTGCGTCCATCGCAAAACACCAAATAGACCAGCGTTACGGCAAGCTCCGTCAGCAGGACCAGCGTGTTCTGCGCGGTAACCGTCAGCAGCAGCCAGAGAAATAGGAGCAGTAGCGCAAGCCCCGCATGTCGCTGTTTCGTCCGTCCCCGCCCCTGCGCGCGGAGGGAGAGCACGACCGCGAGAATGCGCAAAAGAGACCGGGACAGGAAAGCATCCCGGTCCCGGTCTGGCTGATACGTCTCCTCCTGCAGAACCCAATTGGGAAGTTCCATCGTACAAGCCGCCTTTATACCATCGTTAACGCGTCCCGTAATCGACCGTCTGCCGTTTCAGCGACGCCGCGAGGCGGAACACAAGAATGAGCATTGCCGCGCCAATCACCGCGGAGAGCAGATAGCCTGCCACCTCCGGGATGCCCGCCGCCCCATAATCGGGCAGCAGCGCGTCGAAGGAGAATCCGTTTTCCATGCCGGATGGCGTATAGCCGAGCGCCGCGCCAAACCCATCGGTCTCCGCGATCTCCTCGGCGCCCCATTCGCCCCAAGCCGTCCCGGCAGCGAGGAGCCCGAGCGGCGTTCCCGCGATGAGCGCGGCGAGCAGCGCGTAGACGGCCTTGCCGGCACGCTGTGCTCTTGCCGCGGTGATCTCAGGAGCCGCCTTGCGCAGATACGCGTAGACCGCCGTCGTGAAAACGACCTCCGCGAGTCCGAAAAGGGTCAGATGGCCGAGCATCATCGCGGGGAGCGCAATCGAAAGCGGATACGGTGCGTAGAGCGCCTGCCCCGCCGCATCGTGGAAGAGCGCCGGCTGGATGCCGAACTCGATCCCCGCCATGAACGCCGCCATATTGATGCCGACATAGGCGCCGGCACCGGCCGCCAGAAGCTCATGCTGCGGAGCGAGGCGTCGGACGAGACGGTAGACCGCGTAGCCGGCAAACGGCATACACAGCGCCATGTTGAAGCAATTCGCCCCGATGGCGAGGATCCCGCCGTCCCCAAAGAACACGGCCTGCACGACCAGCGCGAGACTCACGGCCAGGCAGGCCGCCCACGGCCCGAACAGAATGGCGAGCAGCGTTCCTCCGACCGCGTGCCCCGTCGTTCCGCCCGGCAGAGGGATGTTGAACATCATCGCGAGAAAAGCGAAAGCCGCGCCGATCCCGAGCAGCGGCATCCGCTCCTTCGACACCTCTTTTTTCACCTTCTGTACGGCGATCAACCAGACGGGAAGCATGACCGCGCCCATCACCGCGCAGGTCGACGGACTCAGGTAGTTCTCCGGAATATGCAAGACAAGACCCTCCTAATCAAAAAATGAAGTCAAGTCTATTGTATCGTATTTTCCGCATGGTTTTAAGCCCCCCCAAGGGTTGCCTCAGGAATTTTCTTCTACTCCCCTGCCATCGAATACCGGCACGTATTCCTTCGATGCCGCGCGCCGCTCCTGTACATAGGCGTGCGTGATGCCGAGCGCGCGCGCATGATCGACGACGGATTCGTATTCAAACGTCGTCAGGCGCCGGTTGATCTCCCGGTGCTCCGCCGCGCGGTACATCGGCGTGTATTGATTCATCAACGCGATCTGAATTTCGTCATGGAACGTACGCGAGAGCCAATCCAGCAATTTCATGCTCTCGTGACGATGCCCCGGCAGGACGAGATGACGCACGAGCAGGCCGCGCCGCATCTGTCCCTCGGCGTCGAACACAGCAGGGCCGGTCTGACGGAACATCTCCAGCAGTGCTTTCGAAGCGGTCTCGAAATACTTTGGCGCACGCGAATAGGCGATGGCGGATGCGTCATCCGCGTATTTAAGATCCGGCAGGTAGATATCGACGAAGCCGGCAAGCGCCCGGATCAAGGCCGCCTTCTCGTAGCCGCTCGAGTTGTAGACGACGGGCAGCGAGAACCCCTTTGCCCGCGCGAGCTTGAGCGCGTGGAGGATCTGCGGCACGTAATGCCTCGGCGTCACGAGGTCGAGCGTCGCCGCACCGCGCGCCTGCTGCTCCAGGAAAATTGCGGCGAGCCGTTCGTCCGTAACCTCGATGCCCTTGCCGCCATGCGAGATTTCGTGGTTCTGGCAGTAGCAGCATTTCAGATTGCAGTGGGAAAAGAACACTGTGCCGGCGCCCTTCTCCTGTGCGCCGGTCAGACAGGGTTCCTCCCACGGATGCAGGGACACGAGCGCGATGCGCGCCCGCATGCCGGCGCCGCAAAATCCTGGCGCCGATGCCCGGTCCGCCCCGCAGTCCCGCGGGCAGAGCCGGCAATGGTGCAAGTCAAAAAGCGCCGCTTCCTCCCGCTCCGGTTCTTTTCGCAAATCGTTCATCTCCCTATTTCGTCCACCAGGGCATCATCGAGCGTCGGCCCGTATTTCGGACGCCACCACGAGATGCTGCGGACGGCATTGATGTAGTCCTGCATGGCCTGGTCATCGATGGCCGGCGCGTCGCCGCCGCTTACGCTTTCCAGCACAAGCGGCACGGTATCGGCCTTGCCGATGACCTGCCGCGTGATGAAAAATCCGTAGTTCACGCCGCGCCGCGCCTCCGTCGTCAGGCTGCGCCCGACGGCATAGTACGGCCACCCCTTCGGAGCAATGAGCTCCAGCAGCGTCGGCACGATATCGATCTGGCTGCCCGCGCTGTCCGGGAGCAGGATGCCCTTATGGATGCCCTTGCCGGTGATGATGAACGGGATCCCGTAGCGCTCATACATAGGCGGTGTTTTTTCGAGGTTATACCGGTCTCCATGGTCCCCGACGATGACGATCAGGCTGTCCGGGCATTTCTCCTTGACCGCCTGCACGAATTTCGCGAGCTCACGGTCCGCGTACCAGTAATGCCCGAGCTCCTTCAGCAGCTCTTCGTCCTGCTGCACAGAGTCCGGCAACGTCTCGCGCACGGCCTCCTTATCAAAGCCCTTCGCCTCGACATCGACGTCATAGGGCGAATGGTTCGACGCATTCAGCACAACGTTGAAGCTCGGCGTATCCGCAGAGAGGCCGTCTAATACATGCTCGTAGAGGTATTCATCCTCGCAGCCCCAGACACTGCCCGGCACGTCGCCGTAGTCCCCGCGGCTGTAGAAATGCGCGAATCCCTGCGCCTGCGTGAACGCGCCGATGCGCTCCCAGGTCGCCGGCCCCGCGTACCAGAACGCCGTGTCATACCCGAGCTTTGCCATCTGCGGCGCGCTGGCCGTGATATAGGGCGCGCGGTAGGATTCCGGCATCGTCGTGAGGTACAGGTTCGCGTCGGCGAAACCGGTCACGACGCCCGTGACCGCCGAGACCGTGCTCGCACCGTTCGGCAGGAACGTCGGACAGTAATCGGTGTCGTCCTCGGCAATCAGCGCGCGCATGCCCTGGCTTATGGGGATATTCTGATAGCTCGGGAGCAGCGGCCAGTTCGCGAAGCTCTCCGAGAGTATCACAAGGATCTGCTTCGGCTTTGCAATCTGGGGCCCCTTCGCCTGCTGCAGGAGATAGGTGTCGAGATCGTCGGAATCCGGCGCACGATGCGCGTAGAGCGCCGCGAGGTTCCGGATATCCTCCGCCGTGAAATCGAGCCCGTTGCACGCGAGCATACGGCTGTTGAGATTCCAGGCGCGGTAAATTGCCTGCAGGTTGTCGAGAATCGCCTCGTTTAGAAAGTCGTCCTTCGTGACGCCGGCATTTTCCCAATTCACCGAAGTCTGCCAGCCCGTCGAACCGCCGAAAAGGCCGAACAGCACCATCAGATAGCAGAAGCCGAGGAAAGCGAGCCGCCAAAGATAGCGCACGGGACGCGGCAGAGAGAGCGCCGAAAGCCGTCCATCCAGGAAATCCGTCTCGAGAGCCGCGCGCAGCAGGCGCCATAGGACAAACGCCAGGAGCAGCGCTCCCGCCAGCCGCACAGGCAGATTGTACTGTTGCACCATAGTCCAAAACAGTGCGACGACGTCGTCCTTTGCGCCCGTGAACAGCATCTGATTGAAGTTCGCGTGGAACTGTCGATAAAACGGAAAACTCGCGACATAGAGAATAGAAAGCGCAGCGAGCAGCAGGGCGTTGAGCGCGAGCACGACGGGCCGCTCCGCCCGTTTCCAAAAATAATGCAGCAAAAAGCCCGGCACGAAGCTCACGAGCGCCAGACATGCCGCTGTCTGAAAGCTAAGCCGCGTACCGCGCCAAAGTGCGAGCAGTACATCGTGCGCGCCCGTCCCCGCGCCCATGTACTCGTGCATCCAAAAGAGGAAGAACGCGCGAAAAACAGAAAGGACTAGAAGGTAAAATCCGTATACCTTCAGTCCTCTCACGAGTCCCGTATGAAGTTTGGACCAGCTGTACCAATGCTCTTCCGGCACCCGAAAAGCGGGCATCATGGCAGGATGATCTCCACGCCATAGGAGTTCGCCGCATCCTGGATTTCCTGAGACGGCAGGGAATCCGTAATCAGGCCGGAAAGCGTATCGAGCGTCGTGTAGTTGTAGTTGCCGTCCGTGCTGAGCTTGCGCGCTTCCGCGACGACGTAGGCCTTCTTGCTGTGACGGATGATAGATGCCTTGTTGATGCCATCGTCGATGTCATAGGTCGAAACGCTGTTTTCCTTGACGTCGACACCGACCGCGCCGACAAACGCGATATCCGGCTTCAGGCGGGAGATGAAATCGAGCGTCATGCCGCCCCAGAAGCCATCGCGGCTTTTGTTGAGCTTGCCGCCGGCAAAGATCACGCGGATCTTCGGATTGCGCGAAAGCACGACGAGGATATCGATCATGTTCGTGGCGACCGTGATCTCCTCATCCATCTTCACGAGGAGTTCCGCAATCGCGAGATTGCTCGTCGAAATGTCGAGGAAGACCATGTCTTTCTCATGGATCAGTTTGACTGCGGCCTGCGCGATATGCTGCTTCGCCTCAACGTCCGTGTTGCGGTGCTTGCTGACCTCGACCATATGGCTGTTCTCACGGATGCGGACCGCGCCGCCATACGTGCGCTTGAGTTTGCCGCGTTTCTCGAGTGCGCCGAGATCCTTGCGGATGCAGTCTTCCGTGACATGGAATTTCTCGCTGAGGTCACGGACGCGCACTTTGCCGTCGCGGACAAGCATCTGCATAATCAAATCCTGTCTTTCTTCCAAAAACATCATGTAACACTCCTCATCCTGTGTCTCTTCGGGGAATCACCGAACCGCCCTTTCGCATCCTGCTCCGGCTTTGCTTCCGCCATTCCCTCGATGTATTGTTTTTTCTTGTTGTACGAATATTGTACTAGATTCGAGAAGATTTATCAAGAGGTTTTTCTTCTTTTATCCAATTAATCGCGCGTCTTGGCCATCGCATGCAAAGTTTGCGCATCCTCAGCCTCGAGCAGGACATAAAGGTAGTCCCCGCTCTGCAGGCGCGTCGCTCCATTCGGCACGTACTGCTCCGTGCCGCGGCGGATATTCACGAGCAGGGCCCTCTCCGGCCAGCGCACGTCGCGGACCTCGACGCCGTCCAGCGCGCTCCCCGCCTCGACCACGGCCTCTTCCATGATGCGGTGCGAGCGGATGCGCACGCGCAGCGTTTCCTGCAGCGCGAGACTGCGGTTCAGCAACATATCGTAAACCGGCAGGCTGTTCGCGATATCCGCGACGAGATAAGCGGTCATCGACACGAGGATCAACGCGAGCATATGTGCAAACGATCCGGTCATCTCCATGATCAGGATGGCGCCCGTGACCGGAGACTTGACGACCGCGGAAAAATAGGCCGCCATGCCGAACACGATGCAGTCCACCGTCCAAACTGGATCCATAAGTCCGAGGGCCAGCATGAGCTTCGAAAAGACCGCGCCACCGAGACTGCCGAGCACGAGCATCGGCAAAAAGATGCCGCCCGGCACTCCGGAACCGAAGCACAGCATCGTGAAAAAGAATTTCCCGGCGAGCAGCACGAGCAGCGCGAGCAGGCCATAATCCGTTACGACGAGGCTATCGACCAACGGGCTGCCGCCGCCAAGGACCTGCGGCAGGAAAAAGCCGAGCACGCCCGCCGTAAAGAGCGGCACCATCGGCTTCTGCCATGGTTTCAGGCGCGACCGCGCGAACGAGTCCAACGAGAACGTCAGCATCCGATTGAATGCAAGGCCGAGCACCCCGACAAACACGCCGAGCAGAATCAGCAGCAGGTAGATATGGCCGGCATCGACGACCGGTATTTCCCCCATATGAAAGACCGGATCCGCGCCGAAGAATCCCTGCGTGACCGTCGTCGCGGTCACGCAGGCCGAAATGGCGCCCATCAGGACGAGCGGAGAAAACGTCTTCGTGAGTTCCTCGAGGCAGAAGATCACGCCCGCGAGCGGCGCGTTGAACGCCGCGGCAAGCCCGGCGCCAGCGCCGGCGGTCAGCAGGTAGTGGTTCTCGACCCGCGGGCGCTTGCCAAGGCGGCCGATGCCCAGCCCGACGCAGGCGCCGAGCTGGACACTCGGGCCCTCGCGGCCGAGCGACAGGCCCGCGCCGATGCCGAGTACCGTACCGATGAATTTCAGCACGAGGACGCGCCCCCAGTGCATATACATCTTGCCGAGCAGAATGCCCTTGATCTGCGGGATGCCGGAGCCCGAGGTCATGCTGTCCATCCGCACGATGCGATAGAGGACATAGCCGATGCCCGCCAGCGTCGTGAACCAGCCGACGATGGCTAGCGGATTTTCGAGCAGATACGCGTAGAACACGGGCTGCTCACGCTCAGACCAGGCGAGCAGGAAGCGCAGCAGGGCGATGATAAGCCCGGTGAAAACGCCGATCAGATTGCCCTCGAGAAACAGGCGCAGCTTGAAATGGCGCGGCTGGGTAAAGATATCCATCGCCGCCGCAATGCGTTCCCGCATGAGCTCCCCCCCTTATAATGAAAAAAGGCACCGCACCAGCCGGTACGGCACCTCTGAAAGTTCTTATTCCGCGGTGAACGGCAGCAACGCGATATTGCGTGCGCGCTTGATGGCAACCGTTACCTGGCGCTGATGCTTTGCGCAGTTTCCGGAAATACGGCGCGGTAAAATCTTGCCGCGCTCCGTCACGAAGCGGCGAAGCTTTGCAACGACCTTATAGTCGATATGATCGACCTTATCTACGCAGAACTGGCAGACCTTTCTGCGTGGTCTTCTACCTCTGTCACGTCTCATCAATGTGTTTCCCTCCAATCAAAATGGGATTTCATCGTCAGAGAGTTCCGGCCCGAAGCTGCCCTGCGGTGCCCCCTGGCCGCCCTGCGGGGCCTGCGCCGGCGCCTGCTGGCTGTAGTGGTTGTTGCCCGGCTGGCCGGCACCCTCCGGACGCGGGCCGTTGAACTCGATGTTGTCGACCACGACCTCCGTCACATAGCGGCGCTGACCTTCCTGTGTCTCATAGGAGCGCGACTGAATGCGCCCCTCGACGAGCACCGGGCTGCCTTTGACCAGATAGTTGCCAACGAAATCCGCATGGCGATCCCATGCGACGCAGTTGATGAAATCTGCGGTTGGCTGTCCGTTCGCTTCCGCATTTTTGCGGCCAAAGCGGCGGTCCACGGCGAGCGAGAACGAAGCCACGGCCTTGCCGCTCTTCGTATAGCGCACCTCCGGATCACGCGTCAAGCGCCCGGTCAAAATCGCCTTGTTCATGGCAAACCCTCCCTGACGTCAGGAACTGCATCGATTCCGCAGTCCCTCGTATTTTCTTGTTCTTACTCTTCGTCGGACTTGACGATCATGTGCTTCAAGAGCTCGTCCGTGATCTTCATGACGCGGTCGCACTCGGCAACGCATGCCGGCTCGCACGTAACATAAAGCAGGTCGTAGAACCCCTCGTTGCAATCTTTGATCTCATAGGCAAGGCGTTTCTTGCCCCAGCGGTCTTCCTTATCGATCGTACCGCCGTTATCCTGGATCAGCTTCGTGAACTTGTCAATGACAGCGTTCGTTGCATCCTCTTCCATCGGTTTCACGATGAATATGACTTCGTACTTTCTCACGAAATCACCTCCTCTTTGGTCTTTGGCTCCCTGCTCATGACAAGGAGCAGAGTATCTGGGGACGCCTGAGCGGTCCCTCGCTTATCGTCGCAGTGAACAAAAGTATTTCTCCTCATTCAGCGACGTTATGATTATATCACTTTTCCCTGGCGATTGCAAGCTTTTCTTCCGCGGTCGTATTGCCGCCGCGCAGCGACAGAACGACGCCCGCCGCGATCAGGAGAAAGCCGAGCCAGAAGTATTTCGTCACGGGCTCGTCGAGGAGCAGCCAGCCGAGGAACGTCCCGACAACCGGCTGGAAGAACATGAACAGGCCGGCAATCGACGCATCCATATAGGTAAGCCCCTTGTTCCAAAGGCAGAAGCCCGCCGTCGTCGAGATAAAGCCGAGGTAGAGCACGGAGCCCCATACCTCCGGCTGCGCCATCGCAGAGAAATCCGCTTCGGTCGCGAGCCAAAAAACGGCGTACGGCGTCAGCATCAGGAAGGCAAACAGCACGCCGTAGAACGTCAGCGTCACGACGGAGTATTTCGCCAGGAATTTCAGCAGGACGGACATCAGCGCCCAAGTCACCGCCGCGATAAACAGGCTGATGCCGCCAAGCACCGTGATCTGCACGTTATCCGGGTCGAACACGATGAGCAGAACGCCGATGGTCGCGAGCACGACGGAGAGCACGCGCCCGCACGTCCGTTTTTCCTGCAGCAGCCAGCAACCGAACACGACCATGAACGCCGGCGTCGCCGCCGTGATGACCGAACCGGTCTGCGCCGAGGTCAGCATCGTGCCGGTCTCCTGCGTGACAATCGAAAGCGCCTGCCCCGTGAACGCGGAGAGCAGCAGGATTTTCCAGTCTTTCCGGTCAATATGCCATGAGGCCTTCGTCAGGAACATCAGTGCGGTCAGTGCAGCCAGCGCCGTGCCGTAGCGGCACCAAACCAGCGGGATGGGCGGAATCACGAAAATGGAAAGGCGTACGGCGATGAACATCGCGCCCCAGATGCTCCCCGCCAGCGATAGAAAAACCGAGCCAAGAATCAGATTCCGCATAGCCACCATTTCCCTCTGCTTTCCTACCTTAAATGAGGAATGCGTTTCAAAAACTGTTTACATTTTAGCACAAAATATGATAGGCTAACAGAAGGAAACCGATTTACAGAATAGGAAACATGGAAAGGAATATTTAAATTGGATCATCTGAACCTGCGCCTGCTGTTTGTCTTTACCGATTTGCTGCTGCCGTTGATCGTCGGCTATGTCCTGCACCGGAAGCAGCTAATAAGCGACGCTGCCATCACGAAGATCATCCGCTTCAATGTCATCTTTGTCTACACGCTGCTCTCCCTGCTGAGCTTTTGGGTACTGCCGCTGAATTTCAGCCTGATCTGGGCCCCGATCTGCGGCTTCCTGCTCGTGCTCGTGCCGGGCGCCGCCGGGCTCCCGTTCGCACGGCGCTTCCCAAATCTGCTCGATCGCGGCGCGTTCATCTCCTCCGCGATGCTCTCAAACCTCGGCACGCTCGGCGGGGTATGCGCCTTTATTCTTTACAACGAGCCGGGCTTCGCCTACTGTCAGCTCGCCGGTACCTGCCAAAATATTCTGCTGTGCCTCATCGTGTTCCCGATGGCGGAATATTACTATATCAAGCAGAGCGGGAAACAGCAAAAGACGAGCCGCCTGCAGAGCCTGCGCGAGATGTTCCTCTCTCCGAACCAGCTGAGCCTGCTCGGCATGGCCGCCGGGCTCGCGCTGAACGCGGCCGGCATCGAGCGGCCGGCGTTCCTGTCCGTGGTCTTTCAGAGCTTCGTGCATATCGGCGCCTGGATCGCCATGCTGCCGGTCGGCTTCCTGATCAACTTCCATCAGGTCAAACGCTACGCACACGACGTCCGCAGCCTGAATATCGTCCATTTCGTGATTTCCCCGCTGTTCTTCTACGTGCTGACCGGCCTCGTCATCGACGACCCGATCCTGCGCGGCTCCCTGATGATCCTTTCCATCTGCCCGACCGCCATCAACGCCGTCATCGCCTGCAAGCTCTACCACCTGACCGTCGACCTGGCCGTCAGCTCCTTTGTCATCACCACCGCCATCTTCTTCGCCATCTTCCCCCTTCTCTTCTTCTTGCTCCGATGACGAGCACTAAGGGAAAATTCATATTTTTATATAAACCCCCCTATTCGTTTCATATAAAATAGGAACACGGCTGGCTTTGAGCAGCCCAAACAGTAGGATTGGTGCAAAAGAGGTAATTTCATGCGTCCAAATATACGGTTGTTCCTGACGATATTCCTTGGTGTCATGAGTGCGATGGCACCGCTGGCAACGGATATGTATCTGCCGGCGCTGCCGGTGATGCAGGTGGATCTCGGCGTTTCCGCATCGGTCACGCAGCTGACGCTGACGATGACGATGCTCGGCATGGCGTTCGGGCAGATCCTGATCGGCCCGCTCTCGGACCGGTACGGCCGGAAACGGCCGCTGCTGATCGGCATGCTCGGCTTCACCGTCGCGGCGGTCGGCTGCACGCTCGCGGAGAACGTGCCGATGTTCCTCGCCTTCCGCTTTCTGATGGGCTTTGCAGGAGCCAGCGGGATCGTCATCTCGCGCGCGATCGCACGCGATGTCTGCGAGGGCCCGGAGCTCACGCGCTTTTTCGCCCTCCTCATGATGGTCAACGGACTCGCTCCGATCATCGCGCCGGTCATCGGCGGTCAGATCCTGCTGTTCACTTCCTGGCGCGGCATCTTTGTCCTGCTGATCTTCGTCGGACTCCTGCAGGAGGGAGCCACGATCGTATACCGCGAAACCTTGCCGAAGGAACATCGGCTGGACGGAATCGGGGAATCGTTCCGCAAATTCCCGCAGCTCCTGCGCGACCGCTACACCGTCGGACACTGCCTCGTGCAGTGCTTCGTTTTCGGCGCATTTTTCTCGTATCTCGCAGGTTCCTCGTTCCTGTTCCAGAATATCTACCATGTGAGCCCGCAGGTGTACAGCCTGATCTTCGGCGGCATCGGCGTCGGCCTGTTCCTCATCGGCATGGTGCCGGCCCGGCTGGCCGGGCACGTGCCGGACGTCGTCCTCTTGCGCTGGTCCATCCGGGTTCCCCTGGTGGGTTCCGCTATGCTGTTGGCCGGCTTCCTTCTCGCCGCGCCGATCTGGTACACACTGCCCGTGCTGTTCGTGACGATCGTGCCGCTCTCCGTCATGGGAACGACCAGCTTCTCCCTGGCGCTGTCGCGGCAGGGGAAAAACGCGGGCAGCACGAGCGCCCTGATCGGATTCGCACAGATGATCCTCGGCGGCGCGATGATGCCGGTGGTCGGCATCGCCGGCGACCACACGGCCGTACCGATGGGCATCATCATGTTCCTGGGGTATCTGCTGGCCAATATCGTATTCGCCCGGCTGATCGCGCCCCAGCACCGCCAAAAGACCGCATAAAAAATCCCTTCCACCGCCGAATGCGGCTGGAAGGGACTTTTTTTACCAGCGGTTCTTTTTGCTCCAAAAGCTTGGGCGCAGCATGACGAGGAGCGTAAAGATCTCGAGGCGTCCGAGCAGCATGACGAAGCTGACCATTAGCTTCGAGAAATCCGAGAGGCCCGCGAGGGTCTGCGTCGCACCGGCGATGCCAAACGCCGGGCCCACATCGCCCATCTCCGACGCGGCGATGGACAACGCATCAAAGATGCCGATGCCGTCCGCCGTCAGGAAAAACGCGCAGGTAAGGATGCAGAAAATATAGAGGAAAAAGAACTCCCCGACGCGGTGCAGCGCCGAGCTGCTGACCGGCCGGCCGTTCATATGCACCGTCACGATGCGGCGCCGATCGATTTTCTGATAGACGATGCGCCCAATGTTCTTCACGAGCAAAGCGACGCGCCATACCTTCAGACCGCCGGAGGTCGAGCCCGCGCAGCCGCCGCAGAGCATCAACAGGAGCAGCACGAGTTTGGAAAAGCCCGGCCACGTATCAAAATCCGTGGAGCAGAACCCTGTCGTCGTGAGAATGGAGACGACCTGAAAGAGCGCGTAGCGCAGCGCCTGCACCGGGTTCAAGCCCATCTGCAGCACGAGGTTTGCCGTAATGCACGCAGTCGCCGCGCAGACGATGCCCAGGTAGGTCTTGAATTCCGTATTCTCGCGCAGCACACGGAATCCTTTCTTGTACGCGCGGTAATAGAGTCCGAAATTCCCGCCGCAGAGCAGCATGAAGAACACGGCGGCGCATTCGAGCGGCACATCGTTGAAATGCATCGCGTTGTCGTTATAGGTCGAGAATCCGCCCGTGCCGACCGTGCTCATCGCGTGCATGCACGCCTCCATCGGCGGCAGCCCGCCGAGCAGGAACGCTACCGATGTGAGCACCGTGAACAGCAGATACATCTTAAACAGGATCCGCGTCATATCGTGGAGGCGCGGCAGGACGCGCCCGTCGACAGCCTGCGAGCTCTCCGCCTGATACATATAGACGGAGCTCTGCCCCGTCTGCGGCAGCAGCGCGATAAAGATGACGATGATGCCGAGGCCGCCAAACCAATGCGACATCATGCGCCAGAACAGGATGCTGGTCGGCAGCTGATCGAGATCCTGGACGACCGTTGCTCCGGCCCCCGTGAGGCCAGAGAGACTTTCAAACCACGCGTCTACGGGGGAAAGATAGCCGCCGAGGAAATAGGGCAGCATGCCGATCCCGGTAGCGAACAGCCAGCCGAGCCCCGTGATGGCGATGCCTTCGCGCATCGTGAGTTCCTGCGTTTTCGTCTTTCCCTCGCGATAGAGCAGATACCCGATGGCCATGCTGATACAGAGGGAACAGGCAATGGCCGTCAGCGAGTCATCGCCGTATAGGAACGCAAGGCAGAACGGGAGGAACAGGGTGATGCTCTCCGCAAAGACGAGACGGCCGAGGACGTATCCGAGTACCCGATAATCCATCGTCTCACCTCACCAATGCTTGCGCTGTTTGGAGCGGGCGAAGGCCAGCAGCACAAAAAAGGAAAACAGTTCGATGCGCCCGAGCATCATCCAGAGGCAACTAAAGAGCTGCGCCCAGGCGGGCAGTGCCCCCATGTCATAAACGCCGAAAAGCTGCGCCGTCGAACCGGTACTCGTCAGACAGCCTGCGGAAAGGCCGATGGCCTGCAGCGCATCGAGCCCGGCGAGAGATAATACGAGCGCCCCGACGGCAAGCATCCCGATATACAGGAAGAACAGCGCGAGGATCCGGCTCACGATTCGCATCTCGACGACCAGCCCGTCCACCTTAACCGAAACGACCATGTGCGGATGCAGCGTGCGCTGCAATTCGAGCCTTGACATACGCGATAAAACAATCAGGCGCATGATCTTCAGGCCACCGGACGGCGCCCCGATGCAGGCCCCCGAACAGGCGAGCAGGAAGAGGATGTAGCGCGCGAAATCCGGAAAATGCGACGTGTCCGCCGAAACATAGCCCGTCGTCGTCAGGAAGGAAACGGCCTGAAAAAAGCCGTGGCGCAGCGCCGCTGCGGCGCCGCCCTCCGTCCCGGTATGCCAAAGCGTCCAGGATAACAGGAGGCCCGCTCCAAGCAGCAGCACGAGGTAGCGCTTTAATTCCATATCGGACAGCAGAAGCCGCAGGCTCCGCAGATGCCAGCTCCGCCAATAGAGCAAAAGATTTCCGCCAGCCACGAGCATCACGACGCCCGCAGCGAGCTCAAGCCACGGGTTCTCATCATCGAGAAACGCGCCGAAGCCACCGTCCCCCGTCGTGGAAATCGTCAGCATCGCGCGGTTCAGCGCCTGAAACGGACTGAGCCCCGTCCATAAAAAAGCCGCGGCTGCGGCCAGCGTCAAGGCGATGTAGAGGCCTCCGACCTGCCGCATGGACTGCGCCATGCGGCGGTAGGTCGGGATGAAGCGGATGCTCTGCCGCGCGGAAAGCGTCAGGCCGAAATTCCCGCTGACCTGCGGCAGGACCGTCACGAGCAGCACGAGGAACAGGAAACCGCCGCCCCAGCCGAGCAGGCTGTGCCAGAAGATCAGCAAGGGCGGGAAACCGCTCCCCTCCGCCGGCACGCAGGTCAGCCCCGTCGTCGTTACGGCCGCCATGCTGTCAAAAAAGGCATGGACCGGTGTCACATGCCCCAAGAAGACAAACGGCAGCATGCCGAACAGGGCGACCAGCGGAAATGCGAGCACCATCACGAGGCTCGCCTGCCAGACATTCAGATGGCGGCTGTGCGGGATATGGAATGGCCGCCTGTTCCTGCCGCGCCGGCGCTTCCCCCACCAGACCCGCATCCTTCTCGTTCTTCTCATGCTTACGCCTCTTTGCCCTTGAAGTACTTCATGACTTTTTTCGAGAACTGGGTCTGGATGAACAGGATGGCCCGGTCGCCCGGCATCAGCACGCTGTTGCCGTCCGGGATCACCGCCTCATCGCCGCGTACATAGGCGCAGACAAGGCATTCGCGCGGCAGTTTCGCGCGCATCAG
This sequence comes from Selenomonadaceae bacterium, assembly GCA_022773425.1. Lineage (GTDB taxonomy): Bacteria > Bacillota > Negativicutes > Selenomonadales > Selenomonadaceae > UBA2897. Next base: position 24,529 of record JALFBM010000021.1, read on the forward strand.
CGGCACGCCGGCGACCGGCGCGCCATCCTGTACGATGACCTCGACGGCCTCGGCCTTCGCGCCCTCGAGCAGGGATACAGATACGACGCCGCTGCGCCGCGCGAACGCGAGCACCTCGCTCGCGGAGAGCAGGCGCGCGGAGAGCACGACGTCGACGCCGACCTTCTCCATGAGGTCGACGTATTCGATGCGGGAGACGCGCACGATGGTCTTGCGCGCGCCGAGGTGCTTCGCGAGCAGGGCGAGCATCAGGTTGAGCTTGTCATCCTCGGTCAGGCATACGACGACATCGGCCTCAGCGACGCCTTCCTCGAGCAGCAGGTCGATATCCGTGCCGTCCCCGCAGACCGCGATGCCGTCCGTCAGGCGGCTCGCCATCAGGCGGCAGCGGTCGCGGTCCTTGTCGACGACCTTGACCTTCACGCCCTGCTTCTCGAGCATCGGGGCGAGCGCACGGCCCGCGCGGCCCGCCCCGATGATGAACACCCGGTGCAGCTTGCGCGCGTCGCGCTGGACGAAGGTCTGGCTGAACTTCTGGAGCTCCTCCGACTTGCCGATGAAATAGGCATTGTCGTGCGGCAGCAGCATATCGTCGCCGTGCGGGATGATCATGCGGTGGTCGCGGAAGATCATGCCGGCGAGCACGCCTTTCGGCAGGTTCAGGTCTTTGAGCGGCTTATGTGCCATCGGCGAACGCCGGTAGACCTTCGTCTCGAACAAGCGCACCTTGCCGCCCGCGAAATCCTCGACGTTGAGCGCGGCCGGGGTCATCAGGATGCGGTTGATCTCGTTCGCCGTGATGAGCTCGGGGTTCAGCATCAGGTCGATGCCGAAATTCTCTTTCAGGTAGTCCTTGGCCTCGCCCATGAACTGCATGTCGCGGATGCGCGCGACCGTATGCGCGATGCCGTGCTTCTTCGCGAGGATGCAGGCGACCATATTGACCTCATCGCTCGCGGTCACCGCAATCAGCATGTCCGCGCCGCGGATGTCTGGGTCATTCATCGTGATCGGGCTCGCACCGTTCGCGTAGACGGTCAGGACATCGAGGTTGTTCTTGACGGCCTCAAGCTGTCCTTCCTCGTGATCGACGACGACGACATCGAACTGTTCACGCGACAACAGATCCGCGATACTGTACCCGAGCTTTCCCGCTCCAACAACGACAATACGCAAGATAATCCCCTCCGCCGATGTGTTCCGGCAACGAAAAGAAACGGTTTTCCTAACGGTATCGATGACGCTCAGGCAAAAAGACCGCTCGCCTTGACGTTCTCCACCACGCGCGCGAGCACGTCGGGATCCTGTACGAGCGCCATGCGGACAAAACCCTCGCCGGACGGGCCGAACGCAGAGCCCGGCGTCACCATGACGTCGGACCGATCGAGCAGGTCCAGCGTGAACTGGATGGAATCCGTGTAGGGCTCCGGGATCGGCGCCCAGACGAACATCGTGCTCTTCGGCATATCCATCTTCCAGCCGATCGCCTTCAGGCCGCCTACGAGAGCGTCACGGCGCTCCTCGTAGGCTCTGCGCGTCGCTTCGACGTTACTGCGCGGGCTCCTGAGCGCCGTGATCGCCGCCTTCTGCACAGGCAGGAACATACCGTAATCCATATTCGATTTCAAGGTCTTCAGATGGGCGACGACCTCCGCGTTACCAACGCAGAAGCCGACGCGAGCGCCTGCCATCCCGTAGGTCTTCGAGAGCGAGTTGAACTCGATGCCGACCTCTTTCGCGCCCGGGAAACGCAGGAACGAGCCGCAGGTATTCCCGTCAAACACGAGCTCGCTGTACGCATTATCATGCAGCACGATGATGTCGTATTTCTTCGCGAAGGCGATGAGCTCCTCGTACCACGAATCCGGTGCGAGCGCCGTCGTCGGGTTGTTCGGATACGAGACAATCATCAGGCGCGCCTTGCGCGCGACCTCCTCCGGAATGACGTCGAACTGGATCAGATAGTCGTTCTCCTTCTTCATCGGCATGTAGAAGACCTCGGACTCCGCGATCTTCGGGCCGTCCGCAAAAACCGGATAGCATGGATCCGGCACGAGCGTCATGCCGCCCGCGTCTACGATGGAGAGCGCGATATGGGAAAGGCCCTCCTGCGAGCCCATCAGCGAGCAGATTTCCGTTTTCGGATCAAGCGTGACGCCGTAGCGGCTCTGGTACCAGTCCGACGCCGCTTCGAGCAGCTCGTCGCGGTCCGTGATGGCGTAGAGGTAGTTCTCCGGCTTCATCGCCTCTTCCGCAATCGTCTGCATGACCTCGCGTGGCGGCGCGATGTTCGGCGCACCGACCGACAGGTCGATCACCGCGCGACCCGCCGCGATTTTCTGCTTTTTCACCGCCGCGAGTTTTGCAAAGATATTCTCTCCGAACGGCTCCATCCGCTTCGCAAATTTCATAAAAAACGCTCCTTACAAAAATAGTGCTATGTTCTAGTATAGCACAGGCTGTATTCACAGTCCATAAACGCGGTCGAGCTGCTGCATGAAGCGGCCGATGCGCGCGAGCTCCGCTTCGTCTGCAACGCGGCGGCCGGAGTAGTAGTATTCGACCGTCTGCTCGTTTGCCTCGCGCAAGTTCCGCGCCTCCAGCTGGCGGATAAGCTCGCGGACCGTGCCGTCGTTCCCGTCGACAAAGTGCATGGAATCCGGCATGAACGCGCGCATGGCCGGCTTGAAATAGTTGAAATGCGTGCAGCCGAGCACGAGCGCCGAATACTGGCGAAAATCATACGGCGCAAACTGTTCCGCCAGATACGCCCGCACGTCCGGCGAATCGAATTCCTGACGCTCCGCGAACGGCACGAGCGCTGGCAGGGCGAGGCGGTCGACGAGATGATCCTTGTCCACGCGCTCGATCAGCAGCTCCATCTTGCGGCCGCTCACGGTGATCGGCGTCGCACAGACGAGCACGCGGTGCCCGCCGTCGAGGTCTAGGGCCTTTTTCGCGGCCGGCTCCATGCCGATGATCGGCAGATCGTAGCGCTCGCGCATGACCGGCACGGCGACAGACGTCGCCGTATTGCACGCGACGACGATGGCCTTGACCCCCTTCGAGATCATGAAATCAAACGCCTCGGCGACATATTGCTGCACGGCTTCCCGCGATTTCGTCCCGTAGGGGACGTGGTCCTCGTCCGCGTAAAACAGGAACTCCTCCTGGGGCAGAACGCGCATCGCATGATGCAGGACGGAGAGCCCGCCCATACCTGAGTCGAAAAAAGCGATTTTCAAAAGAAGGACCTCCACCGATCAAAAATTCTTTTTCCATTATAACACAAGCGTTTGCAAAAACAACGCCGGCATGCTATACTAAATCTGTTTGGAGAGGTGTCCGAGTGGTTTAAGGAGCCGGTCTTGAAAACCGGTGATGTCTCACGGCACCGTGGGTTCGAATCCCACCCTCTCCGCCATAGCGAACGCGTACAGCCGGGTCTGCGGACTCACGGCTGTTTTTTTCTGCGCTGGAACGGGCGCACCGCCCGGCGCCGCGGATGCGGATGGTAGACCTGCCAGCCGTAATGCAGCGCAAGCCCGCGGAGCACGAGCACCGACAGGAAGCCGATCCACGACGACACGGCCGTTCCGAGGGTCGGCCACGAAAGGCACATCAGGAAGGCGCCGAACAGGGACGCGACCGCGTAGACGTCCATGCGAAGGACGACCGGCATCCGCTGTGCCATGAGATCGCGCAGCATGCCGCCGCCGACCGCCGTGATGCAGGCCAGCATCACGGGGAGGACGAAGGCGGAGCCCGGGCCGCCCTGCCGCAGCCCGACGAGCGCCCCGGTCACGGTGAAGGAGGCGAGCCCGATGGTATCGCAGGCATGGTACAAAAAGCCTGCGATCTGCTTGCTCCCGCGGTTGATACGAAAATACGCATATATCACAGACACGAGGACGGCGGTCGCGACCGACAGCATCAGATCCGTCGGATTCGACAGCGCGACCGGCGGCGTGATCCCCACGAGCACGTCGCGCACCATGCCGCCGCCGACCGCCGTCAGGATGGCAAGCACGACAATGCCGAAAATATCCATGCGACGTGAAAGCCCCACCATCGCCCCGGACACCGCAAACGCAAATGTGCCAAGCCAGTCAAACAAAATCCAGGTCATACCCTGTCCTGCTACTAAAAACATAGAATAACATAGAAATTATCTATGCCTAGAAAAATTCCTTTTTCATCGTGTATGCTTTTGTCCAGGCAAGCCTGAGACTACTCACAAGGTCTTGTACACTCCAAAGGCGTTGGCCGTGTTCCTTGCGGGGCAAGGCAACGGCCTGTTCCCGACTAGCCATCGGTACATTGATCAAAACGTGAAAACTCGGATCAGGCGATGCGATAGTTCTTCGCATCGCGCAGATTCAGTGCTGCATTCAAGTCTCGGTCTTCTGTGTAACCGCATGCAGGACAAACATAGATGCGGTCTTTGAGTTTCAAGCCTTTATGCACATGCCCGCAGGCGTGGCAGGTCTTGGAACTCGGGTAGAATCGGTCCGCGATGCGGAATTCAATCCCGATGATTCCTGCCTTGCGCCGCAGTTTCTCACGGAGGGAATAAAAGCGCTGCTGCGCCACGACCTTCGAGAGATGGCGGTTCTTCATCATGCCGGTCACGTTGAGGTCTTCCACCGTGATGAAG
>JALFBM010000023.1 GCA_022773425.1 Selenomonadaceae bacterium
CCGTATCCGCCTCCGGCCGCGTGTTCATGAGTTCGAAGATCACGGACTCATACTTTTTCGGGATCATCCCGCGCACCTTCGAAGCCGGATATTTGCAGCTCATGAGCTTTGAGAGCTCGAGCAGCCGGCCGAGATTTTTGCGATACCACGCCGGCGTATTTCGGCGCTCCTTTTTCATCTGGTCGAGCTTTTCGCGCGGATAGTAGATCAGCGTGCAGAACTCCGCCTTCTCCGCGGCGGTCAGCCGCTCGCCGAACACATATTCGACTTTCTCGCGGATGACCCCGGAGCAATTGTTCAGGATATGGCAGAACGACTCGTACTCGCCGTGCAGGTCGCTCATGAAATGCTCAACGCCCTTCGGCAGGGACAGTTGCGACTGCAGATAGATCAACCGCTCATAGACCACCTCTTTCGACGGATACTTTTCCGCCAGCAGGCGCAGGACCTTGCCCGGACTGCTTTTCGTATAGGAAATCGATGTCATGCCCGAAACCCCCTTTCCCCAACGTATCCTATTCTCGCTTTTTCCCGAATTTCCTCTAACCGGCGCGCACAGAACCGAAAAAATAACAGAGCAGGACGAGCGCAATGGCGAACAGGTACTCCGTGACCGACCCGACCGCAAAGAGCTTCAGGCCGTGCTTGCCCCACGGCGTGAGTATCGGGATCTTGCCGCAGATGCCGTCCTCGAGCACATGCAGAATGGCGCCGACGGCGAGCCAAAACAGCAGATGCGCGAGGTCAAAGGTCATGCTGTCCGCCGAGGCGATGGCGGGATCCCACCGCCAGAGCAGCCCTGCCAGCAACAGGTACAGGGCGAGCCAGTGCGACCAGCCGCGGTGCCGCGAGCGCCAGCGCCAATAGCTCTTGCTGCCCGCGCCCGGGTGCCCCTCGAGTTTGTCCGGAATCACCGCGCCCGCCATGCCCACGGCCGCGATCAGCAGGCTGCCTTCCGCCGCGTACAGGGCGACCCCCGTCACAATTTCATGATTGACCCATTTCACGCAGGCCACCTCCTTTCTCCGCGTTCTTTTTCTACTATCATACCATATTTTCCCCTTTTTCTTCCTTTGCCTTTTCCATCCTGCTTATTGTATAATAAGAGCCAGATATGACACAAAGAGGAGGAACTGGCATGGACGATGACGAATGGCGCAAGATGCTGAAGCGGCGGAACCAGAAAAGCCAGCTCGCGTTCCTGGCCCTGTTCCTGATCGCAGCCTGCCTGTTCAGCACTGGCATCTGGTATTTTTTCTTTTACACGCGTTCGCCGGAATACGCGCTGCGGCAAACCATACACGCCGTCGAGACGCAGGATCGCGAGGCCTTCTGCCGCTTCGTCAACCTCCAGACGGTCACGAGCCACGCCTACGACGACCTGACCTGCGACCTCTTCGTCTACGATTCGACCCTGACGCCGAAAACGAAAGTGATGTTCGAGAAGTTCTACGTCTCCATTAAGCCGCAGCTCTCGCTCGGCACGGCGGACACCATTCTGCGCCGCGTCGAGAGCGGCCAGTGGAGCCTGCCGGACGGCACGGATATCCTGAAGGGGCGGCAGCTCGGCATCGACTACGAGCGGTTCCTCGAGCGCTCACAGCTCCGCAACACGACCTTCGTCAAGCTCGGCGAGGTCGCCAGAAACGGCCGGAGTGCAACCGCGACGATCGAGATCCGCGAGGACTACACGCAGACGCCGTTCACGCTCGAGGTCGCGATGGAACAGGCCGGCGACGGGCATTGGCAGATTACCTATGTCAAGAACTACCGCGACTACCTCGACACGATCGCGGGACTCCAGAACGGGGATATCGCGGACTACATCGAGGCGACGAAGCCCATCGTCGACGCCTGCAATGAGACGTTCCGCGCGCAGCAGGCGCAGTTCAAACGGCTCGCGGCCTCGAAAAACGGCACGCTCACCGAGCTCCAGCGCACGGCGCTCGCCTCATTCCTCGAGGAGCAGGTCATCCCCGCGCTCGAAGAGCGTCAACAGAAGCTCGACGCCATCGACGTACCACCAGGCGCGGGGTATCTCTCGCGCCAGCGCCAGCACGCGACCGAGATCTCCATCAAGGCGTGGCGCCACTACATCAACGGTCTCCGCAAGGACGACCCGGAGGAATTCGACACGGCGGAAACCCTGCACAAGCAGGAGCTCGAGGTCGACCTGCGCGTCGAGGACATCATCCACCACACCGCCGTCAGCAAGAATATGCCAAACCTGCCCTGAGCCGGCTGGATACAGCCGCTTGCTATATCCTGAAGCTATATCGAACGAATGTTCATAGATATTAGCCCTTATGCAGCTTTCCTGCTATAATGATGGACAGTGATTCCCCCGCTCCCATCGCGGAGACATGGGGATTTGACAGATAGGAAGTGATTGGCGTTGATTACGCTTTCTCATATCGAGAAAACTTATGACAGCCCGCAAGGGCCTGTCCACGCACTCAAAGGCATCGACCTCACGATCGATACCGGCGATATCTACGGCATCATCGGCCTCTCGGGAGCCGGCAAGTCCACCTTGATCCGGTGCATCAACCTGCTCGAGCGGCCGACCGCCGGCAAGGTCATCGTCGACGGGCAGGATATGACCGCCCTCTCCGACAAGGAGCTCCGCGCAGCCCGCAAGAACATCGGCATGATATTCCAGCATTTCAACCTGCTGTCGACCGCGACGGTCTACGACAACATCGCGTTCCCGCTGCGCCTCGCGCACAAGAGCGAGAAGGAGGTCCGCGCAAAGGTCGAGCCGCTGCTGTCCCTCGTCGGGCTCGAAAGCAAGGCCAGGCAGTACCCGTCCCAGCTCTCCGGCGGGCAGAAACAGCGCGTCGGCATCGCGCGCGCACTCGCGAGCGACCCGACGGTCCTGCTCTGCGACGAGGCGACGAGCGCGCTTGACCCGCAGACCACGCGCTCCATCCTCGACCTCATCCGGAGCATCAACGAGAAGCTCCAGCTGACCGTCATCGTCATCACGCATGAAATGCAGGTCATCAAGGAAATCTGCGACAAGGTCGCCGTCATCGAGAACGGCGTCATCGCGGAACAGGGCAGCGTGCTCGACATCATCACGAACCCGCAGAAGCCGATCACGCGCGAATTCATCGGCTCGCTGATCTCGAACGACCTGCCGGCGGCGTTCCGCGGCGGCGAGATTTCCAAGGAGCCGGTCCCCGGCAGCTATCTGCTGCTGCGCGTAACCTTCGTCGGCGAATCCGCCGACGACCCGGTGCTCGCCGACACGATCAAAAACTTCCCGGAAATCGACGTCTCGATGCTCTACGGGAATCTCGACCAGGTGCACGGCATCCCGTTCGGCCGCATGATCATCGGCATCACGGGACCGCAGGACCGCATCGAAGCGGCCATGGCATACCTGCAAAAGCAGGATATTCGACTGGAGGTGATCGGCTATGTCCACCGGAATGCTTGATCTGCTGCTGCCCGCGCTCGGGCAGACCATCTACATGGTCGTCGTCTCCATGCTCATCGCAACGGTCATCGGCGTACCGCTCGGCATACTGCTGCACACGACCGGCAAGGGGCAGATCCTCGAGGCGCCGCTCCTAAACAAGGTGCTCGGAACGGTCGTCAACATCGTCCGCTCGATTCCGTTCATCATCCTGATGGTCGCCATCATCCCGTTCACGCGCCTGCTCGTCGGCACGGCAATCGGCACGACGGCCGCCATGGTACCGCTCGTCATCGCCGCGGTGCCGTTCATCGGCCGCCAGGTCGAGACCAGCCTCAAAGAGGTCCCGTACGGACTCGTCGAGGCCGCGGAGGCCATGGGCGCAACGCCGCTTCAGATCATCTGGCGCGTGCTGCTCCCGGAATCCATGTCGTCGATTGTCGCGCAGCTCACGACCGTCATCATCAACCTCGTCGGCGAATCCGCGATGGCCGGCGCCATCGGCGGCGGCGGTCTCGGCGATCTCGCCATCCGCTATGGCTACCAGCGATTCCGCCCGGACGTCATGCTCGCGACCGTGGTCGTGCTCGTCGTACTCGTTCAGCTCGTTCAGTTTGGCGGCAACCAGCTCGCCAAGCATTTGGATAAGAGATAACCCCCAAGAGAAAAAGGAGGAATTTCCATGAAAAAAGTATTTGCACTGATTGCCACGCTGCTCATCGCGACGCTCGCCCTCGCGGGCTGCGGCAGCACCGGCTCCAACGGCAGCAGCGCCGCAAAGGATAGCAAGACCATCAAAGTCGGCGCGACGGCCGTCCCGCACGCCGAAATCCTCGAGCAGGTCAAACCGATCCTCGAGAAACAGGGCATCACGCTCGAAATCGTCGAATTCAACGACTACGTCCAGCCGAACATCGCGCTGAACGACAAGGAACTCGATGCGAACTTCTTCCAGCATGAGCCGTATCTCAAGAACTTCATCAAAGAGCATCCGGAATGCAAGCTCGCGAACGCCGCTGGCATCCACATCGAGCCGA
>JALFBM010000024.1 GCA_022773425.1 Selenomonadaceae bacterium
AGTTCATGCTATTTATTTTGCTACAAACATAGATTTCACAAGGCTTTACGGGTGCTCAGCACCTGCGAAGTTTGAGTTTATAATATGAACGCGCGCCGCATCATAGCGGTCTTGCTGTGGATTCTTCTTTGCCGGATAACCAACAGGAACGACGGTAAATACGGCAAGATGCCCTGGGAGATCGATGGCCTTGGCCACCTTTTCCATGCGCTCCTCAAATGGGGCAATGCCGAGCATGACACCGCCCAGGCCCAATGCCTCAATTTCCAGCAGAAGATTTTCCGTGGCCAGTGCCATATCCACGTGAACCAGTTCCGGCACTTTTATGCCCGTTTTGCGATAACAAAGCACAAAGGCGGCTGGCGCATCTGCTGTCATGCCCGCATAGGGACTGGCTTCGGAAATCTGCTGCAGCGCGCTTTTCTTCGTCACCACATAAAATTCCCAAGGCTGCTGGTTCATAGCCGATGGGGCAGCCATCGCTGCCCGCAAGATTTTCTCGATTTTTTCGTCCTCAATAGAACGGCTTTCATAGCTTCGCACACTGGTACGGGTGAAAATAGCTTCCATAATCGCTTCCTCCTGCTGTCTTATTTTTCTTTGCTACCATTTCATTTTACCGTAAGCAAGATGCGATGGCAAGAATTCGTTGAACGCTTTTCTCATCCGTAGTAGAATGTAAGCATCAGTCAGTTTGCACCAATACGAAGTAGGAGATGACGACATGACAGTACTTGCACATTACACGCTGCAGCGGAAGGATATTCCTCTCGTTCATTTCTACCTCGAGGCCGAGCAGGAAGTGACTGCCGGTATGGCGCAGACCGTTTACCAGGTTCACGTGACACAAGTGGAAGAAGAGAGTCGTCATCTCCTGCCCGTCACACTCCGTGAGCAACTGACGGACACTTCCCTGGCTTCATCAACGCCTATGCGTTCTTCAAAGACAAAGGGATTGACGTAGACCGGGCAGATTTGTCCCGCCTGCGTGTGCAGGAGCAGATGGCAACAATCTACGGACCTGCCGCCTATCAGGATTTGATGGTCTTTGATGCCCTGATCTGCAACCGAGATCGCCACTTGGGGAACTTTGGCTACCTCGTAGACAATAATACGGGCGCGTACCTGTCGCCTGCTCCCATCCAAAATCACAGCAGGCTACCGAGTGATTGATATTCCCACCGAGGTTATCGCCGCCTTAAAGAGTTGGCGGGGCCCCGGTTGCGGTTTTCTCCATATACGAAAAAAGCACCCTCCCAAAATGGGAAGGTGCTTTTTTCGTGGCCAAAACGTGGCCAAAACCTATTTTATTTTCCGTAAAGCCTTGCTGTATAAGGGCTTTCGCCGCTTATTACATCATGCCCGGCATGCCGCCCTGCGGAGCCGCCGGAGCTGCCGGCTTTTCTTCCGGCTTGTCTGCGACGAGAGTCTCGGTCGTCAGAACCATCGAAGCGATGGATGCCGCGTTCTGCAGTGCGGAGCGCGTAACCTTGGCCGGATCGACGATGCCTGCCGCAATCATGTCGGTGTACTCGTTCTTGAGCGCATTGAAGCCGACGCCCTTGCCCGCCTTCTTGACGTTCTCGACAACGACGCTGCCCTCGAGGCCGGCGTTGTTCGCAATCTGGCGAACCGGCTCCTCGATCGCGCGGCGGACGATGTCGATACCGACTTTCTCGTCGCCCTCAGCCTGCAGGCCGTCGAGTGCGGACTGGATGTCGATGAAGGTCGTGCCGCCGCCAGCGACAATGCCTTCCTCAACCGCAGCGCGCGTCGCGTTCAGCGCATCCTCGATGCGGTACTTCTTGTCCTTCATCTCGACCTCGGTCGCTGCGCCGATCTCGATGACGGCTACGCCGCCAGCGAGTTTTGCCAGGCGCTCCTGGAGTTTCTCGCGGTCGAAATCGGACGTCGTCTGCTCGATCTGATTCTTGATCTCCGCAACGCGGGCAGCGATCTGCTCCTTGTTGCCCTTGCCGCCGACAATCGTCGTCTCGTCCTTCGTCGAAACGATCTTGCTGGCATGGCCGAGATCGTCAAGCGTAACGCTGTCGAGCTTGCGGCCGAGCTCTTCGCTGATGACCGTACCGCCCGTCAGGATGGCGATATCCTGGAGCATCGCCTTGCGGCGGTCGCCGAAGCCCGGAGCCTTGACAGCAACCGTCTTGAACGTGCCGCGGAGCTTGTTGACCACGAGCGTCGTCAGCGCCTCGCCATCGACATCCTCAGCGATGATGGCGAGCTGCTTGCCGGCCTTGACGTCCTGCTAAAGCAACGGCAGGATATCGTTGATAGCAGAAATCTTGCGATCCGTAATCAGGATGTACGGATCGTCGAGGCCCGCTTCCATCTTGTCCGTATCCGTGACGAAATACGGGGAGATATAGCCGCGGTCGAACTGCATGCCTTCCTTGACGGAAAGGTTCGTCTTCATGGTCTTGGATTCCTCAACCGTGATAACGCCGTCCTTGCCGACCTTCTCCATGGCTTCAGCGATCAGCTTGCCCGTCTCCTCGTTTGCGGAGGAAATCGTCGCAACCTGTGCGATGTCGTCCTGCTTCTCGACCTTCTTCGAGTTCTTTTTGATCTCATCGACGAGTGCGCTGACCGCGCGGTCAATGCCCTTCTTGATGATCATCGGGTTGGCACCAGCGACAACGTTGCGCATGCCCTCGTGAATCATCGCCTGTGCGAGCAACGTAGCGGTCGTCGTGCCGTCACCGGCAACGTCGTTCGTCTTCGTCGCAACTTCTTTGACGAGCTGAGCGCCCATGTTCTCAAACGGATCCTCGAGCTCGATGTCGCGGGCAATCGTCACACCATCGTTCGTGATGGTCGGCGCACCGTATTTCTTATCGAGTACGACGTTGCGGCCCTTCGGACCAAGCGTAACTTTTACTGCGTTTGCCAGTGCATCAACGCCGCCCATCAGCGCGCGGCGAGCTTCCTCATTGAAAAGAATCTGTTTAGCCATTCTATCTTACCTCCGAAATTTCTTTTTCAAGGAGCATTTTCCGTGCCCCATATCCTGCCGCTACGTATTAGCAGACAGCGAGGATATCGCTCTCACGGACAACCAAGTAATCCTTGCCTTCGACTTTGACTTCCGTGCCGGAATACTTGGAGAAGATAACCGCGTCGCCGACTTTGACTTCCGGCTCCACGCGCGTGCCGTTATCGAGCACCTTGCCTTTGCCGACCGCAACGACAACGCCCTTCTGCGGCTTCTCTTTTGCCGTGTCCGGCAGGACGATGCCGCTGGCCGTCTTTGCATCAGCTTCCGAAACTTCGATGACAACTCTTTCGCCCAATGGCTTAATCATAGGTATCTTCCTCCTATAAAATGATATGCAAGTTTCGCTTTGTTAGCACTCATCACATCTGAGTGCTAACTGATTACAGTCTTTATACTAATCGTTTTTAGTCAAAATGTCAATAGGAGAAAGTCAAAAAATCAAAAATTATTTTCTTCTCGATAGAAAAGCACGGGAAACCACTCGCGTTCCCCGTGCCAGAAAGGACGATCGATTATACGGTTCCGCCGGCGGCGCGGACGATGGATTCCGCAACACGCTTGAGCGGGATGCGCTTGGCCATCGCATATTTCTGCATGCGGCGATAGGCTTCCTGTTCGGACAGATGATGGGCGGCCATGATGATGCCCTTTGCGCGGTCAAGCGTCTTGCGCGTTGCGAGCGAATCCTTGAGGTCCGCGAGCTCCTGCTCCATGCCCTGCATATCCTGCCAGCGCGACATCGCGATCTGCATGGCCGGGAAGAGGTTCTCCTCCTGCACGGGCTTCACGAGGTAACCGGTGACGCCGGCTTCCTTTGCGCGCTCGACGATTTCCGGCTGACTGAACGCGGAGAGCAAGAGGACCGGCGCGAGGTGTTCCTGCGAGATTTTCCGCGCCGCCGTGATGCCATCCATCTGCGGCATTTTGATATCCATGATGACGAGGTCCGGATGGTATTTCCGCGTGAGTTCCACGGCATGCCGTCCGTCGATGGCCTCGCCGACGACCTCATGGCCCGCGTCCTCGAGCATTTCTTTGACGTCCATGCGGATGATCGATTCATTATCCGCCACAACGATTTTCAAAGCTTTTTTCAGCATAGCATATCTGTCCTTCCTGAAGATTATAGGGGATCCGATTCCGCCTGGTAGCCCGGTTTTTCTTCCCCGTCCGGTTTCGCAATGGTCAGCAGCGCATGCGTGCCATATCCCGCACCGCGTGAATCATTCTGCAGGGCAAACGTACCGCCGAGGTCGCCTTCGACGAGCGTCTTCACAATCTGCAGCCCCAGGCTCCGATGCGGCCTCTGCGCAAAATCCGCGGGCAGACCGACCCCGTCGTCATAGAGATCCAGACACCAGCGCTGCGGCTCCTCCTCAACCCGCAGCCCGATGGTCCCGGATTTTCGCCCGGCAAAGGCGTGCTTCATCGTATTCAGCAGAAGCTCGTTCAGCACGAGGGCGACGGAACTGGCATAACGCGACGGCAGGACGAGCCGTGGCCCGCGGTACTCGGTATGCACGACGAAATCCTTGTCCGAGAGGTCAAGCGCCACGAGCTCGACGATCTGGTGCAGGACCTCCTGGACGTCGATGTCCTCCGTCCCCTGCTGCGAAAGGAATTCGTGCACGACGGAAATCGACTGAATACGGTGAATGCTGACCTTCAGCGCATCCTTAACCTCCTGGGATTTCGAGCGACGGGCCTGCAGGCGCAGCAGACTTGCCATCATTTGCAAATTGTTCTTGACCCGGTGGTGAATCTCCTGGATAATCGCGGACTGGATGCGGATTTCCTTATCGCGCGCGCGGATTTCGGTCACATCGGAGAGCAGGACGATGCGCCGTTTCTGCACGCCGCCCTCCTGCAGGTCGAGCATGCGCTGGATCAAAATCATGCCGGCGCCCTCGATTTCCTTCTGCCAGGGGCAGTCATGCTCGACGGTCTCGCGTGTGATATGGCGCGTCAGCAGGCGGTCGAACAGAAGGCAACCCTTGAGATTGCCGACGCCGAGGACGCGGCAGATCCGCTGCGCCGCCTCATTCGCGAAAATGATGCGGCTCCGCCCGTCGGTCACGATGATGCCGTCCGACGGTGCGATCGGATGCCAGGCCTCCAACCTCACACCGCGCCGCGCGTACTCGAGCACGTCGATGGCCGTCTCGAGCAGGCAGCGATAGCCGTGGATGGACAGGCGCTCCGTATCGACGTCGAAGGTCACCACGGCGAGTACAGACTGCCCGTCGTGGATGCCGAACGCGTACATATCGATCATCGCGCCGTACGTCCACTCGCGTTTGCCCGTCTGTCGGGTACCGGTGCGGAACACCGCCGAAACCAACGGTTCCTCCTGCGCGGCGATATGCGCGCCGAGCGCGCTCTTTTTCTTCGGCATGTAGACCGTATGCGGCATGACCTCTGCGGCGATGACGAAATCCCGGCCGCTCCGCAGGTACAGCGACAGTTTCCCATGCACGAGATCCGCGACAAACGGAAATACCGCACTGATCCGCACGAGCAGGCTGACCTGCATTTCGGAAAGGGAGGTCTCCCTCCGGCAGATTGCCGCCAGCTGCTTCCCCAGATTCATTTTCCTCCGCCTCCTGTTTTCTTTTATTTCCCATTATAACAAAAAATACATAGAAAGAAATCCTTCTTTCTATGTATACATGTAACGTTTTGATTCAATGCTCGGTCTCCTCGAGACCGAGTCCCGGAACCGCGTTGAGGTAGAGATCGCTCGTATGGCCTGCCTCCGCCTGATAATAGCCGCGGCACGCAATCATGGCGGCGTTATCCGTGCAGAGCAGTTTCGACGGATAGGAGAAAGCGATGCCGCGCCGCGCCGCCTCCGCGCGCAGGCGCGCCTCGAGGCCGCTGTTTGCGGCGACGCCGCCCGCGAGAACGAGTGTATCGCGGCCGGCTTCCTCGACAGCCTCGAACGCCTTCTGCGTCAGCACGTCGACGACGGCGCGCTGGAACGACGCGGCGATATCCGCCGTCCGCAGCGCGCGGCCCTTCATCTTCTCGCTGTTGATGTAGTTCAGCACGGCGGACTTCAGCCCGCTGAAGCTGAACTCATAATTGCCCTTCTCCATGAGCGCCTCGGGGAAATCGATGTTCGGCTCGCCCTCTTTCGCGAGCGCGTCGATGCGCGGACCGCCCGGATACGGCAGCCCCATGACGCGCGCGATCTTGTCGAACGCCTCGCCCGCCGCGTCGTCGCGCGTCTGCCCCATCAAATGAAACCGCTGGTAACCGCGCACATCGACGAGCGCGGTGTGCCCGCCGGAGACGACGAGCGCCATGAACGGCGGCTCAAGCGCGGGGTCGGACAGGAAATTCGCGAAAATATGGCCCTCCAGGTGATTGACCCCGATGAGCGGCACACCGAGCGAGAACGCGAGCGCCTTCGCTGCCGAGACACCGACGAGCAGCGCGCCGACGAGGCCGGGCCCATAGGTCACAGCGACCTGCTGGATATCGCCCAGCTTAACGTCCGCCTGCCGCAGTGCTTCGTCGATGACCGGCAGGATATTCACGATATGCTTGCGCGAAGCAATTTCCGGCACAACACCGCCGAACTTCTGATGCACCGGGATCTGCGTCGAAATCACATTCGACAGGATCTCGCGGCCGCCGCGCAAAACCGCCGCCGAGGTCTCGTCGCAGCTCGACTCGATGCCAAGGGTTAATTTCTCGCTCAACGTTCCTCTCCTCTTTTCCGATGAAAGACATGCGTGCCGCCGACGATGGTATCGGCGATATGGAAATCTGCGTCAAAGACGGTGAGATCCGCGCGCTTGCCGACGGCGATAGAACCGCGTTCCGCGTAAAGGCCGAGGTCGCAGGCCGGATTCTTCGAAGCCATCTGCACAATCTCCTCGACCGGCGCCTGTGTGTTTTCGCGGAAGCGGCGCAGGCAGGTATCCATCGTCGCGACGCTCCCGGCGATCGTGCCGTCCTGCAGCAGCGCCCGCTCACCTTTGACGTAAACCTTCTGCCCCCCGAGCTCCGACGGGCCGTCGCCGAGGCCACAGGCGCGCAACGAATCGGTGATCAATATGACCCGCTCCCTGCCCTTCATACGGTACGCAAGGCGCTGCGCCATCGGATGCGAATGTACGTTGTCCGCGATGAGCTCTGTATAGGCATCCGTATCGAACGCGGCGCCGACCGTCCCCGGCATGCGGTGCGAAAATCCCATCATCGCGTTGTAGAGATGCGTAAAGCGCCGGATGCCGAGATGCTGCACGGCCTGCATGGCCGCTTGGTAATCCGCCGCCGTATGGCCGATGGAGAGCCGGATGCCGGCCTCGCGGCATGCCTGTGGAAACGTCTCCCGTACCTTTGGCGGAAGTTCCTCCGGCGCGATGGTCAGTACGCGCAGGATATCGGCAAACGGTGCGATGCGCTCGAAATCGGCCTGCAGGATATTCCGGCGGTCCTGCGACCCCTTTTTGACCGGGCTGATGAACGGCCCCTCCATATGCGCGCCGATCACCTGGGCGCCACAGGGCTCCTCATCACCCTGCTTTTCCATGAACGCGCGGATATTTTCGAGGGCCGCCTCGATCTCGCCCCAGGGACAGGTCATCGTTGTCGGGAGAAACGACGTGACGCCCGTGCCCGCAAGGAAACGACTCATGCGACCGATTGCCGTTTCCGTTGCGTCCATCGTATCTGCGCCGTCGCAGCCGTGGATATGCGCGAGGATGAAGCCCGGTGCGATATAGCGCCCGCCCGCATCGAGGACTTCCTCATAGCGCAGGCCGGACAGAGCCGCCTCGCAGAACGTGTCCTCCTCGCAGATATCGCGGATGCCGTTCTCATCGTAGACGATGACGCGACCTGGCACACAGATAAAAGCCGAATCCGACGGATCCGGCAGGATGGCTGTACCGTGAACGATTGCTTTCATCAAAAAAGCTCCTTTTTTGTAGGTAAAACCTTTAAGCCAGCTGTTCAATAAAGGCGAGGGATTTCATCGGGTGGCCGAGCGTCTCCTGCAGGTAGGTCAGAACGAGTCGTTCCGCCTGCATCAGGTATTTTGAAGAGAGGCGGACGCCGCCTGCCTGTTTCCAGTCGAGATTTCGCAGCCCCGTCATGAGTGCGCGCAGCTTCTCAGGATACGGCACGGCGTCCGCTGTCTGAAACCCCGGCGCGAGCGCCCCGCCCTCGTGCAGCGAAAAAAACGCGTCGCCTGTAATCGGCTTCCCCGAATGTACACAACGATCCAGCGACAGCTGCAATCCCGTGTACTCGAGGAGCTGCAGCACCGCCGCGAGCGCCGTCACGCGCGGATTCCGCGTCTCAAAGGCCTCGAAAATCTGCAAGACCTTGGGGAACATCCCCTCCTCCGGCTGGCCCTCCGGCATGAAGTCGCGCAGAAACTCCGCGACAAAGGTGCCGTAGGCCATCGTCTCGAGATCCTCGATGATCTTTCGCCCGTGCCGTCGCACCACCGCCGAGCGCACGGTATCGAGACGGTTTCCCTCGGCGAGCTGCAGATCCAGGCAGGCGAACATCTGCATCGCGCCCGCGAGCGGTGAGCGCGGCCGACGGCAGCCGAAAGCTGCGGCCCGCACGATGCCCCGCTCCTTCGTAAAGAGCGTCACAATTTTATCCGCATCTCCAAAGTTCCTGACGCCGGCCACGACCGCCTCTGCCGTGTAAAGTGCCATCGCGCGTCACTTCTCCTGTCCGAACCCAAAGTTCCGCAACACGCCGTCGCGGTCGCGCCAGTCTTTCTTGACCTTGACCCAAAGCTCGAGGTAGACGCGGCAACCGAGCAGCGTCTCGATATCCTTGCGCGCAAGCGCGCCGATCTGCTTGAGCATCGCGCCCTTCGCGCCGATGAGGATCCCCTTCTGCGACTCCCGCTCGACGTAGATGGTCGCGCGCACGTACGCATCCCCGTTCTCGCGCGTCTTCATTTCCTCGGTCTCGACGGCGACGGCATGCGGCACCTCGTCGCGCGTCAGCTCGAGGATCTTCTCGCGGATCAACTCGGCCGCGATCAAGCGCTCCGGCTGATCCGTCACCATGTCGTCCGGATAGTACTGCGGCCCCTCCGGCAGGTATTTGCCGATTTCCTCGAGCAGCGCGTCGAGGTTCTCGTTCTCCTTTGCCGAAATCGGCACGACGCCGGCAAACGGATACTTCTCCGTATAATGCGAGATGATCGGCAGGGCGCGCTCCTTTTCGATGAGGTCAAGCTTGTTGACGACGAGCAGGACGGGCTTGCTCGTCGCCTGCAGCCGCTCGAGGATATAGTACTCCCCCGGGCCCATTTTTTCCGTCGCATCGACGACGAACAGAATGACGTCGACCTCCTTCAGCGTGCCCTCCGCGGCCTTGACCATGTACTCGCCGAGCTTGTGGCGTGGCTTGTGGATGCCCGGCGTGTCGAGGAATACGACCTGCATGTCCGGCTTTGTCAGGATGCAGAGGATGCGGTTGCGCGTCGTCTGCGGCTTGTCGCTCATGATCGCGATTTTCTGCCCGATCAGCGTGTTAATCAGCGTCGATTTGCCGACATTTGGCCGCCCGATGACGGCGACAAAGCCGGATTTATGTCCGTGAAAATCCATCTTTCCCTCTCCTTGTTCCGCAGTTTCCACGGGCCTCTCCCCCGCGTGGTCGGTCAGCGTCATATCGTCCCGGTCATCGCGCGAGATGCCGAGCTTCTCCATGACGAAGCGCTGCTCCTCCTCCATCTCGATGCGGTCCTGCTCCTCGATATGGTCATAGCCGAGCAGATGCAGCATGCCGTGCACCGTCAAGAACGTGATTTCACGGCGTACGCTGTGCCCGTACTCGGCCGCCTGCGCCTGCGCGCGCTCGACCGACAGGATGATGTCGCCGAGCTCGTCGATTGCGGGGCCGCCCTCTACCGGCGGCTCGTCGCTCTCATGCAGCGCAAACGAAAGCACATCGGTCGGGCGGTCGATGCCGCGGTACTGCCGGTTCATCGCGTGGATATGTTCGTCATCGGTCAGCGTCACGCTGACCTCGCCGTTCTCGACGCCGTAGAGCCTGCCGACCATTTCGGCCGCCCTGCGGATATTTTCCGCCACTTCCGCCGGAAAGCGCAAATCTTCCGGCATGGTCCGGATACTGACGTTCATCTCCCCGCCTCCCCGTTCTTCTCTTTCGCCCGGCGCTCCGCGGCTCTTGCCGCGCGCTCGGCTTCCCGCTGCTTTTCATAGCGCCCGTAGGCCTCGACGATGCGCGTCACGACATCGTGCCGGATGACGTCAGCGGGCGCCATACGGCAGATGCCGATATCCTTCACGCCCTCGAGAATCCCGCTGGCCTCGCGCAGGCCGGACGTCACGCCGCGCGGCAGATCCGTCTGCCCGAGATCGCCCGTCACGACCATCTTTGCGCCAAAGCCCAGCCGGGTCAGAAACATTTTCATCTGCTTGCCCGTCGTATTCTGTGCCTCATCGAGGATCACGAAAGCGTTCTCGAGGGTCCGGCCGCGCATATAGGCGAGCGGCGCGATCTCGATAAAGCCCTTGGTCAAAAACTTTTGGTAGGTGTCGAGCCCCAGGATATCCTGCAGCGCGTCGTAAAGCGGCCGCAGATACGGATCGACCTTATCCTGCAGGTCGCCGGGCAGGAAACCGAGCCGCTCGCCGGCCTCGACGGCGGGACGCGTCAGCACGATGCGCTTGACCTCGCGGTTCCGGAGCGCGGCGACCGCCATGACGACGGCGAGGTAGGTCTTGCCGGTACCGGCCGGCCCGATGCCAAAGGTGATGGCGTTATGCCGGATGGTCTCGAGATAGCGTTTCTGTCCGAGGGTCTTCGGGCGCACGTGATGGCCGCGCGCCGTCACGAGAATCGTGTCGGCGAACAGGCTGTGCAGCGTATCCGCACGGCCCTCCTTTACGAGGGCGATCCCATAGCGGACCTCATGCGTCGTCAGCACCGCGCCCTGGCGGTACAGGTACCGGAGTTCCTCCACAACCCGCGCGGCCTGCTCAACCTCCGCAGCCTCGCCGAGGAAGGAAAGGCTGTCCCCGCGGCTCTGGATTTGACAGCCGAAGGCCTCCCGCACGGCCTGCAGGAACTCGTCCTGCTTGCCGAGCAGGGCAAAGGCCTCCTGGTGGTCCGCAAACTCAATCCGTTTTTCTAACGCCTGCTCCAAAAACGCTTTCCTCCTCCAGCCCTTCTCTTAGCCGATGTATCTGGCCGTATACTTCACGATCATCTTTTCTGGCTTATACGACTCCTTCGCGTGCCGGAGGCCCGGCAGGCCCATATCCTCCTCGCGGTTGATGTAAGTCATATCCTGCCAGGCGTGCTCGACAAACGACTGATTGATGGCCGTGAACGCACCGCGCACGTTCGGATCGGCCTTCACCACGTGGATGACCGCGGTGTCGCGGTTCAGCCGCTCGCCAAACGAAAACGCGACGATCCGGCCGTCCACACGGATCGCGCCGCCGCGCAGATCAAAGTACGCGTAGTCCTCAAAGACCTCGAGGATTCCCTTGCGTTCATAGCCGATGAACGGGTTTTTACGCTCGGTCGTATGAATGCGTTCCTTGTACCACGCATCGAGCTCGCGCCGACAGTCCGCGATGTTCTCCTCCGAAATTTCCTCGTAGACCGCGAGCGGATAGAGCTTATGGAACGCATTCAAGTGATTCTTCTTTGCGTGGAGTTTGCGCCCCGACAGCGTGCGGAGCTTTTCCGCGAGGTAGACGTAATCCTCCTCGTCGCGGTTCGCTTCCAGCACAAACTTTCCGCCCGCATAGCCTTCTTTCAGCCAGTCCGCAAAGGGCTCCTCAAGGCCCATGAACCGCAGTTCCTGTCCTGCGGCATCAAACTGCGCCTTGAGCGCGTCGACGGCCTCCTGCCAGCGTTCCTGTGGTGCCATCGGCTGAAACGCGATATCCGCGCCCTGCCAAGTGACTTTCATGTACAGGATCCCATCTTCCTCCGCGAGCATCAGATGATACGGCTCCCGCCACATATAGAGATTCGTGAACGACAAATGCGAATTCAAGCGATAGTCACGCAACAGATACGCCTGACACCGTGTCTTGTCCTCTTTTGTCAACAATCGAAATTCGATGATCTTCATCCCCCGATCTTTCCCTGGGAGCAGTTCGCTCCCGCTTCTGTCATACGCCCCCATTATAGCAGGTCCTGCGCATCCGTCAAATGACCCGGTCACAAAGCATCATCAAATTTTCAGGCGCCGAGCGCCCGCTTGTCCCAGCAGCCCGCCGATTCGGCCTTTTGAAAGACCTCGTCGAGCGTGGCGCCTCCGGCGGCAGTCACAGCCGCGAGTACCGCACCCTCCACGAGCGGCGCATTCGCGAGACGCACGCGGCCCCCCGCCTGCGCGTCGGCCGCGAGCTCCGCCGTCAGGAACGCCGATCCCATATCGGCGAGCACGACCACACCGTCCTCGCCGTTCACCGACTCGATGCCTGCCTCAATCCGTGCGAAGCTCGTGCCGAGTTCACCGTCCTCGAGGCCGCCGGCCGCCGCGATGTCGACGCCTTTTGCCATCATGCCAGCGAGTTCCGCGACGCCCTCCGCCAGCTTCTGACTATGCGAAACAATCACGATGCCAACCAAGCGAATCCCTCCACACGCAAAGAAAAGACAGCAAAACGGCTGAAGCACAAATCCTCAGCCGTCCTTCTAGCATTCTATTGTACCATATCCACGGAATCCTGTCTTGTTTTTTCGTGGGAAAACGGATACCGCAGGCAGACTGCCATCAACGATAATACCGCACACCGGCCTCAAAGAGCTGCTGGTCCTTCTTGCCCGGCACATTCATCGCCACGTTCTCACCGATGCGCTCGCTGTGGCCCATCTTGCCGAGCACGCGGCCGTCCGGACTCGTGATGCCCTCAATCGCATCGACCGAGCCGTTCGGGTTAAAGGGAATATCCATGCTCGGTTTGCTCGCACCGTCGACGTACTGCGTCGCGATCTGGCCGTTCCTGCGCAGCTGCGCGACGACGTCCGGATCCGCGACAAAGCGGCCCTCGCCGTGCGATACGGCAATCGTATGCACATCGCCGACCTTCACGTTGTTGAACCACGGCGAGAGGTTCGAGGCCACGCGCGTCTGCACCATGCAGGAAACGTGGCGGCCAAGCGTGTTGTGCGTGAGCGTCGGCGCATTCTCCGTGAGCGGACGGATGGAGCCATACGGCACGAGGCCGAGCTTGATCAGTGCCTGGAAGCCGTTGCAGATGCCGAGCATGAGGCCGTCGCGCTTCGTCAACAGGTTCATGACCGCTTCCTCGATGCGTGGATTGCGGAACATCGCGGCGATGAACTTGCCGGATCCGTCCGGCTCATCACCACCGGAGAAGCCGCCCGGCAGCATGACGATCTGCGAGTTCTCGATGCCTTTCACGAGCGCGTCGACCGTCTCCTCGACCGCCTGTGGCGTCAGGTTCCGCACAACGAGGACCTCTGGATCCGCCCCGGCGCGGCGCCATGCCCGCGCTGAGTCGTACTCGCAGTTCGTGCCCGGGAAAACCGGAATCAAAACATGCGGCTTGATGCCCGTGCGCTGCGGCGTGATCTTGTTGCCCTTCTGATACGGGACGTAGTTTGCCACGGCCTTTCCGCGCGTCTTGACCTGCGTCGGGAAAATTTTCTCGAGCGGCTCCGTATAGGCTTCCTCGATTTCCGCGATGCTGAGCACGGCATTGCCGCAGACAACGCTCGGCACCTCCGTCGTCTCACCGAGCTCATACGCGCCAGTGCCCGCGAGCAGTTTCTTCATATCCGTGTTCGCGGCCACCTCAATCAGGATCGTGCCGTAAGACGGTGCAAAGAGCTCCGCACGCGGCGTGAAATGAGTGAAACGGAAGCCGATGCCGTTGCCGAGCATCATCTTCGAGAGGGCCGCCGCCATGCCGCCCTCGCCGATGCTCGCGGCCGAAAAGACCTGATGGTTCGCCGTGAGCGCCGCAATCTTCTCGAAGTTCCGACGCAGCTGTGGGAACTTTGGCAGATCCTGCGCATCATACGATGCCGGAACGACCCAAACCTTGTTGCCCGCGTACTTGAATTCCGGCGAAACCGCGCCGTCCGCCGGCATCACGTTCACGGCAAACGCCGCGAGCGTCGGCGGGACATGGATATCCTCGAACGTGCCGGACATCGAGTCCTTGCCTCCGATGGCCGGGATCTCAAGCTGGTGCTGCGCCCAAAGCGCACCGAGCAGAGCGGCGAACGGATTGCCCCATTTCTCCGGATCCTTGCCGAGACTTTCGAAATACTCCTGGAACGTCAGGCGGATTTTGTCCGCGCGTCCGCCGAGCGCGACCATCTTCGCGGCCGCCTCGACGACCGCATAAAGGGCGCCGTGGAACGGGCTCCAGGTCATGAACGCCGGGTTCAGGCCAAACGTCATCGCCGTCGCCGTGTTCGTCTCCGCGCCGATGACCGGCAGTTTTGCGACCATACCCTCAGCGGGCGTCAGCTGCTTCTTTCCGCCGAACGGCATCAGAACCGTATTGCCGCCAATGGTCGAGTCAAAGCGCTCCGCGAGCCCCTTCTGGCTACAGACGTTCAGGCTGCCGAGATTCGTAAGCCACGCCTTTTCGAGGTCCTGGCCGCAGGCCTTGACCGCGGCCGGCATCTCATGCAAATAGCGGTGCTCCGCATCCGGCTGCGCGATCTTCGCCGTCACATGCTGGCGTACGCCGTTCGTATCGAGGAACGCGCGGTTCATCTGCACGATGGGCTTGCCGCGCCATTTCATGACGAGCCGCGGCTCCTCCGTGACGACCGCGACCTGCGTCGCCTCGAGGTTCTCCGCGTCCGCATAGTCGTGGAACGCCTGCACGTCGCTTGGATCGAGCACGACCGCCATGCGCTCCTGTGACTCCGAAATCGCGAGCTCCGTGCCGTCGAGGCCCTCGTACTTTTTCTTGACCGCATCAAGGTTGATGACAAGGCCATCCGCGAGCTCGCCGATAGCAACCGCGACGCCG
The DNA here is from genome assembly GCA_022773425.1 of Selenomonadaceae bacterium. Taxonomy (GTDB): domain Bacteria; phylum Bacillota; class Negativicutes; order Selenomonadales; family Selenomonadaceae; genus UBA2897. The sequence goes on from JALFBM010000024.1 coordinate 15,007, forward strand.
CCGGCGCCGAAGTCGTTGCAACGCTTGATCATGCGGCTGACCGAAGGATTCCGGAACAGGCGCTGGATCTTGCGCTCGGTCGGCGGATTGCCCTTCTGCACCTCAGCGCCCGCCGTCGTCAGCGATTCCTCCGTATGCTCTTTCGAGGAACCCGTCGCGCCGCCGATGCCATCGCGGCCCGTGCGCCCGCCGAGCAGCACGATGACATCGCCGGCCTGCGGCCGCTCGCGCACGACGTTGACGCGCGGCGCCGCACCGATGACCGCGCCGATTTCCATGCGCTTGGCCATGTAGCCCTCATGGTAGACCTCGCGGACCTGGCCGGTCGCGAGACCGATCTGGTTGCCGTAGGCACTGTAGCCGGCCGCGGCGCCGAGCGTGATTTTCTTCTGCGGCAGCTTGCCGGGCAGCGTCTCGCTCATCGGCCGGCGCGGATCCGCTGCGCCCGTCACGCGCATGGCCTGATAGACATAGGAACGGCCGGAGAGCGGATCGCGGATCGCACCGCCGAGACAGGTCGCCGCGCCGCCGAACGGCTCGATTTCCGTCGGGTGGTTATGTGTCTCGTTCTTGAACATGACGAGCCAGTCCTCGTCCTTGCCGCCGACATCCGCATGGATCACGATGCTGCAGGCGTTGATCTCCTCCGACTTGTCGAGATCCTCGAGCAGGCCCTCCTTGCGGAGCTCCTTCATGCCGATGACCGCCATGTCCATCAGCGTGACCTCGCGCGTCGTGTCCGCGCCGTAGACGCTGTCGCGGTCCTTCAGATACTGCTTGTAGGCCGCCGTCAGCGCCGGGGAGAAATAGCCCTCATCGATGTCGACCATGTCGATAGCCGTCGTGAACGTCGTATGGCGGCAGTGATCCGACCAATAGGTGTCGATGACACGCAACTCGGTGATGGTCGGCGCGCGATGCTCCGTGTCGCGGAAATACGCCTGGCAGAATTTCAGATCCTCAAAGCTCATCGCGAAGCCGCATTTGTCCATGAATGCATGCAGCGCCGCATCGTCCATCGTATTAAACGCGTCGAGCACGGCGACGTCATCCGGGACCTTCGCCTGCTGAACGAGCGTTTCCGGCTTTTCAAGGCTCGCCTCACGGCTTTCCACCTTGTTGATGCAGTAGTCCTTGATGCGGTCGAAAACCTCGCGGCTGACATCCCCGACGATGACGACGACGCGCGCCGTGCGGATCAGCGGGCGCTCCTTCTGCGTGACGAGCTGGACGCACTGCGCGGCCGAATCCGCGCGCTGGTCGAACTGACCGGGCAGGAACTCCACGGCGAACACGCGCGAATTCGCGAAATGCGGCAGCGTTTCCTCGTAGACGACATCGACGTTCGGCTCTGAGAATACGACGGATTTCACCTGCTCGTACTCCGCGTCCGTCAGCCCCTCGATATCGTAGCGCTGAATGAGGCGGACCGCCTTGAGCTCCGTCAGACGGAATGTTTCGATCAAATCCTCGCGCAACTTCTGCGCGGGGATATCGAAAAAGCCCTGCCGCTTTTCGACGAAAATTCTTCTTACTGCCATCTCTGCTGTTTCCTCCAACCTGTATGAACCACTGAAAAAACAGGAAAAAAGGCCGAGCGGGCCCTCTTGGCTCACTGCGCCTGCTTCCGCTATGGAATTATAATGCGTCGACCGGGATCTTCACGACGACCTTCGTGACGTGTACCGGCTTGCCGTTGACGGCTCCTTTTGGCCGGTGTACATCCTCCGGGTAAAGCACCGCAAACGCGCCGGGGCTCAGCACGACATCGCTGTCCGGTACGAGCTTTTCAAAGAATCCGACGTCCTTTTGCGCGTCGTACGGCTGTGAAACCGTCAAGTTCGGGCTCAGCGGGCACCATCCCATGCACTCCTCGCCCTCGGCGATGAACTGGATATCCACGAACTTTTGATGCGATTCCGGGCGGCATTCCTTCGTCGGCTTCGTCTGATAGCGCTGCACATTGGCCGTAAGCTCCGTTCCATCCACGGGGTACGAGCCGTCCGGCAGCTTCGTGAAATCCTGCGCGCGCAGATAGCGGAGCGCCTGCATAATGATCGCAGGATAATGGATATAGCCCTCATCGAGCGCGGGAACCATGCCTACAAACATATTGAATCTCTCCATTCCTTTATCCTCTGTACCCCGCAAATGGCGGCACATTCTCTCCCTATTGTAACGGATTGCGGACGTTTATGCAAGAAAGACAGAGATATTTTTTCACATAGACAGATGTCCCTTTCTATGGACAAGTGCGACGCCAGCAAAAAAAAGTTCTTGCTTTTTTCTGTCTATTCGTGCTATGATGTGTCTAGATATCAGCGATGAAGAAAAGAGTACGGCAGGGGAAGCCTGAAGAGAGTCCGCGTTGGGTGCGAGCGGACGGCCAAAGCTGCCGGAAAGCTAATTCTGAGCCGCGCGGCCCCAGAAAGCCGTGCCGTCCGCCGCGTTAAGGCTTTGAGTGCAGTGCCATCCGGCCTGCGATAAAGGTGGTACCACGGGAAGTAAGCCCCGTCCTTTCGAGGACGGGGCTTTTTTTGTCAGCATTTAGGAGGTAATATTCATGCGAGAACTCTTAGAGCTCCTCGAACACGACGCCCGCCGCCCGGTCAGCGAGCTCGCTCCGATCCTCGGCAAGAGCGAATACGAAGTCGAGCAGGACATCCAGAAACTCGAAAAGGACAAAGTCATCCTGTCCTACAACACCCTGATCGACTGGGAAAAGCTCGGCGACGAAAAGGTCACGGCCATGATCGAAATCAATCTGACGCCGCAGCGCGAAGTTGGCTTCGATGCGATTGCCGAACGCATCTACCGCTTCGACGAGGTGCGCACCGTCTACCTCATGAGCGGCAGCTTTGACCTCATGGCCATCATCGAGGGCAAGTCCCTCAAAGATATCGCGAACTTCGTCGCGACCCGCCTCTCGACCATCGAGGGCGTCACGGCGACGCGCAGCCATTTCATGCTGAAGCCGTACAAGAAAGACGGCACGATTATCAACGATGAAGAGAAAGACCGCAGATTGGTGGTGTCCCCCTGATGGAAACGAACGAAAAAGAAAACTGGAACCGTCGGCTCTCCGCGGGTGTGCAGGCGATCCCGCCGTCCGGCATCCGCAAATTCTTCGATATCGCCGCGCAGATGGAGGACGTCATCTCGCTCGGCGTCGGCGAGCCGGATTTCGTGACGCCGTGGCCGATTCGCGAGGCCTGCGTCTACGGCCTTGAGCAGGGCTATACCTCGTATACAGCAAACCGCGGTCTCATCGAACTGCGCCAGGAAATCGCGAACCTCTACCATAACCAGTACCAGGTCGACTACGATCCGGCTGCCGAGATTCTGACGACGGTCGGCGTCAGCGAGGCCATGGATCTCGCCATGCGCGCGCTGCTAAAGCCCGGCGACGAGGTGCTGATCCCAGAGCCTTGCTACGTCTCCTACGCCGCCTGCACGACGCTCGCCGGCGGCGTGCCCGTACCGGTGCCGGCAAAGCTCGAGAACGAGTTCCGCATCCAGCCAGAGGAACTCGAAGAGAAGCTCACGCCCAAGACGAAAATCCTGTTGATCGGCTATCCGAACAACCCGACCGGCGCCATCATGACGCGCGACGACCTGCTCGGCATCGCCGATTTCGCCGAAAAGCACGACCTCATCGTCATCTCGGATGAAATCTACGGCGCGCTGACCTACGGCGGCGAGAAGCACGTCTGCTTCTCCTCTTTGCCCGGCATGAAAGACCGCACCATCCTGCTCAACGGCTTTTCCAAGGCCTATGCCATGACGGGCTGGCGCATCGGCTACGCGCTTGGCAACCCCACGTTTATCGCTGCGATGAACAAGATCCATCAATACACGATGCTCTGCGCGCCGGTTACAGCGCAGCTCGGCGCCATCGAGGCGCTGCGCCACTGCGAAAAACCGATGAAAAAGATGGTCCGCGAATACGACCGCCGGCGCCGCCTGATCTACGACGGCCTCACGAAGATGGGCCTGCCGTGCTTCGAGCCAAAGGGCGCGTTCTACATCTTCCCGGACATCACACCGACGGGCTACACTTCCGACGAGTTCGCGAACGCCCTGCTGAAAACGGAGCACGTCGCCGTCATCCCGGGCAATGCCTTCGGTGCCTGCGGGGAAGGCCATGTCCGCTGCTCCTACGCGACCTCGATCGATAAAATCTCCGAGGCCCTCACCCGCATCGAACACTTTCTTACCCATCACAAAAAAAAGTAAACAACGAAAAAACGAAAACGGCCCGTGCCTCAAAAAAGAGGCACGGGCCGTTTGCATTTCCAGCTCCTACCGGCACACTACATTCTCGTGATATGGTAGGAGAGACTCGAGAGACCGATGGAGAGGTCTTCGTTGACGATATGCATGCTTGCAGGGACCTGCATCTTGATGGGGGCAAAGTTCCAAATCCCCTTGATGCCGGCGGCGACGAGCTGGTCGGCGACGCCCTGCGCGAAAGCCGCCGGAACGGCGATGATCCCGATCTGGATGTTGCGTTCTTTGACGATGCGCTTGAGGTCGCGGATATCCTCCACCTTGACGTGGTTGACGCGCGAGCCGATGACGTTCGGATCCTGGTCGAACAGCGCGACAAGGTTAAAGCCGAGCGTCACGAAGTTCTGATAGTTCGCGAGAGCGACGCCAAGATGCCCGATGCCGACGATCGCGATGTTCCAGTGATGATCGAGCCCGAGGATTTGCCCGACATTGCGTTTCAGCTCGTTGACATAGTAGCCGACGCCCTTTTTGCCAAACTGGCCAAAGGAAGCGAGGTCCTTGCGGATCTGCTCGGCCGTGATGCCGAGCCGGCGGCCGAGCTCCTCAGACGAAATGATGTCGATGCCCTCATCCTGCGCGAGCCGAAGCGTGCGGAAATAAAGCGGCAGGCGGTCAATCGTCGCCTTGGAGATCGTCGCTGGTTTTTTCTCCTTCTTCGCGGTCATGAAGCACCTCCTCTTTCTCTCGGTCCGCCCCATGCTGCGCCGATGAATCGATACCGCGCGCCGCCGCACCGATCATCGCCGCCATGAGCCAGAGCAGCATGGACGAAGGGATGTTGAACAGCAGATCATCCGTAAGGCCGTTTAGGGCGATGGACACGAAGGCGAGCCCGAGTCCGAGCATCCCGCCGTTGACGATCTCCTCGCGGTCCCAGCGGCGGATGCGGCTCCAGTCGAAATGGAACCGCGATGCCTCTTTTGGCGCTGTGAGCGTTTCCTGCACGCTCTTCAGCGCGCCGTCGACGCCGTCCTCTGCGAGGTCATAGGGCTGCGGCTTGCGGAGCGGCAGAGCGACGTGCAGGCGCTTGCGGAGCGCAAGCCACATCGATCCGAAGAAATAACCGAAAAAGGCCAGAGCGCCCGGAATCCCGATTTCCGCCATATAATTCAGATAGAAATTATGCGCGTGCACGATCTTGATGGGGGCTCCCTGCAGGTAGAAATCATACGAAGGGTAGACCATCCAGTAAGCACCCCAGCCGATGCCGAGGAACGGATGATCCTGGATCATCGCAACGGTTGCTTCCCAGAACGCGAGGCGCATTTCCGATGACGTATCGATTTTCGTGAAAACGGACGTCACGCGCTCATAGAGTAGCGGGTCTACCGCGAAAGCGAGGGCGGCGACGGCGATGCACGCCACGAGGATCCGCCAATCTTTCAGCAGGCCGTAGCCCGCAAAGATCACCGCCGCGACGAGCAGCGCCCCCCGTGCGTAGGTCATCGCAAGGCATGCCGCGAGCAGCAGCAGGCAGGCGCCGAGCACGATGCGTTTTTCTTTCTGCCTGGCCTTCAGGAACAGGCCGAACGCCAGCGCGAGCATCACGTCGAGGTAACCCGCGAGAATGTTCGGATTCTCCCAGGTCGAGAACACGCGCTTGCGAAGCTCCGGGAACGCATTGCCGTCCACCCACTTCATCGACGAGATGTCGATGCCAAACACATACTGATAGAACCCATAGGCGACGACCAGCACCGCCGCCGCGCCAAGCGCCGCGAACACAGCCTGCAGCTGCTTTTCCTCGCGGATGGTCTGTCCCGCGAGGAAATACGTCAGCGCGTAGACACCGACGAGATTGTACCAATTATAGAAGCTGAACCCGCGATCCGGCGAGACGAGGATCGAAAGCGCCGAAAGCAGGACGAACAGCCCGATGGGCAAGTCGAGCGGCAGATGGCGGAAATGAAATGCCGCATCCGTCTTTGCGCGGCCGAGCAGCATCACGATGCCGATGAGCAAAGCGATCGTCGCCCCGGCCGGCCACAGTGCGAGCAGGAACGTCTCCGCGAGCAGCGCGAACCATGCCCCGCGGCGAAAGCGCATGGCAGTGCGCGTGCGCGCGATGGCCCTGCGCTTTGCGGCGATTCCGCGCGAAAGCGCGTCTTGCTGACTTTTCCTCATCCGAGCGCTCCTCCCTTCGCTTCCTGTTTCTGCCTGGCAAGCAATTTCTGCCGGAGCCCGCCGACGAGATACAGCGATCCCGCGAGGATCAGACGCTTCTCCCCGCCCGCGAGCTCGAAGCCCCGCGCGAGCGCCCGATCATTGTCTGCATAGCACTCGACCCTTGCGGCTAGCGGTCGTACGAAGTCGGCGAGCTCAGCAAGGCTGCCCGCGCGCTCCGACTGCGGCGGCGTCACGACGACCGTATCACTCGGCCGCAGTAGTGCGCCGAGCATCAGGCGGCGGTCCTTATCGCCCAGGATGCCGAGAACATAGACGCGCTCCCGCGCCGTGTCCTCCGCGTCGAGGCTCTCGCGCAAGACACGCGCCCCATCCGGGTTGTGCGCCCCGTCGATGACGATATCCTGCCCACCGACCCGCATATGCTCGAACCGTGCCGGCCAGCGCACAAAGCGCAGGGCCTCGCGGATGGCTGGCTCCTGGATGCGCTCGCCGCTGTGGCGCAGCACCTCAGCCGTCATGACAGCGACCGCGGCGTTTTGGATCTGATACGATCCTAAAAGATGCAGATCGAGCAGGCTCGGCTCAATGCCCATCAGATGGGACGTGAACGAAAGATGCTGCATCTGTCCCTGCGGCGGCTCCTCACCGGCGCGGGCATAGGCGGCCGCGGCCTCCGCGCTGCTCACGCGTTCCGCGCGGAAGTCCTCGCCGAACACGAAGAGATCGGCATTCTTTTCCGCTGCGGTCCGCCGGATGATAGCGAGCGGGATCCCGCTCGCCGCCGTCACGACAGGGACGCCTTCCTTGATAATGCCCGCTTTGTTCGCCGCGATGCTCTCGATCGTGCCGCCGAGTCGGTCGGCATGCTCGAACGTGACGTTCGTGATGACAGAGACCTCCGGCGTAATGACGTTCGTCGAGTCGAGGGTCCCGCCGAGGCCGACTTCGATGACGGCGATGCGCACCTCGCGTTTCGCGAAGTACAGAAAAGCCAGCGCGGTCAGTACCTCGAACTGTGTCGGGCTCTCATGTCCGTCCGCGACGATGCCATCGACTGCCGCGCGCACTTCCGTCAGATATGCGGCAAAATCCGCGGCTGGGATATCCTGTCCGTCAACGCGCACGCGTTCCGTATAGGAAAAGAGGTGCGGCGAGGTGTAGCATCCCGTATGCAAACCGGAACGCTGCAGGATTTCCGTGAGCATCGCCGTGACCGAGCCCTTGCCATTCGTCCCCGTCACGTGGATGGTCCGAAACTGATCCTGCGGATTGCCGAGCACCTGAAGCAGGCGACGGATCCGCGACAAGCCGAGACGACTCCCGAAGACGCCCAGCGCCTCTACCCAGGCGAGAGATTCCCGATAGTTCATTTCCGATTTCTCCTTGACCAGGGTTAGAGTTTCGCGAGATCTGCGATGCGCTTCTCGACCGATGCGAGTTTTTCCTGATAGTTTTTCTGCTTCTCTTTTTCGCCCTCGACGACCTGTGCCGGCGCTTTCTTCAAGAAGCCCTCGTTGCCGAGCTTCTTTCCGAGGCGCGCGATTTCGCTTGCGAGCTTGTCCTTTTCCTTCTCGAGGCGGGCCGTCTCCTTCTCAACGTCGATGAGGCCCTTGAGCGGCAGGAAAATCTCGACGCCCTGCACGACGCCCGCCATCGCGTTCTCCGGCGCCGCGCCGTCCTCGAGGATGGTCACAGGCTCTGCCGCTGCAAGCTTCGTCAGGTAGCTCTCGTTCGCCGCGAAGACCGGGCGCAGGCTCTTTTCCGTGAAGTGCAGCATGACTTCGCTGTGGCGGCCCGGCGCCGCCCCGACCTCTGCGCGCAGATTGCGGACCGTCTTGATGGTCTCCATGATGGCCGTCATCTGCGTCTCCGCGGTCTCGTTGACGAGCGCCTTACCGCCCTCCGGCCAATCCGCGATCATGATGCTCGGCACGCGCTCGTCATGCGGCACCTTCTGCCAAATTTCCTCGGTCAGGAACGGCATGAACGGGTGCAGCAGGCGCAGCGTATGCTCGAGAACGTAGGAGAGCACGTAAAGCGCCGTGTTCTTCGCGCGCGGGTTTTCCTTGTCGTAGAGGCGCGCCTTCGTGAGCTCGATGTACCAGTCGCAGAATTCGTTCCAAAGGAAATCATAAATCGTGCGCGCCGCCTCGCCGAGCTCAAACTTCTCGAGGTTCTCCGTGACGCCGGCCGCCGTCTTCGCATAGCGCGAGAGGATCCAGCGGTCCGCGAGCGTATAGTCTGCGTCCTCCGGCTGGAACGACGCGTCAAAGCCCTCGATATTCATGAGGATGTAGCGCGACGCATTCCAGATCTTGTTCGCGAAATTGCGCGCGCTCTCGACGCGCTCCCAGTAGAAGCGCATATCGTTGCCCGGCGTGTTGCCCGTGATCAGCATGAAGCGCAGCGTATCGGCGCCGTACTTTTCGATGACCTCGACCGGATCGATGCCGTTGCCGAGCGACTTGCTCATCTTACGGCCCTGGCTGTCGCGCACGAGACCGTGGATGAAGACATGGTGGAACGGCACATCCTTGCCAAAGGCGAGGCCCATCATGACCATGCGCGCGACCCAGAAGAAGATGATATCGTAGCCCGTGACGAGTGTCGCCGTCGGGTAGAACTGATGGAACTCGTCGCTGTCCGCGTGGTCCGGCCAGCCGAAAAGCTCGATCGGCCAGAGGCCGGAGCTGAACCAGGTGTCGAGCACGTCCTCATCCTGGTGGATATGCTTGCTGTGGCAATGCGGGCACTCCGTGAGATCCGTGCGCGAGACACTCGTCTTCCCGCAGTCGTCGCAGTACCAGGCCGGGATGCGGTGGCCCCACCAAAGCTGGCGCGAGATGCACCAGTCACGGATATTCTCGAGCCAGTTGATGTAGATTTTCGTGAAGCGCTCCGGCACGAACTGGATGCGCCCGTCCTTCACGGCCTCGATGGCCGGTTTTGCGAGGGTTTCCATCTTGACGAACCACTGCTTCGAGACGAGCGGCTCGATGGTCGAATGGCAGCGCGAGCAATGGCCGACTGCGTGCTCATGCGCCTCGACCGAGATAAGATAGCCCTTCTCCTCGAGTTCTGCGACAAGAGCCTTGCGGCATTCGTAGCGGTCCATGCCCGCATATTTCCCGGCGCCTTCGAGCATCTTGCCCGTGTTGCCGATGACCTTGATCTGCTCGAGATGATGGCGCTCGCCCATCTCGAAATCGTTCGGGTCATGCGCCGGCGTGACCTTGACCGCACCGGTACCGAAGGCCGGATCGACATAGGAGTCCGCAAAGAGCGGAATCTCGCGGCCGACAAGCGGCAGGATCAGCGTCTTGCCGACGAGATCTTTGTAGCGCGCATCCTCAGGATGCACCGCAACGCCCGTATCGCCGAACATCGTCTCCGGGCGCGTCGTCGCGATCTCGACGTACCTGCCCTCCTCGCCCTTAATCGGGTAGCGAATATGCCAAAGGTGACCCTGCTCCGTCTCATGCTCAACCTCGATATCCGAAATGGCCGTGTTGCAGGACGGGCACCAGTTCGTGATGCGCGTACCCTGATAGATGAGCCCCTTCTCATAAAGTGAGACGAAAGCCTCACGCACCGCCTTGCTGCAGCCCTCATCCATCGTGAAGCGCTCGCGATCCCAATCGAGCGACGAGCCGAGGCTGCGAAGCTGGAACATGATACGGCTGCCGAACTTTTGCTTCCAATCCCAGACGCGCTCGAGGAACTTCTCGCGGCCGAGCTCGTAACGGTTCGTGCCCTCCTCGCGGAGCTTGCCCTCGACCTTTGCCTGCGTCGCGATGCCGGCGTGATCGCAGCCCGGCACCCATACCGTATTGTAACCGCGCATGCGGTGGTAGCGGATCAGGATATCCTGCAGCGTGTTGTCGAGCGCGTGCCCCATATGCAGCTGCCCCGTTACGTTCGGCGGCGGGATGACCATGCTGTACGGCTTCTTTCGCTTATCGACTTCTGCATGGAAGAACTTGTTTTTCTCCCAGTACCCGTACCATTTTTTCTCGAAGGCCTGCGGGTTGTAGACCTTCGGAATGTTATTTTCCCGCGTTTCTTCTGCCTGATCTGCCATATCGTTTCCTCCTAAAACAAAAGCGCCTCCGTCCCGAAGGACGAAAGCGCCTGCTTTTTCGCCTTTTCCTGCGCTCTATCTTAGCATAAAGCCGGACAAAACGCAAGAATCACTCTTGTTTCTCGAACTGATCCTTGCCTACGCCGCAGAGTGGGCAGACAAAGTCATCCGGCAGATCCTCGAACTTGACCCCCGGCTTGAGATCGTAATCCGGATCGCCCTTTGCCTCATCGTAAACCCAGCCGCATACACTGCAAACCCAAACGCTCATGAAAAAGCCCTCCTTTTTCCTAACCAATGGGAGCCCTCTGCTCCCTCTCTATTTTCTTTTCGCCAGACAGAAGGAAAATCCTGCTGCCTGGCGAAATTCTATGGACAGAACGAAAAAATAGGAAAAAAGTATGATTGGAGGAAAGAAAGATGAAACTAGCCATCATCGGCACAGGAAAAATCGTGCAGGAAGCGTTCTACGCGCTGTCCTTCCTGCCTTCCCTTAAGATCGCAGCGATCTACGGGCGTCCGCACAGTCTGGACAAGGCCGAGACGCTCGCAAGGAAGCACGCGGTCCCAGAGGTCTATACCGACTATGACGAGTTGCTCGAAAAAACCGAGGCCGATACGGTATACATCGGTCTTGTAAACAACGTACATTACGACTATGCCAGACGCGCGCTCCTCGCGGGCAAAAACGTCATTCTCGAAAAGCCCTTCACGGAAACGCTCGAGCAGGCCCGCGCGCTCATCCGTCTCGCAAAAGAAAACGGGCTGTTTCTGTTCGAGGCCATCACGGTGCTCCACAGCATCGTCTATGAGAAGATGCTCGAGAGCCTGTCCTCGCTGGGCACCGTCCGCATGGCACTCCTCAACTATTCCCAGTATTCGAGCCGTTATGACGCCTACCGTGCGGGCAAGGTGCTGCCCGCCTTCGACCCGGCCTGCGGCGCGAGCTCCCTCGGGGACCTCAACGTCTACAACATCCATTACGCCGCCGCGCTGTTCGGCATGCCGGACGAGGTGCACTACTTTCCGAGCCGCGGATTCAACGGCATGGATGTCTCCGGCGTCCTCGTGCTGCACTACCGCGGCTTTCACGCCGTCTGCACGGCCGCGAAAAATTCCGACAGCCCGTGCTTCGTCTCCATCCAGGGCGAGGACGGCTGGATGCGCATCGACGGCAAACCGAACGCCGCACCGTGCCTCGACGTGGTCCGCGTGCAAAAAGGCAAGCCGCCCGTCCCCGACGCGTCAGGTGCCATGCAGCGCCCGGTCACGAGCGAACATATCGACAACCACCCGGCACACCGCATGGTGCAGGAATTCCAGGATTTCGCGGCCATCGTCGACCAAAGCGACTACGAGGCCCGCGATGCCTTGCTCGACGAAACCGAGACCGTCATGCGGATACTGGAACTCGCCAAATCATAAAAAAGAGGCCCGGCACGGATGGGGATTCCGTGCCGGGCCTCTTACCCTCTGCCAGGCTCATGCGCCGCGGCGGCGCGCTGCGACCGCTGGGACTGCCGTCTCCGAACGGCGTGCGAGAAGGTTTTTGACCTCGACGAGAACGCCGTAAGAAACCATGCTGGCTGCGACCGCGTTGATGCACCCGATGCCAGCCGGGATATGGCCCGCAACGCCGCCGATGACGACCGCTGCGATGGCCGGGATATGCACGGCATCGAACGTCTTCTCCGCAAAGGCCTTTTCCTCATACGCCTTGCGGTTCAGAACGAAATAATCCATGATCATGACCGCACCGAGCGGCGGGATGATGGACGAGAGGAACGAGAGCAGAGCGATGAAGTGGTTGTAGAGCACCATCGCGAAGATGGTCGATACCGCGCCGTTGATCAGTACCCAGGTCTTCTTCGGCATCTTGGTGATGTTCGAGAACGCGAGGCTCGCGGCATAGATGGTGTTATCGTTAGTCGTCCAAATGTTCAAGCCGAGGATGATGATGCCGGAGAGCACAAGTCCCTGCGAAATCATGACGTCCGAGATATCCGGCATACCCGTTGCGAGACCGCCGATCGCGCCAAACGCAAACATCAGGATGTTGCCGATGAAGAAGGCCGCAACCGTCGAGCTGACCGCGATGCCCGGCGTTCTGGAGAAGCGCGCGAAGTCCGGCGTCAGCGTGCCGCCCGAAATAAAGGAACCGACGACGAGAGACAAAGCCATCGTCAGGCTCATCGTGCTCGCGGTCGTCGCATCCATCATGCCGGCCCAGCCGCCAATCGCGTCAAGAGAGATCGAAGAGGAATAGCAGCCGAGAATCGCGATGGCCGGCACGGCGATCACCGAGAGAATGGTCAGCGATTTTACACCGAAGTACGCCGTCACGACCATCATCGCACCGCAGGCCAGGATCACCGGCGTGACGGGGATACCGAACACCTTGCTGATCGGCAGGGCCAGCATGACCACGCTGACGCCGAACCAGCCGACCTGCGTGAGCCCGAGGATGCCGGAGACCAGGTACGAGCCCTTCTGCCCGAACGAATACCGCGCAAGCAGATGCGTCGAGAGCCCCGTCTTGCCGCCCATATAGGCGAGCAGCGCCGTATACGCACCGAGAATCAGATCGCCGATCAGCAGAGCGACCACAAGATCCTGAAACGTCAGGCTCGTACCGAGGCGCCCGCCCGTCAGCATCGTGCCCGTGTAGAACGTAAAGCCCAGCATTATGGCCATCATGGAGATGATGCCGCGCCGCCCTTCTTTAGCGACCGGAGTCAGCGAATAGTCAGTATCTACGGTTTTCATGATAACTGCCTCCCTCTTTTGGATCCATCCAGAAAAGAAAAAGTCCCGCGCGTGACGATCTGTCCTGCGCGAGACTCCTTTGTCTGCTGAAATGGTGTAATGAAATTTTATGCTCCAAGAATACCATGCAGAAAAACCTACGTCAAGGATTTTCGTACATTTTGTGTAAACTTTATATATTTCAGGCTTTATCTGTGATTATTTTGTAATTTTTGTCTGTTGTGGATGATGCATCCGCCCGAAGCAGCGGGATATCCGTCTCGATCCGCGCCGGCTCCCGGACAAAGAGTTCCTCGCCGCCGTGGACAGAGCGCAGCACATCGGCGCGCTGACGGATGGCCTCGAACGGCGAATCCGCGTCGAGCACGATGAAGTTGGCGGGCTTCCCCTCCTCAATGCCGTATTGGTCGAGGATGTGCAGCGCACGCGCGCTGTTCACCGTAATCAAGTCAAAGGCGTGGTCGATCTCCGCAAACGACATCATCTGGCAGATATGGATGCCGTGGTCGAGGATGTTCATGAGGTTGCCGTTGCCGAGCGGATACCACGGATCTGCGATGGAATCCTGGGCGAAGCAGACATTGATGCCCGCGTCGTGCAATTCCTTGACCCGCGTCAGCCCGCGGCGTTTCGGATACGAGTCCTGACGGCCCTCGAGCGAGATGTTTTCCGTCGGGCATGAGACGAAGCTGAGCTTCGCCTTGACGAGCGTCTTCATCAGGCGGAACGCGTAGGCCCCGTTCGCCGAGCCAAACGAACAGGTATGGCTCGCCGTCGTCCGATCACCGATGCCGGCCTGATACGTCAGCGCCGTCAAAAGCTCCAAAAAGCGCGACTGATCGTCGTCGGTTTCATCGCAATGCGCATCGATCAGCTTGTCGTATTTTTGCGCGAGCTCTACGACTTTATGCAGGGATTTTTCCCCGAACTCCCGCGCGAGCTCGTAGTGCGGGATCGCACCGACGCAGTCCGCGCCCATGCGCAGAGCCTCCTCGAGCAGTGCCGCCCCGTTGGGGAACGAGTAGATGCCTTCCTGCGGGAACGCGACGATCTGGATGGTCACGAGATCCTTGAGCTCCTCGCGCAGCTCGAGCAGCGCTTTGAGCGAGGTCTGCTTGGGGTTCGTGACGTCGACATGCGTGCGGATGAACTGCACGCCATGCGACATTTCCTCTCGGATGGCCCGTTTTGCCCGTTCCTTCATTTCCCCGACGGACACCGTCGCCTTCACCGTGCTCCAGTTCTTTATGCCCTCGAACAACGTCATCGATCGATTCGCGGCGCCATCCTGCAGGCCGGTGTAGACGCAGTCGAGATGGATATGCGGCTCCACATAGGGCGGCAGCGTCAGCCTGCCCGCGAGGTCGATCACCTCGGCGCCCTCCGTCTCGATATGCGGGGCGATCCCCGCGAACTTCCCATCCTCCACGAGGATATCCTGCAGCGCGTCCACATCCTGCAGCCGCGCGTTTCGATAAAGCTTGCGCATGACAATCCCTCCAAAAAAAATTCCGCTCGCCGCGGGATGCGGCAGAGCGGAACGTCGTTGTTCAAATCTCTGAAGCGAGAAGATGCTTTCAGTATAGCGATGTTCTCCATTTCCGTCAAGAAATTCCGGATGTTTTGGTCATTTTGCTCAGAAAATGGGCCATAAAAAAAGAAATCCTTTGCAATTTTGTTGGAAAAGGATACAATATATAGAGGAAAATGTTACCATTTAGGATTCCAGCATGGAACCGCAAAGAAAGGTCGTTGCTTTATGGGTTTTAAAACGAGAACGGTCGGCGTCGTCGGACTTGGTCACGTTGGCGCACATGTCGCCTTCAATCTCGGCATGATGGGGGTTGCGGACACGGTAAAGCTCTGCGATCCGAACGAGAAGAAGATGCGCAGCGAGCAGCAGGACTGCCGCGACGCCGTCATGTTCATGCCGCATCATGTCCGCTACGAGGCGGCATCCTACGAAGACCTCGCGGACTGCGACATCATCATCAACGCGCTCGGCAAGGTCGCCATCCTCACGACGCATAACCGCGACACGGAGATGGAGTACACGGTCGCGCAGACGTCCGACATGGTGCCGAAGGTCATGAAGGGCGGTTTCAAGGGCATCTTCCTGAACATCACGAACCCTTGCGACGTCGTGACCGACCTCATCCAGAAGCTCAGCGGCCTGCCGCGGAATCACGTGTTCGGCACGGGCACCGGCCTCGACACCTCGCGCCTCGTCAACGTCATCGCGCAGGAGACCGGCCTCGACTACAACTCCTTCACGGCCTATATGATCGGCGAGCACGGCAACGCGCAGATGGCGGCCTGGTCCCTCGTCCGCTTCGGTGGCCAGCCGCTCGATGAGCTCGCGAAAGTCGACAAGCGTTTCGATTTCGACCGCGCGGAGCTCCAGAAGAAAGCCATCATGGGCGGCTGGGTCACGTATTCCGGCAAGCAGTGCACCGAGTACGGCATCTCGAGCTGCGCCGTCACGATGGCGAACCTCGTGTTCCACGACGCGAAGAAAATCATGCCGGCGAGCGCCTACCTCGACGGCCAGTACGGCGAAACGGGCATCTACTGCGGCATCCCGTGCGTCATCGGCGCCGACGGCATCGAGCACGTCATGGAATACACGCTGACCGATCAGGAGAAGAAGGATTTCGCCGGCTGCTGCGAGACCATCCGCCAGAACATCAAAAAGGCGGAAAGCATCTGGAAGAAATAACCGCCTTCCTTACGTGAAGATTCGGACATAGTTCTCACTTTACCTGAAAAAGAGGAACTATGTCCTTTTTTCATGCGTAGGTTTCTATTACAATAAAGAAGTTCTTTGTCCCTGCTTAATGTTGGCTTACGGTTTTGACCATTTTGACCGATACTCTTTTGGTAGGGGCATCTTGCGGCGCATTCCAGGCGAAAGCACCGCAGGAGCGAGAATAGAGAATCGGGGGATGCACAGAAGAATCCGCTTTCCTATAAAGAGGATCAGATGCACACGCTGACGAACAAGGCGACCTACCATTTCGACAAGAACTGGGCGCTCCAGTATAACTACGGCCACAACTTCAAGGCAGAGAACTACAACGACACGTTCTGCTACGGCATCGGCTACAAAGAATTCGAGAACTTCAACCCGACGAATGCCGGCCAGTGGGGCGCTAGCGTCATGTACCGCTACGTCGGCCAGAACGTCGGCCCGACGCCGACCTACACGATGGATGCCGGCACGAAGGGCGTCGCGTTCTCCATCATGGGCAACCCGCTCTCCCACGTCTTCGTATGGCTCAACTACGAGCTCGGCCGCGATCTCATCAACCACGCGCGTTATGACGAGGTCTTCACGCGTCTCGAGTACAGCTTCTAATGTCGTATTTCCTACGAGATAGGATTTAGGGAGGATCACTATGTTTGCAAAAAAGGCGCTGAAAGTCGCTGTCATGACCGCCCTCGCCGCCGGCATGACGGTTTCGACGGCATTCGCCGGCGACCTGACGGTCATGAGCACGTCGGATGTCCACGGCTCCGTCATCGGCTGGGACTACTTCAAGGCTCAGCCGGCGGATGTCGGTCTCGCGAAGATCTCGACGATCATCAAGGGCGAGAAGGCAAAGCTCACGAAGAACGATGCGATGCTTATCGTCGATGCCGGCGATATCATCCAGGGCACCCCGCTCGACACGTACTGCGTGCAGCACCCGAACGCCTGGAAGATCCATCCGATGATGCAAGCGTTCCGCACGATCGGCTACGACGCCATCGAATGCGGCAACCATGAGTTCAACTTCGGGCTCGACTACCTGCGCAAGTTCATCGGCACGTACCCGAACATGCTCGGCGCGAACGTCATCGACAACAAGACGAACAAGACCTGGAGCGCGCTGAAGCCGTACGTCATGAAGACGGTCAAGATCGACGGCAAGCCGTGCAAGGTCGGCATCATCGGCACCGACACGCAGGCCATCCCGAATTTCGACGCACCGGAGCATTTCGCTGGCGTCCACTTCCTCGATCAGGTACCGGTCGTCAAGCAGTGCGTGAGTGACCTCAAGGCAAAGGGCGCGGATGTCATCATCCTGCTCACCCACTCCGGCATGGAGCGCCCGGACCGCGACTCGGATGAGAACCAGGTTCGCAGCATCGCGCTCGCATGCCCGGATCTCGACCTGATTGTCTGCGCACATAACCACGTCGTCATCGATCAGGACACGACGCTCGAATACGGCAAGGAGAAATTCCCGAACGCGGTCATCAACGGCGTGCCGATTGTCGAGTCGAAGAAAGACGGCAAGTTCGTCGGCAAGAGCGTGCTGACGCTCAAGAAAGAGCACGGCAAATGGGTCGTCAAGAACGTGACGCGCCATGCCCTCTCCGTCAAGGGCGTACAGGATGATCCGGAAATCGTCAAGGGCGTGCAGCCGCTCCACGAAGCGACGCTGAAGTACCTGCAGACGGTCGTCGGCAACGCATCCGATACGTTCTCCGGCGCGGAGTCGAACCATCAGGACAGCGCGATCGTCGACCTCGTCAACGACGTGCAGCGCAACGCGGCCGGCACCCAGCTCTCCGCTTCCGCTTCGTTCAACACGAGCCAGAACATCGAGAAGGGCCCGATCACGCTCCAGCAGCTCTCCGGCCTCTACATCTATGAGAACTATCTCTACGGCATCGAGATCACGGGCGCACAGCTCCGCAAATACATGGAGCACGCGGCATCGTTCTACGGCACGACGCCAGACTACAACTACGACATGCTCGCCGGCGTCGACTACACGATCGACATGACGAAGCCGGTCGGCAACCGCATCACGAAGCTCCAGTATCAGGGCAAGAACGTCAAGGATACGGACACCTACACGCTCGCCATCAACGACTACCGCTTCAACGGCGGCAGCGGCTACATGGCGGCCATGGGCTTCGACCAGACGCACAAACCGAAGGTTGTCTACAGTTCACTGAAGAAATACGGCGACGACGGCCAGATGCGCACCTTGCTCATCAACTACATCAAAGAGCACGGCACTATCACGCCGAAATGCGACCACAACTGGAATGTCGTAAAATAACCAGAACCAGCGTTCATTGACGAATGCCTGTAAACCTTTTATAATGGGAACAGATTTTTGTTTTTTCAAAAATCCGTTCCCATTTTGTGTATCAGGAGAAAAAGGAAGCGAAAGCAACATGGAGAATACGAAAAGCCCCGGGCAGATGGCAGACGAGATCATCCGCGGACGGAGGCTGAAGCGCGGCGAGGATTTTTCATTCCTGCTGGACGCGCCGCTTGCAGAGCTATCCGCGGCGGCCGGGCGCCTGCAGAAGCATTTCTGCGGGAACCACATCGACCTATGCACCGTCATCAACGGGCGCAGCGGCCACTGCGGGGAAAATTGCAAGTACTGCGCGCAGGCATCCTGCCATAAGACCCATATCGACGAATACGGGTTCCTGCCCGAGGACGAGATCGTCGAGAACGCCCGCGCAAATGAGACAGAAGGCGTCAACCGCTTCGCCATCGTGACGTCGGGACGCCGCCTGGCGGGAGAGGATTTCCGCAAGGCGCTGCACTGCTACCGACGCATGAAGAAGGAACTCACCCACATGGATCTATGTGCCTCGCATGGCTTGCTGACGCGCGAGCAGCTCCACGAACTGCACGAGGCCGGCGTCACGAGCTACCACCATAATATCGAAACGAGCCGCCGCTTCTTCCCGCAGATCTGCACATCACATACCTACGACGACCGCATCCAGACCATCCGCCGGGCACAGGAAGAAGGTTTCTGCGTCTGCTCGGGCGGCATCATCGGTCTCGGCGAAGACTGGGATGACCGCATCGACATGGCCGTCTCGCTCGCGGAACTCGGCATCGAATCCATCCCGGTCAATGCGCTGATGCCGATTCCAGGCACCCCGCTTGAAAATCAGCCGCTGATTTCCTCCGAGGATATCTTGCGCACCGTCGCGATTTTCCGCTTCATCAACCCGACGGCCAACATCCGCCTCGCCGCCGGCCGCAAGCGCCTGCCCGACAACGGCGCGACCGCCCTGCAGTCCGGCGCATCCGCCTCCATCACCGGCAACATGCTGACCACCACCGGCACGACTATCCGCGAGGACATGGCCATGCTCGAAAGACTTGGGCTTTCCAACCAGGACAGATAGAAAAAACTTGCTTTTTGATTTTGATTCCTGTATAATCGAAAAGGAATATGGCAGAAAATCCGCTAGTCCGATTTTCTGCCTTTTCGTTTGTCCTTTTTGTGGAGGAATCAAGATATGGAAAACTACGATGTTGTGATTGTTGGCGGCGGCCCGGCCGGTGTGATGGCAGCTTATGAGCTCACGGAAAAGCGTCCGGGCACGAAGGTTCTCGTGCTTGAGAGCGGCAAGGATATCTATCACCGCGTCTGCCCGATCTCGGCGGGCAAGGTCAAGAGCTGCATCGGGTGCAAGCCCTGCAGCATCATGCGCGGCTTCGGCGGCGCCGGTGCGTTCTCCGATGGCAAATACAATTTCACGACGAAGTTCGGCGGCTGGCTGAACGAATACATCCCGGATGAGGAGGTCATGGACCTCATCGACTACGTCGATCGCATCAACCAGAAGCACGGCGCGCCCGCGAAAGTCTTCACGACGAAGGGCTCGGATATCGGCCGCCGCGCGCTGCAGTGGGATCTGCACCTGCTCGACGCGAGCGTCCGGCATCTCGGCACGGAGAACAACCTGCGCATGCTCGAAGCGACCTACGAATATTTGAAGGACCGCGTCGACTTCCGCTTCACCTGCCCCGTCGCGCATATCCACTCCGACGGCAAAGGCACGAACGAGGTCGAGCTCGAATCCGGCGAAAAGATCGCAGCGCCCTATCTGATCGTCGCGCCGGGCCGCGCGGGCGCCGAGTGGTTCAGCAACGAATGCGACGCGCTCGGGCTCGAGCAGGAGAATAACCGCGTCGACGTCGGCGTGCGCGTCGAGGTTCCCGATGAGGTATGGAACGACATCACGAGCCAGGTCTACGAGGCCAAGCTCGTCTACCGCACGAAACTCTATGGCGATTTCGTCCGCACGTTCTGCATGAACCCGCACGGTCACGTCGTCATGGAGAACACGGACGGCATCGTGACGGTCAACGGGCACTCCTACAGTGATCCGAAACTGCAGAGCCACAACACGAATTTCGCGCTGCTCGTCTCGAACCACTTCACCGAGCCGTTCAAGGAGCCGCATCAGTACGGCAAACGCATCGCCTCGTTCTCGAACATGCTCGGCGGCGGCATCATCGTGCAGCGCTACGGCGACCTCATCAAGGGCCGCCGCACGAACGCGCACCGCATTGGCAAGAGCTTCACGCGGCCGACGCTCGCGGCGACGCCGGGCGACCTCTCCCTCGTGCTGCCGAAACGCCACCTCGATAACATCATCGAGATGATCCAAGCGCTCAACCACATCGCGCCGGGCATGACGAACGACGACACCCTGCTCTACGGCGTCGAGGTGAAGTTCTACAGCTCCCGCGTCGTCCTTTCCCACGACCTCGAGACCGCCCTGCCAAACCTCTTCGCCATCGGTGACGGCGCCGGCGTCACCCGCGGCCTCTCCCAGGCCAGCGCCAGCGGCGTCTACGTTGCCCGCACCATCCTCGGCCGCATGGAGAAAGATTGAGCAGGAATTTCCCTTTCCGACCGCGAAGAGAGTAGACGAGAAAAGCCAAAGGAGGAGATTTCCATGGAATTTACCGAGGTTGTCAAAGATCGTTTTTCGTGCAAAAAGTTCAGCGACAAAGCCGTTTCGCAGGCGACGCTCGAAGCGGTACTGGAGGCCGGTCGCCTGGCACAGACAGCGAAAAATCTACAGGAGCAGCATATCTATGTCGCGCAGAAGCCCGAGACACTCGCGATCATCGATAAGGAGACACCGTGCCGCTATGGGGCAGGAACCGTGCTCGTCGTCGCCTATGACCGTGAAAACGTCTTCACCTATCCGGGCGGCAAGCACGACTCCGGCGTCGAGGATGCGAGCATCGTCGCCACCCATCTGATGCTCGCGGCCGCGAACGAGGGACTGGACGCATGCTGGGTCAACTTCTTTGATCCGGACAAGCTCGCCGCGGCCCTCGACCTCCCCGAAAACGAGAGCATCGTCATGCTCCTCGACCTCGGCTACAAAGCCGAATCCGCAAAGCCCCTCCCCCCGCACTTTCAGAGAAAGCCGCTCGCCGAAACCGTCACGTATCGGTAAGCGAACGATAGCGAAAAGAAAAACAGGACGATGGCAGACTAGACACTGCCATCGTCCTGTTTTTTATCGGATTGTCAGACCATGTAAAACGATCGTCTGTGCGCATCGCCTATCGCAGCGGAGCAGGCGTCGGGCATCATCCAATCAAAGGTAGCGGATGAGAACGTAGACGCTGGAGAGAATGACCGTGAGGATCATGATAGGGAATGCGACCTTCATGAAGCCGAGGAAAGAAATCTGACGGCCGCGCTGCGCTGCCATGGAGGCGACGACGACGTTGGCGCTCGCGCCAATCAGCGTGCCGTTACCGCCGAGGCAGGCGCCAAGAGCCAGCGACCACCACATCGGATCGAGGTTTGAGAGCCCCATCGCACCCATATCCTGGATCAGCGGGATCAGCGTCGCGACGAACGGGATGTTGTCGATGAAGGCGGACGCGAACGCGCTCATCCAGAGGATCAGCATGGCGGTCGCAGTCTCGTTGCCGCTCGTGACCTTGATGGCCTCGGCCGCGAGCATGTTGATGACGCCCGTCTCGACGAGCGCGCCGACGAGCACGAACAGGCCGGCGAAGAAGAAGATGGCCGTCCACTCGACCTTCGAGAGGACTTTCGCGATCATGTGCTCATCGCGCGTATAGGTGATGAGCAGCAGCAGGCCGGCGCCAGAGAGCGCGGCCGTCGCCGTCTGCAGGCCGAGGTAGCCGTGCACGACGAACAGGAAGATCGTCAGGAAGATGACGACGAGGCATTTCTTCAGCAGCGGCGGGTTCGCGATCTGCTTTTTTGCGTTCAGGCGCATGACCTGTGCCTGCAGATCCGGCGTCGTCTTGAGTTCCTTATGGTAAATCAGGATCAGGATGGCGTCGACGACGAAGAAGCAGAGCACGGCGATGCCGGTCGTGTTCGCGAGGAAATCCATGAAGTTCAGTCCGACCGCGCTGCCGATCATGATGTTCGGCGGGTCGCCGATCAAGGTCGCGGTACCGCCGATGTTCGACGCGAGGATCTGCGAGATCAGGTACGGGATGACATCGACCTTGAGCTGCGCCGTGATGCTGAACGTGATCGGCACGGTCAGCAGGACGGTCGTGACGTTGTCGAGCAGCGCCGAGCAGACCATCGTGAGCCCGGAAAGCGCGAGCAGCAGCTTGATCGGCTGCGCCTTGACCTTTTTCGCGGCCCATATCGCGAGGAAGTTGAACAGCCCCGTCTCGCTCGTGATGGCGACGATGATCATCATGCCGATGAGCAGGCCGAGCGTATTGAAATCAATATGCGAGATGGCCTGATCCTGCGTGATGACGCCCGCCAGGATCATGAGCATCGCGCCGACGATGCCGACGATCGTGCGATGCACTTTTTCCGAAATGATCAACGCGTAGGCGGCAACGAAAATGACGACCGCCACAGTGGTCGAACTGACCATAACAACACTTCCTTACTCTTTGCGGCCGCGCCTCCCCTCCCCTGATGGAGGCGCAGCTGCATACTCTTTTTTCCCGACTTCAGATCTTATATTTCGGCGTGATGACGACGCTTTCGCCGTCGCGCTTTACCTTATAGGTGACGCCCGTCGCGCCCTTCTGCGCGAGCTCAAGGCGCAGCTGCAGCAGCGTCCGCCCGAGCTCATCCATCAGCGGCGCATTGAAGCCGGCCTTCGCAAGGTTCGCCGGCGGCTCGACGCCGGCCGCAGCCTTTGCGCGCGCCTTCTCGGCCTGCTCGGCTTGCTGGAACGTGTCCTCGATGGACTCCTCCTCGACCCAGTCGCGCAGCATATCCTTATCGGTCAGGTTCTTTGGGATTTTTGACATATAAACACCTCCCGCCTTTGCAGGGCGGCTTTTATTTCTTCTGGCTCTTCGCCCACGAATCGCGGAGGCCGACAACGCGGTTGAACACGAGATGATCCGGCGTCGTATCCGGGTCGACGACGAAGTAGCCCGTGCGCAGGAACTGGTAGTGCGTGCCCGCGGCCGCGAGCTTCACCGACGGTTCGATCCAAGCGTTCTCGATGACCTTCATCGAATCCGGGTTCAGCGCATGCTGGAAATCGTCCGGCACGTTGCCGTCTGCGTCGGTCTCGAGCAGGTAGTCGTAGAGACGCACCTCCGCGGGCAGCGCGGTCTTGCAGGCCACCCAGTGGATCGTGCCCTTGATCTTGCGGTTCGCGGTCGCGTCGCCCGTCTTCGAGGTCGGGTCGCACGTGCAATGGAGCTCCGTGACGTTCCCGTCCGCGTCCTTCACGACTTCCTCACATTTGATGATGTAGGCGTGCTTCAGGCGCACCTCTCCGCCCGGCTTCAGGCGGAAATACTTCTTCGGCGGGTTCTCCATGAAGTCCGCGCGGTCGATCCAGATCTCGCGCGAGAACGGCACGAAGCGCTGGCCGCCATGCATCGGGTTGTTGTCCGCGAGCAGCCACTCCTGCTTGTCCTCCGGATAGTTCGTGATGACGACCTTGACCGGGTCGAGCACGGCCATGACACGGTCCGCGTTCTCGTTGAGGTCCTCGCGGACGCTGTGCTCGAGCATCGCGACATCTACGAGACTGTTCGCCTTCGCGACGCCGATCTCCTCGCAGAAATTGCGGATGGATGCCGGCGTATAGCCGCGGCGGCGCAGGCCCGAGATGGTCGGCATGCGCGGGTCGTCCCAGCCGCGCACGTAGCCCTCCTCGACGAGCTGGCGGAGCTTGCGCTTGCTCGTCACGGTGTTCGTGAGGTTCAGCCGCGCGAACTCGATCTGGCGCGGGCGCGTGTTCGGATTGAAGTCCAGCGAGTCGAGCAGCCAGTCGTAGAATGGGCGGTGCTCCTCGAACTCGAGCGTGCAGACCGAGTGCGTGATGCCCTCGATGGCATCGGACAGCGGATGCGCGAAATCGTACATCGGATAGATGCACCATTTGTCGCCCGTGCGGTGATGCGTCGCGTGCGCGATGCGATAGATGACCGTGTCGCGCATGACCATGTTCGGGGAGGCCATGTCGATCTTCGCGCGGAGCACCTTCTCGCCGTCCGCGAACTCGCCGGCCTTCATGCGCGCGAACAGGTCGAGGTTCTCCTCGATGCTGCGGTTCCGGTACGGGCTCTCCTTGCCCGGCTCCGTCAGCGTGCCGCGATAGGCCTTGATCTCCTCGGCCGACAGGTCATCGACGTAGGCGAGCCCTTTTTTGATGAGCTGCACGGCGTAGTCGTAGAGCTTGTCGAAATAATCGGACGCGTAGAACTTCCGGTTCCCCCACGAGAAGCCGAGCCATTTGATGTCCTCCTGGATGGAGTCGACGTATTCCGTGTCCTCCTTCGTCGGGTTCGTGTCGTCGAAGCGCAGGTTGCAGAGGCCGTGGTTGCGCTCCGCGAGCCCGAAGTTCAGGCAGATCGACTTCGCGTGGCCGATGTGCAGATAGCCGTTCGGCTCCGGTGGGAACCGCGTGTGAATGCCGTCCGTATACTTGCCATTTTTCAGATCTTCCTCGATGGCATTTTGAATAAAGTTTGATGCCATTTCCTTTTCCGCCATGATGCTTACTCCTTTATCAAAAGGGCCTCCTGGCCCCATTTTCCTTATATCTCTGCCCGATCGGTCTCCGCGCAGCGCTTTTCGATGTACGCCTTGAGGCGGGCGATGCCCGGCTCGAGCTCCGGCTGTGCGGGCAGATACCGCAGAATGAGATCCACATACCCACGCTTCACGATCTCGCGCATCGTCCAGCTGAAATTGATGTCGTAGATCCACATCAGCCGCACGATCTTGCGGTCGCCCTGCGTCCGCAGCCTGCGGTAATCGGCCTGCCGCCCCGCGAGAAAGTCCGCGACGAAATCCGGGTTTATGCGGTCGCTGTCCGCGCCCTTCACGAATTTCGGCGCCTTGTCCGCATTCTCCGGCCGGATAAACGGCGCAAGCACGCGGTAGATGTCGAGCTTGTCGGCGTCACGCAGCAGCCTGGCGAAAAAAATCTTGCGCCGATCGTCCGTCGGCGCGATTTCCTTCTTGTTGTGGTTGCCGATGGCGAAGCGCACGAGCGCCTCATCCGCCGGCGCAAGGCGCTTCATGAGCGGCAGCTCGTCGAGCACTTTCAGGCCGAGCGCGGCGTGATCCTCCGACTGCGCGTCGTTGAACGTCTGGTAGAGACTGTACTGCCGGAACCGCCCGACATCATGAAAAAGCCCCATGATCTCCGCGAGCTGCACATCGTGCGGCGCAAGCTCGAGATGCCCCGCGAGCTCCACCGCGATGCGCGTGACGAAGCCCGTGTGGATCTCCTTGATGCGGATGCCCTGCATGACTTCCTCGTCGTCCGTATGAAACGAGCGCATATACTGCCCCATCCACACGTGCATCTCTTGCAAAAGCTCCGCGAGATTCTCTGTCTGTTCCAAAAAAGGTTCTTCCTTTCAACCAACGGGAGCCGCAACTCCCTAATGTTCTTATTATACAACATGCGGAAAGGGGCCGCAATTCCTTTTTGCGTGGACAGTCTGTACAAAAAAGCCGCCGCAAGCGAAAACGCGTGCAACGGCTTTGTGCAGGCCATATGGTGGGCGATAACAGGATCGAACTGCTGACATCTTGCTTGTAAGGCAAGCGCTCTCC